>NZ_LDPY01000002.1:300000-441716 GCF_001038505.1 Puniceibacterium sp. IMCC21224
TGGTGATACCAGCGCGCGCCACCCGGCGCCGCACTGACAAGGCCAACTGGTTCATAGTCAACCCGCTTCACCTTGTCGGCGTGGCCATCTTTCCACGGGTTCACACCGCAATCTTCGGGCCACGTGTAGGTATACCCCTTGCCCTTGACACAGACCAGAACGGCGGCCGAGGTGTGGGCATGAGCCTTGGAATACTTGCCAGTCTCGTGCTGGCCGATCCACAGGTAGAACTTGTTGCCGGTCATGAAGGGTTCGACCCGCCGATACCCCGGCGAGCGGCGGTTATCGAGCGGCAGTTCGCAATTTATGACATCGGGCACGAGGTTGGTACGACGCATGGCCAGACCACGGATCGGATCGGGCTCCAGCTCTTCATTGGGTTTGTAGAAATCTTTTGAACCAGTGAAACGGCTGGTAAATTCATAGGGGCAGTCAAAGATGGCGTCGGTGTCGCCGATCAGGTTCATCAGATTCGGCGCCGTGGTTCCGCCCAGCAGCAATGCTGGGGAATTCGTGGCATTGACGATGCGATGATAGGCATTCACCGGGATTGAGAACATCGAACCGGTCTGCCATTCGAACACGTGTTTTGGTCCACCCTCGGTCAGCCACACCTCGGTCGAGCCGCGCCCCTCAACCACAAAATAGATCTCTTCATACAGATGTTTTTCGACCTTCAGCGCACCCGCCGACGGCACCTCAACCACGTAGTTGCCCCACTTTCCCTCAGTGCCGTGAAGCTGGATATAACTGCCGCGACCGCCCATCCGGTCCCATTTCACCAAAGGCAGGTTCTGCACCTTTGAAATGCCAACCTCGCGAAAGATCGGGATGCCGTCAGCCTCCATAAAGCGGTCATAATCCGACTGCGGCTGACCGAACCTGCCAAAGCCGGCCCGCTCACCCTGCGTTGGCTCGTGCCAATGCACCGAGCCATCCATGTCATGGGGCATTCATAGTTCCTCCCGATCCTTGTTGGGCGCATTGTGACTCCGATCTCGCCGGGGGTCAAAGTTTTTGGAACCTCGTTTTATATAGCAGAACACTTTCTGCGATCAGGCCGCCATTGCATTTTGACAGCTGTCACTACGGTGCTGATACTTGGTAGCGCAACAGAGTTCCGCATAGAAAACCGCAAGGGAGGTGGCTGAATGCCCGAAGACATGAGTGAATCCGACTGGAAGGCCGAAGTCGTACAAGGTCCGCTGGATGAAACGCTAAGCTGGGGTTCAGATGTACCGGCGGCAATGCTGCGTCAGCTGGGCATTCCCTATATCGCGCTGACACCGGGAGCGAGCTATCGCGGATTTCACGACAGTCTGGTCAATCATCTTGGCAATGAGCGGCCCGAGATGCTGTTGTGCCTGCACGAAGAACACGCCGTCGCAATCGCGCACGGTTACGCCAAGGTGACAGGCGTGGCGATGGCGGTGGCCCTGCATTCGAACGTCGGGTTGATGCACGGGACGATGGCGATCTTCAACGCCTTTGCGGACCGCGCGCCGATGCTAATTCTGGGGGCCACCGGCCCGATGGATGCAACCGAACGCCGCCCCTGGATCGACTGGCTACACACCACGCAGGATCAGGGTGCGATGATCCGCCCGTTTATCAAGTGGGACGATCAGCCCGGCTCGGCCGCTGCGACGCCCGAGGCAATGATGCGCGGCTGGAAGATCGCGAATTCGGCGCCCTATGGTCCGGTTTACATCAACCTTGACGCCGGCGATCAGGAATCGCCGCTTGAGTCGCCGCTGGCCCTGCCCGACCCCGCGCGCTTTGCCCCCCTGCCCGAGGCACGGCCCGACGGCGCGCTGATCGCAAAAGCCGCTCAGGCGCTGCTGAATGCCAAGGCCCCAGTGATCCTGTTTGGGCGTGGTGCCCGCACAACTGCCGCGATGGAAGCCCGCGTCGCGCTGGCCGAACGCCTGGGCGCGGCGATGCTTTCAGACCTCAAGGCTGGCACAATGGTACCGTCCGATCACCCCAATCACGCCGGTGCCCCGTTCAATAAATTGCAAGCCACGGCACGGGCTGTGCTGGAAAAGGCTGATGTGATCCTATCACTTGCCGCGGTGGATCTGGGCGGCGTGCTCAAGCAGGCATATGGTGATGAATCGCCCACAGCGACGATCATCCACGCCTCGCTCGATCAACAACTTCATTCTGGCTGGAACCAAGAGCATTTTGCCCTGGCGCCGGTGGATATTGAACTGAATTGCAGTGGTGACGCGGCAGTGGCCGATTTGCTCGCCGCGCTGCCGACCGGCACGGCAAAGCGGCCCGATCTGCCGCCGACCGCCGTCCCCGACAAGGCCGTCGGCACCGCGCTGACCAACCGGGACATTGCCACGGCACTGAAATCCTGTGTGGGTGACAGCCCCCTGACGTTCGCCGGGTTATCGCGTGGTTTTCCTGTCGATATCATGCCACATCGCCACCCTCTCGACTTTATCGGCAAGGATGGCGGCGGCGGGGTTGGCTCGGGCCCTGGCCTGACCATTGGCGCGGCACTCGCACTAAAGGGGTCGGGGCGAATCGTGGTTGGATCGCTGGGGGACGGCGACACATTGATGAGCACAAATGCGCTCTGGACGGCGGCCAAGTACCGCATCCCTGCGCTGTTCCTGATTTCCAACAACCGCAGTTACTTTAATGACGAACTGCATCAGGAATCTGTCGCCAAGCGGCGGGGGCGCAACCCGGCCAACGCCTGGGTTGGTCAGCAACTCGACAATCCTGCGCCTGATATTGCCGGCATCGCACGCAGCCACGGGGTCGAAGCGATTGGTCCGATTGAGACCCACGAGCAGCTAAATACCGCAATGGCCGAGGCAGTTGCTGCCGTACGCGCGGGGCGTCCCTTCCTCCTCGATATTTTGATCGACCCACGCCAGGGCCGTGAGAAGGAGGTCAAACGCAACACCAAAGGCGGCTAAAGAGGCCGGGTATAGCCGTCAGTGGCGGCGCATGCGGCGGCGCCACTGGCCAAATATGCTTTCGTTTACGAGAAGCGTGCCAAACTCAGATGCGCGTTTGCTGTCTTCGCTTTCAGTGACCCACCGAACGGCGAGGCGGGCAAATTTACAAAGCTCCCGGCTCAGTCGCTGGCGTGGATTTCGCAACCAACGTGCGCATACATTTGTTGCGCCTTGACGTGCGCAGCTTTTGAAACGATCAAACCACCGACATCGGACCACTTTGCCACTTCGAAAGGGAACAGTACCCAGCTTTTTGGATGAGGCCAGTATGATGGCAGATCCCGCTTTCGAAATTATTGCTCGGCCTCTTCGCCGGTGCCGATTGTGATAGCCTGATCCTGGTGGACGCCTGTCGCCCCGATAAAGCAAACGTCGGGGCTATACCTCTCGAGCCAGGTGATAGTGGCCGCACCACAGGTCACAATCGAATGTCAAAACAGTCGGCAACCCACAATTTCAACATCCAGATTCGTGTGGTTGATCAGTTCCATCGCGACGTTTGGACTATGGTGAAATCCTTTACGCCAAGACAACCATCCTATTGCAGCGTCTGACGATCGCGCAATTGAAGCGAGAGACCAAATCATGATGACGTGGTTTAAGGCCTCTACTGACCAGCAAAAGGGCGGCGCAAATGGCGCCGCCCCCAATTCATCGCCGGATCCTTGGATCAAAAGAGCCGGTAGCCCGCAAAGTAGCGGTAAATCATGCCTTTATACAGTTCGACATCAAATCCGATCTCGAACAGCACGTAGAGCGCAAAGGTCGTGCCAACCGCCACACAGGCCGCGAGCAGGAACTTTTCCTTTGCAACCCACCACATCAACGCGAAACTGAAGGCAGCGATCCCGACAAGATGCCCAAAGATCAGGATCAGCACCATCAGCGCCACCATCCAACAGCACATCGACAGCACCTTGGAGAAATGAGCGTGCCCGCCGCCGCAAACGCGCCTAAGCTGGGTTACAAAGTCGGAATCTTCACGCCGTTTGCCCAACCGGTAGCCCTGAACCACGATCAGCGCAAAGAGCGGCACCATGATGACAAAGGGCGTGCGGGACGAGACGATAGAATAGCTTGTTGCCTCAAGAAACGCGGCAAAGACAAGCACACCGATAAAGGCCAGAAAGCAAATCTCAAGCGTTATCAGCCCTTTGCGGCGTTCGGTTTCGTCCTGCAATACAGCGCCGGGATCTGCAGCCGCCTCGGCGGAGGTGTCGATATCAGTCATTTTCTCAAACCTCGATGAGTTTGCGGCGGTCACGGTAGATCCCGTAGACGTTGATAGCCAGGAACACGATGGTGATGATGGCCAGCGTCAGCGGAATCGGCTGAAACACAAAGTACGGCCCGTCAAGCAACAGCGCGAGATACAGGTTCTTCTCGACTGCGAAGCCCAGCACAAAGCCGATCAGAAGCGCCGCGCGCGAATAGTTGAGTACCTTCATCACATAGCCGACCAGACCAAAGACCAGCGCAATACCGATGTCGAACACCATCCGATCCCCCGCATAAGCGCCGGTTACGATGATCGCCATAAGCACCGGCACCATGATCTCGGAACGGATCGAGGTTGCGCGGCTGAGTGGGTTTACCAGCCACATACCGATGATGGTGCCGATCAGATTGCCGATGATGATGGTGAAAATCATGATAAAGACGATGTCGACATGGTCGTTCAGCATCTTCGGTCCGGTTTCCAGCCCGAGGATGAACAGGCCCGACAGCAGGATCGCCATCGACGACGAGCCGGGGATACCAAAGGCGATGGTCGAGGCAAGCGCGCCACCTTCGACCGCATCATTCGCAGCCTCCGGGGCGATCACGCCTTCGACTGTGCCTTTGCCGAACTGATCCTTGTTCTTGGAGCTTTGCTTGGCATGGCCATAGGCGACAAAAGCTGCGGGGGCCGAACCCAGGCCGGGGATTAGCCCCATCACAGTTCCGATGGTCGAGCAGCGCAGCACCAGCCACCAGTTTTTGAATGCCAGCCCGATGCCGGTAAAGATCTGCCGCTGGGTATCGCGGGCCGAGAGCGGCTGCTGCACACCACGCGCCAACGCGCCGCCACGGGCAAACAGGTCAATCATTTCGGCCACAGCGAACAGACCCAGGATCACCGGCACAAGCGAAAGACCGTCGGCAAGCCGCTCGGATCCCATCGTAAAGCGGTGGGTGTTGGTCACGTTGTCCACGCCGATCATCGCCAACAGAAGCCCAAGCAGCGCCGCGATAAGACTGCGGGTCATATCCTCTTTGCCCAGGACCGCAACAAAGGTGAGGGCGAGGAATGCCAGCACCAGCACCTCGGGCGGGCCGAAAAACAGCACGACGTGACGCAGTACCGGAATCAGCAGCGCCAGTGCGACCGCACCAAACGTCGCGCCAAGGAAACACGACGCCATTGCGGCACCGACAGCGATGCCAGCCTGACCTTTGTCGCGCATCGGTGGACCATCGAGCAGCGTCGCCGCGTTTTGCCCAGTGCCCGGCGTCGAAAACAGGATCGCGGTCAACCCGCCACCCTGCGCGACCGTAGCATGTGCGCCAAGGATAAAGGCAATGCCTGCGGCGGGCTCCATTTCATAGAGAAATGTGACCGCCATCGCCATTGCAAAATGCCCCGACAGTCCTGGGATCACGCCAATCACAAGGCCGAAAAAGGCCCCGGTCACAAGGTAGGGCAGCACGCTCAGGCTGATCGACTGCAAGAACCCGCTCATCATTCCGTCAATTATGGTCATCGTGTCCCGGCTATTTTTCTAGGTTGGGTAAAGGCGCACCCCGGCCATACGGCAGGATGCGCCCGAATGCCTGGTGCCGCTCAGAGCTCGCCGCGAATGGCCTTTACGAAAAGCTCGTTGATATCGTCGTCAAGCTCGGTCGCCGCTTTGGCGATCGTCACCATATCGGTGCCGCTGGCAAAGGAAAGGTCGCGTTCAGCTTCGGTCATCTTTGTGACGAAAGCTTCGTCCATCATCGCCTGCTCAAAGGCATCGCGCAAAAAGGCGAGCCGATCCTCGGGCACACCTGGAGGGGCCGCGACCGGGCGACCAACCGCCGAGAGCGCATCCCAGGCTTCCAGAATGCGTATTGCGCGCTCAGGATCCTTCGAGGCGTCTGCCTTGTCCCAAACCGACGGCACCCCTTCGAGCACACCGGTCGGCTTTTTCTCGCCGTGCAGGATAACCTTGTGATCGCCCGAATTGACCCCGTCAATCGCAGAGCCAAGCGAGCCCCACATGCCGGTCACATCGCCGCGCAACATCGCTGTTCGAATGTCGCCAGACGCATCAAAGCCGGGGATCACCCGCTGATCTATTCCAAACGCCTCGCCGACGATCACCGCGTCCACATAGGTCGACCCACCAAGTCCGGTGGCCCCGACAACAGCAGTTTTGCCATCGGATTGAAGATCCTCAAAGGTGTCGATCCCGCTGTCGGCACTTACTACAAAGACGCGCACATCGGCGACCATGCGACCGACATAGCTGTACTGACTGACCTTGTAGTCGGCGCCCGCGATCCCGGCGAGCTGGTTGGTAACCATCGCAGAGCCGTTGATGATACCGATATGAGTTCCATCGGCCGGCGAGTTAAAAATTTCAACCGCGCCTTTCATCCCGCCAGAACCGGGCATGTTGACGATATCAACCCGGGAACCAGTGTACTTTTCGAAATAAGGTGCCAGCACGCGGGCATATTCGTCGTAGCCGCCGCCGGGGTTATAGGGAACAATCCATTTGATCACGTTGCCTTTGTAAAACTCGGCGGCGTCCTGCGCCTGGGCCGCAGCCGGCACAGTCAGTCCGGCAACAGCGAGCACAGCGGTACTCACCGCAGCTTTCAGAAATGTTCTTCTCATTGTGTCCTCCCAAGACAGTTTTCGCCTGCGCGTTGGCCGACGTCGCGGTGGTTGTGGGGACGACCTGTACGTGTCTGCAATGACGTATCAATACGTCGGTTTGGCACTATGTCCAAACCTCCCCTCCCTGCGCCCGGGGGCGCCCTCCGTAATGGAGCCTAATGTCCTGCTGCCATGTCCGTCAATGGGACAGCGGTCCACATAAGGGAACGATTTTCAGTGCGTTGCTAGCTGAAAATCAGTGACCTGCTCTCAGCCCGCCGCGACCAGCACGACTCCGGCCATAGCAAGGGCCGCCGCCAACAAGATCGCAACCCCGGGCAACCGTTCGCTCCGAAACACCACGACCGACAGAAAAATGGCGATAAAGATTTCGAGCGACGCAATCATCACCACGGTCGAGACGTCCTCGTAGGCCAGCGCCGAAAACATCAGGATCTGACCCAATGAGACCATCACCGCGCCAATCACGATCCATTTGTCCAAGTGCCGGAACATCCCTTTAAAATTAGCGCGGTAGCGTGGCCAGATCACAGCAAGGACCGCATAGGCGGCAAAGCCGCTCGCCGCGCTGACAAAGGTGCCAAAAGTCGGCGCACCCATCTCGTTCAGGCCCACCTTGCGGGCCACATAGGCTGACCCATAGGCCAGCGCCGCGAACACGCCAAAGAGGTAATCCCGAGGCGGCGGGACGTCCGCCAGCACCGCCCCGCGCGACCGAACAGAGTCGCGGATCAACAGGACAAAGGCCAGCGCTATCGCCACCATGCCCAGCCCGTCCAAGCGGGTGAATGGTTCGGCCAACAGGATTGTAGCAAGGATCACCGAAAAGAAGGGGTTCAAGCGTTTGACTGATGTGGATCGGCTTACCCCAAGCCGACGGATCGACTCAAAGACCAGTGTGCGCCCGAATACCATCGCCAGCAGTCCCGCCAGCACGAACATGCCAAGGGCATGAGCCTCACCTTCGAGCGACGGGGTGCCATAGCGCGGCACCTCTATCGCCAGCCAGAGCGTAGCGGATAAGCCCACGGTGACCAGCACCGAAAACATCACCCCCTTGTCGCCGCCCGAGGTGCGGGTGCGCGAAATACACACATTGGCAAAGGCAAAGGCGGTGGCCGACAGCACCGCGAGGATCTGACCAAGCAGGGGGGCCTGCTCAATCACTGCGCGGACGCATCCCGGATCGCCTGCCACACCTGGCATGGGGTTGCAGGCAATTCGAAATTCCTGACGCCGAGCGGGGCAAGTGCGTCCCGGATCGCACTGGAAAACGCCGCGGTCGATCCGACGGTTCCGGCCTCACCCACGCCCTTCGCGCCTAACGGGTTCAATATCGTCGGAACTTCAACCATGCCGAGCGAAAACATCGGAAGATCAGCGGCACGAATCATCTGATAGTCCATGAAACTGCCAGTCAGCAGCTGACCATCGTCATCGTAAACAATCCGCTCGCCCAATCCAAAGGACAGGCCCATCGCCACGCCGCCCATCACCTGCCCCTCAACCAATTGCCGGTTGAGCACGCGACCGACGTCTTCGACAGCGGCATAGCGCGTGATTTTCACCGCCCCGGTTTCAGGGTCAACCTCAACTTCACAGACGTGGCTGCCGTTGGGATAGGTCGCGGCATCGGGGGTGAATTCAGCCTCCACCTCCCACAGCCCGCCCTTCTCGGCGGCAATTTCGGCGAGGGGCATGTTTTCGTTGCTGCCTTCGCGGTAAAAGGCACCGTCGCGGAAACTCAGATCGCCCGGCGCGCAACCGAACCGATCCGCCGCGTGTGTCCGCCCCTCGTCGATCAGCCGGTCGAGCGCCGTGACCAGCGCCCCGCCCGCCACCGCCAACCCAGAAGAACCGCCGCTGCCGCGCCCGAAACTCAGCGCCGCAGTGTCGCCGTTCACATAGTCGATCTGATCGCGCGGGACGCCGAGCCGGTCAACAACAATCCCGGCCATTGAGGTTTCGTGCCCCTGCCCCACCGACATCACACCCGGCGCAAGGGTGATCCGCCCCGCGGACGAGACGCTGAGTTTGGCGTTGTCTGGCTTGGGGCTGCGTATAGGGCCTGCGGCACTTTCGATACAATTCGCAAAACCGACACCATAGAGCATTCCGCGTGCCCCGGCCGCGGCGCGCCGTGGCGCGGGATCGCCCGCAAGGTCCTGCGCCGTTTGCATGACACGGGCAAAATCGCCGCTGTCAACGGTGTTGCCAAAGGCCGTGGTGAACGGCATCGCCTCTTTGGGAACCAGGTTCATACGGCGCAGATCGACCGGGTTGACGCCCATCACCCGCGCGGCATCGTCAAGCGCCCGCTCAATGCTTTGTGCAACTTCGGGGCGTCCGTTGCCGCGTAAGGGCGCAAGCGGCGGGCGCGCCGACAATTGGCCCGTGATGCTGGCAGCCGCCACTGGCACGGCATACATGCCGGCAAGGCCCGGAATGTTATTCACAATGCCCATTGCTCGGCGGCTGGGGTAGGCGCCGGCATCGACGTCAAAAGCGGCGTCAATCCCGATCAGACGGTGATCGCTGTCAAAGGCTAATTGGATGTCGCCGGAGATGGCGCGCCCCTGAGCATCCGCCAACAGTGCCTCGGACCGGGTTGAGAACCAGCAAAGATCCACACCAAGTTGGCGCGCAGCCCAGATCACAGCGGCATCTTCTCGCGCCATCGGCCCCTTCAGCCCGAAAGATCCCCCGACATCACTGGCCTGAACATGGACCGCGCTTTTCGCCAACCCAAAGTGTTTCGCAATATCTGCGCGCAATGCAAACGGGTTCTGGGTCGAGGCCCGCACATGCAGCCCACCGTCGCGGTGACGCACAATCAGGCCGCGCGGTTCGAGTGATGTTACCGTGGCGCGGGCAATTTCGATATGTGTGGTGCTGGTATGGGCGGCTTTGGCAAAGGCGTCCGAGGTGGCAGACGCATCGCCCACGTTTCGACAAAAGCAGACACCTTGCGGTGGCACCTCTTCGTCCATGTCGACCCAGACAGCGTCGATCGCATCACCCAACGCCGCCTTGCTTTTGGCCACGACCAACGCCACAGGTTCCCCCATGTGGCGCACATGTGTGCCGCAAAGCACCGGGATTGGAAACAACTCTGCCGTGCCGCCATCGTCGCGGGGCAGCGGATCATGGGTAAGCGGAGCAAGATCGGCCATATCGGCTGCGGTAAAAACCCCAAGCACCCCGGGCATCGCGCGAGCATCGTTAGCCTGGATCGCGAGGATTCGCCCGGCAGCCATGTCCGAGCGGACAAAACCCGCAAACCGCACGTCGGCATCCAGATCATCCGCCGCATACAGGCCGCCCCCCCTCAAAAGCCGAAGATCCTCATTTCGCCCTGCTGTCATATGATTTTCCTCCCGTCTCGATCATTGCCGCACCGTAGCGTTCAATTTGGCCGCATTCAACATAATAGAACGATGTTCCGCATACCGGAAAACTGCCTGAGCAAAGCTCCCAGCATGCGGGCCTCTGACATCGGCAAGGAACGACACCCGCACACCGCTTGCACATACGAAACCCACATCTAAATCTTGACTTCTTGCCGCCGCACTTTGATTGACGTCCCAGACAAACTTCAGCAACGTTCAGAAAAGGGGCGAAAGTTGCGTTTTCTTGCCGGGATTGCCGCGTTGATATGCGCCGTAAACCTTATCATTGGAAAAACCTTTGCCTGGCTGTCACTCGCCATTGTGGTGGTGTGCTTTACGGTGGTGGTTCAACGCTACCTTTTTGCGATCAGCTATGTGTGGATGCAAGATCTGTATATCTGGTTGAACGGTGCAATGTTTACCGCTGTGGCAGGATTTGCGTTGCTGCGCGATGATCATGTCCGGGTGGACATCTTCTATCGTCCGGCGCGGATACGGACACGGGCACTGACTGATCTGATCGGAGTGGTCCTGTTTCTGCTGCCGTTTACATGGGTGGTTTACGTCTACTCCATGCCATTCGTGTTGCGCGCCTGGGGCTATCACGAGGCATCCGCAAATGTTGGCGGCATGCCGGGCCTGTTCATCCTGAAATCCTTTGTCATCGCCTTTACCGCACTGATCGCTATGCAGGGGCTGGCGATGATCATCCGTTCGGTTCTGGTCCTGTCTGGCAACGTACAACTGGTTCCAAAGTCGATGCAATACAGTCCGGACAAGCGCCCCGCTGACCTGCCAGAGGAAACCGTTTGATGGATCCGGTAATGATTGGCGAAATCCTCGCCGCTTTGATGTTCTTTGGTGTGATCGGCTTTCTGCTACTTGGATTTCCCGTCGCATTCACGCTGGCCGGCGTGTCCCTGCTGTTCGGCGGAGTCGGCATGGCGTTCGGCGTGTTTGACCCGTCGAACTTTGGCTCACTTCCCAGTCGCTATATAGGCTTTATGACGAACGAGGTGCTGGTCGCGGTCCCGCTGTTTATCTTTATGGGGGTGATGCTGGAACGCAGCCAGATTGCCGAGAAACTGCTGCTCACGATGAGCAAGCTGTTCGGGAACATGCGTGGCGGGCTGGGTTTTTCGGTGATCCTGGTTGGCGCGATGCTGGCGGCCTCAACCGGCGTGGTTGGCGCAACCGTGGTGACGATGGGCCTGATTTCGCTGCCGGCGATGCTGCGCGCGGGCTATGATCCCAAACTTGCCACCGGGGTTATTTGCGCCAGCGGCACATTGGGTCAGATCATCCCGCCGTCGACCGTACTGATCTTTATGGGGGACATGCTGTCGGGCATCAACTCTCAGGTGCAGATGGCCAAGGGGAACTTTGCCCCTGTGCCGGTATCGGTGGGTGATCTGTTTGCCGGAGCATTGTTGCCCGGCCTGCTGCTGGTGTCGCTCTATCTGATCTATGTGCTGTTCAAGGCGGTGACCGATCCCGCCTCGTGCCCCGCAACACCGGTCCCACCCGAAGAAAAGGCGGCGCTGCTGCGCGACGTCTTTGTCGCACTGGTGCCGCCACTGTTGCTGATCCTTGCGGTGCTTGGCTCCATCCTCGGGGGCGTTGCCACGCCGACCGAAGCGGCGTCGGTCGGGGCAGTTGGGGCCATGCTTTTGGCCGCGCTGCGCTGGCGCCTGTCGTTCACGATCCTGCGAGAGACGGCAATCGCAACGGCAACGATCACCAGCATGGTCTTTGTCATCCTGCTGGGGGCATCGGTGTTCTCAATCGTGTTTCGGATGATGGGTGGTGACAATCTGGTGCATGAATTCCTGAGCAATCTGCCGGGCGGCACATTGGCGGCGGTCGCGGTTGTGATGCTGATCATGTTCTTTCTGGGATTCATTCTGGATACGTTCGAGATCATCTTTATCGTGATCCCGATCACCGCGCCGGTGCTGCTGGCGCTGGACGTTGATCCGGTCTGGCTGGGTGTGCTGGTTGGAGTGAACTTGCAAACCTCGTTCCTGACGCCGCCCTTTGGCTTTGCGCTGTTCTATCTGCGCGGCGTGGCACCGCCCGATTTGCCAACCAGCGCAATCTACAAGGGCATACTGCCGTTTGTCATTTTGCAGATCGTGGCGATTGCGATCCTGTTTGCGTTCCCTCAAATTGTCACTTGGCTGCCGCGCCTGGTGGCAGGGTAAAACGAAAAAAGGCCCGGTGTTCCAACCGGGCCTTTTGTGTCGCAAGATCTGACGGATCAGTACTTGAGGTACTTTTCACGCGCACGTGTGTACGCAGAATCGATGCGCTCGGTACGGGTCCGCACAATATTCATCGCCTCGATAAAGCTCTCGGTCGTCTTTTTGACCAAGGGATCGTCGCTGTTGCGCAGCTCTTCGACCACTTCGATCGACGCTTTGGCGCCGGCCTCCATGATATCCTCGGGGAAATCACGCACCATCACGCCGTGATCTTCGACCAGCGTTTTCAGAGCACGCGGATCGTTGGCGATAAAGTCGGCCGAGACCTGATCATATTCCGCCTGGCTGACATCGCGGATGATCGCCTGAAGATCGTCAGGCAGTTCCTGATACTTCTTCTTGTCGACGACCAGTTCGGTCGCCAGACCGGATTCCACAAACGACGGCATGTAGTAGTTTTTGGCGACCTGATAAAAACCCAGCGCCAGATCGTTGTACGGACCAACGAATTCGGCAGCGTCCAGCGTACCCGATTGCAGCGCCTGGAAAATTTCGCCCGCAGCCATGTTGGTGACTGTCGCGCCCAGCTTTTCCCAGACCCGACCGCCCAGACCCGGCGTGCGGAAACGAACGCCTTTGATGTCCTCAAGGCTGGTCAGTTCATTGCGGAACCAGCCGCCTGCCTGAGTGCCGGTGTTACCCGACAAAAAGCCCTGTACGCCAAACTGGTCATAAATCTCGTCCCAGATTTCCTGGCCACCCAGAAAGCGCACCCAGGCCGTCAGTTCGGGCGTGGTCATGCCGTAGGGAACGCCGGTAAAGAACGAAAGCGCAGGCGATTTGTTCTGCCAGTAATAGGCTGCGCCATGGCTCATTTCCGCGCTGCCGTCGATGACAGCATCCAGCGACTGAAGCGGCGGAACCAGCTCGCCTGCCGAATAGACCTGAACGGTCAAACGCCCGCCCGACGCGGCGGTGATACGATCCGCCAGCCGCTGCGCCCCAACGCCCAGACCGGGGAAATTCTTTGGCCAGGTTGTAACCATACGCCAAGTGATGTTGCCCTGAGCAACCGCCGGAGCCGCCAAACCAGCGGCTGCAGCCCCGGCGCCCATCACCCCGGCTGTACGAATAAAAGAACGACGATCCATGATATCTCCTCCCGGAATCGAAAACCCTTTGAAGGCATTTCTGACAATTCGACAAATCCGCCCCGCCCGCAGATAATCCCCGGCTGCCAGAAATGTCCATGGATCTATCGGCACTGTTTGCCGCGAATGCCTTTCGTCGCGCCGACTCAGCGCGGATCTTTGTCCAGCCAGGTTTTGTAATCCGCCAACCCTGCGTCGATATTGGCGTATTTCGGTGCAAACCCCAGTTTACTTTGCGCTTTGGAAATATCCAGCGGCGCGCCGCGCGGCGTGAACGGCCCCGGTCCCAGGGTCATGCCGCTCTCTTTGCCAAGAAGTTTCGCCACCCGGTCAACGATGTCGCGGTGCTGGTAGGCAACGCCGCAGGAAATATTTACCGCTTCGCCATTCATGCCCTCGGCGTTCAGCAGCGCAAGGATGCCCGCAGCGGTATCCTCGACATGGGTCCAGTCCAGTTCCTGATCGCCGCCATTGGCCGAATGCACATCAGACATCCCAGCAAGTGGGCCGAACATCGCCTGATAGAGCGGGTGCATGATCTCGGGCCGCTTGCCGGGGCCGTAAACGAAATAGAGCCGGGCGTTGCGCACATCAAATCCATAGGTCGCACCGTATTGCGTCGCCAGAACTTCGTTCGCAACCTTGGTCGCGCCGTACAGGTCGGTCACGGTGAACGGCGTGTCTTCGGTCTGACCGCCCGGGCGATCACCATAGACAGCGCCGGACGACAGATTGACGAATTTAGGTACACCCAGAATGCGCGCCACTTCGAGCGCGTTCAACAACCCCATGGTGTTGATCGAAACGTTCCGAAACGGCCGATCCTTAAAGGTCGGGCCGGCAATGACCGCCACGCCGAATACGATCGCATCAATCTTGTCGCGATATTTCAGCGCCATCTCGATCATCGTATGCGAATCGAGCACATCCACCGACTCAAGCGTGATGCTGTCACGCACCTCTTCGAGATAATCGAGGCCAAGGCTGCTGAACCGGGCGGCGCCCATGTCAAAGATGATCACCTCTTGGCCCTGGTCAATCAGTTTCCGAGCCACCCAAGACCCGACATGCCCGAGTCCGCCATAAATCAGAACAGCCATGACTGTCTCCTTTTGTCGTTTCTAGATTCAGTGAAGCAGAAGCTGCGGCACAAAGGTCACCAATGCAGGAAGAAAGGTGATCGCCAGCAGCATCCCGAAGAGAGGAATGTAAAACGGCACGATCTCACGCACGAGCTTGCCGAACGGGATGTCCGCGACCCGAGACACTGTAAACAGGACCGTGCCCACCGGTGGCGTC
Organism: Puniceibacterium sp. IMCC21224; assembly: GCF_001038505.1. NCBI lineage: Bacteria > Pseudomonadati > Pseudomonadota > Alphaproteobacteria > Rhodobacterales > Paracoccaceae > Puniceibacterium > Puniceibacterium sp. IMCC21224. The sequence continues at coordinate 314,893 of NZ_LDPY01000002.1, forward strand.
ACCAGACCAATCATCAGGTTAAAGATCATCATCACACCGAAATGCACCGGGTCGATGCCGTATTGCTGGACCAGCGGTGTCAGCAATGGCGTCAGCAGGAACAGCGCGGGCACCGAGTCGATGAAGCAACCGATGATCAGAATAAAGACATTCAGCAAAAGCAGCAGGACCAGCGGGTTGTCGATATTCGCCGACAGGAACCCCGTGATGTCCGATGTCACCTGATACCGGGCAAGCACCCAGGAATAGATCGCAGATCCCGCGATGATAACCAGCAGCGCGGCGGTATCCACCGCCGTTTCGCGGAAAATCCGCCACAGCTCGCGCCCTTTGACCGTGCGATAGACGACAAGCGCGATAAACAATGTGTAGACCAGCGCGACGGCAGATGCCTCGGTCGGAGTGAACAGTCCTGACAGGATGCCTGCGATGATGATGACCGGGCTCAGCATCGGAAGGAAACCACGCGCCACCGCCCGGCGGATTTCAGGCGCAGTTGCGCGTCGGGCGACCGGGTACTGACGCTTGGACGAAATATAGGCCACAAGCGCCATCATCCCAAGCCCCATGAGCAACCCCGGCACCATCGAGCCAAGGAACACATCAGCAATCGAAACGCCCGCCAGCGCACCGTAGATGACCGCCGGGATCGACGGCGGAATGATCGGACCAATGGTGGCCGACGATGCCGTCACAGCGGCGGAAAAGCCGCGATCATAGCCGTCTTTTTCCATCGCGCGCATCTGCACCGGACCAAGGCCGCCGGCATCAGCAACCGCCGACCCGGACATGCCGGCAAACAGCATCGACGACAGCACGTTCACATGGCCCAACCCGCCGCGCAGATGCCCCACCATGGCGCGGGCGACATCAAACACGCGATCGGAAATGCCCGATGCGTTCATCAGCTTGCCGATAAGCAGGAAGGCCGGGATTGCCAAAAGCGTGAAGTTGTTAACGCCGTACAGCGTGCGCTGCGCAATCATGTCGAACGGCACCGACTCTAATCCACCGCGTGAGATCGCGAGAACAATACTCGAAGCACCGATCATCGCAAAGCCAACCGGCACTCCGATGAAGATGAACAGCAGAAGACTGCCAAAAAGGGTCGCGAATATTATCATATCTTGGCGCTCTGGTCTGAGTGGTCAACGTGGTCCCAGTCGGTGATGTCTTTCCAGAGATCCCGCATCACGAGCAGGACCATCAGCACCACGCCGACCCCCTGCACCGCATAGAGCCACGCAAAGGGTACCGGCAATGTTGAGGCCATGACGCTGGAGGTGCGGTCAATCATGCCCCAGGAGCCCCACACCAGCCCGGCGGCAATCAGGATTACCAGAACATGGCTCACGATCTCAAAGATCTGGCGCACCTTGCTGGGCAGGACGTCCAGCAACACCACGATACGGATCTGTTCGCCGTACCGCTGGGCGATGGCTGCACCCAGGAAAATCTCGGCAATGAAGAGAAAGCGTGACGTCTCGTCGGTCCAGGGAACACCGGCGCCGATGGCATAGCGTGCGACAACCTGTATGAACATCACCGCGAGCATGCCCAGAAAGCTTGCCACCATGATGACTTCGACGGCAGTCCAGAACATGTTCGCGGGCGCATATCGCCTTGCGGGGCTGTCTTGCATTCCCTCATCCTCCTCACTGAACGACTTGCGCGCTCTGTCCGCAGGGACAGAGACGGCGCGGGCAAAAAAAGGAGGGTGCGTCGCGCACCCCCCCCCTTTCGGAGCCTGTTTAGTCGATGAACGACAGCACGTAGTCGCGCACTTTGGGTGCGAACCCGTCGGCGACTTCGCGGATCGCGGGCGTCGCAGCAGCACGGAACGCATCTTTGTCGACTTCGACGACAGTCATGCCGTTGGCCTCAAGATCTGCGTACAGTTCGCTCTGCATCTCATCAGTGCGGGTATCGCCCCAGGCGATGGCCTCGTCGATTGCGCCCTGGACCATTTCACGGTCCTCGTCCGACATCGAGTCGTAGAACTGCTCGTTCATCAGCCAATGGAAGAACGAGAAAACGTGCTCGGTCTTCATGATGTAATCCTGCACCTCGAACAGCTTGCCCGCGTGGATAAAGTTCACAGGATTTTCCTGCGCTTCGATCACGCCGGTCTGAAGCGACGTGTACACTTCGGGCCATGCAATCGGGCTGGGGCTGGCGCCGATACCGGACCAGATTTTGACCCAGGGCGCGATTTCCGGCACCCGCAGGCGCAGACCGTCTACGCCGTCGGGCGTTTCGATCGGTTCGTTGGCGGTCAGGTTGCGCGGGTTGCGCTTGGACAGACCGACAAGGCGAAGCTGGCCGTTCTGGATGAAAGCGTCGTTGATCGCCTCGCCAAGTTCGCCCTCGTAGACGGCGCGCGCCTCGTCGGTCGAGGTATAGACAAACGGCAGATCCGAGGCCGCGTAGTCAGGCGCATACAGGGTCATTGGCATCGACCCGCCAAGGGTGATCTGATATTCGCCAAAGCTGGCACCCTCGAGTTGGTCGCGCTCGCCACCCACTTCGGTTCCAAGCAGGGTTACAGTGTAGTCACCGCCCGAACGCTCTTCGACCAGCTCTTTCATCTTGCGACCGACGTCGAACATCAGGTGTGTCGGGTCAACGTGCAGTGCAATGGCGATGTCCGCGGCCTGTGCGGCCATCGGTGCGCCGACTAGCGCGGTTGCGCTCATGAGACACGCAATAATTGATCGTTTCATTCTGGCTCCTCCCAATTGAATATTCCGGCGACAGATGAGCACAGCGTTTGGACTTATGGTCCGCTGGCCTACTGGTCTGCCCAGTTGACCATGCAGCAAGTTTCTGGTTAGTTCAAGAGGCGAATACAAAAGCAGGCGAACGCAACCCCCATAGGGAACGGACCGGTATATGTTGAACGACCAAAGCAATCGCCGGATCTCAAAGCCGCGCCGGATGAGCGAAGATCTCGTTGAAATTCTCACGACTGACATCCGCAATGGCATCTACGAAGAAGGCGATTCGTTGCCGTCCGAGCGCACCATGGTCGAAGAATTTGGCGTATCGCGTATCACCGTACGCGAGGCGCTCGCTTCGCTCGAACGGTCTGGCCTCATTGCGCAGCATCCGGGAATGCGGGCCAAAGTGCGGATTCCCGATTCTGCCACGGTGGTCGAAATGCTGTCCGGCGCCGCTACGCTGCAACTGGCGCAGTCCGGCGGGGTCGAACATTTTCAGGATGTGCGCACTCTGGTCGAAACCGGCGTGGTCCAACTCGCGGCCGAGCGCATTGACGACACGCAGATCGCGCATCTGCGGGAGCTGCTGGCGCAAAACCAGGCTAGCCTTGGCGATGTTGAACAGTTTGCCCGAACCGACATGGCATTTCACGCGGCAATCGCCGAGGTCCTCGCCAACCCGATCATCCTTGCCTTTTACCTCGCCGTGGATCGCTGGTTGTCGGATGTTCGCCGCACAACCCTGGCACGCGACGGGCAGATGGAAACGGCCTTTGCTGCGCACTGCGACATTTTCAAGGCCATCGAGACGCGAAACCCACGGGACGCGCAGATCGCGATGCGGGCACATATCGAACAGGTAAACCGCGTTTACGGGGGCGGCTGATCCACAAACGGGCAGCCGCTGATCACAACAGATAACGGAGAACACACGATGCTGCTTGGCTGTATCGGCGACGATTTCACAGGCTCGAGCGATCTTGCCAACACGCTTGCACGACAGGGGATGCGGGTCACTCAGTATTCGGGCATCCCGGCGGTGCCCGCAGATGCCGCGGTCGAGGCCGGGGTGGTTGCGCTGAAATCACGTACCGTCCCGTGCGACGAGGCGGTGCGCCAGTCCCTTGCCGCGCTGGAGTGGTTGCAGGCGCAGGGCTGCACCCAATTCCTGTTCAAATACTGCTCAACCTTCGATTCCACCCCCGACGGCAATATCGGTCCGGTCGCGGCGGCCCTCGCCGAGGCGCTATCGGCCCGCAAGGTGCTGGTTTGCCCGGCCTTTCCAGCGGCGGGACGAACGATCTATCAGGGCCACCTGTTTGTTCAGGATACCTTGCTGAGTGAAAGCGGTATGGAGGATCACCCCCTCACCCCGATGACCGACCCCGACATACGACGCTGGCTGGCGCGGCAGACCGGGATGCCGGTCGGGCATGTTGCCTACGCCGACGTGGCCCAAGGCACTGATGCCGTCGTGGCGGCGCTTCAACGCGAGGATGCCGCCGGTCGCCGCCTGATTGTCGCAGATGCCGTCGCTGATCATGACCTGATGTCGCTGGGCACCGCCGTAGCCGACCTGCCCTTTCTGACTGGCGGATCGGGTATCGCGCTTGGCTTGCCCGCAAATTTCCGGGCCAAAGGGCTGATCACGCAGACCAGCAATGGCTGGGCGGGGGTTTCCGGCCCGGCCGTCGTGCTGTCCGGTTCATGCTCGCGGGCGACCCAGGGTCAGGTGGCCCGCCATATAGAACGCGGTGCACCCGCCTTTCGGGTCACAGTGGAAGAGATCCTCGATGGCACAATCACCGTCGACAAGGTCTGTGACTGGGCGCAGCAGCAGCAAGGGCTGCCATTGATCTATTCCACCGCCACCCCGGAAGAGGTGCGCGCCACTCAGGACAGATTCGGACGCGAAAGAGCTGCCGAGGCCGCCGAAGGGCTGATGGCCGACGTGGCGCGCCGACTGGTGGACACAGGATTCCAGCGTATTGTCGCCGCAGGCGGCGAAACATCCGGCGCTGTGGTCGAGGCCCTGAACGTCACCGCGCTAGAGATCGGGCCCGAAATTGCGCCCGGCGCACCGGCGCTGCGGGTCGGGGATATCGCCCTGGCGCTCAAATCTGGCAATTTTGGCGATGCGGATTTCTTTGAAAAGGCCGTGACCGTCATGGCCACCGCGATATGAGCGAACTTTCCAAGCTGCGTGAGCAGATATGCACGCTCGCCAAATCCATCTTTGATCGCGGTCTGACGGGCGGCGCGTCGGGGAATATCTCGGTGCGGCTGGATGATGGCGGAATCCTTGTCACACCGACCGGGTCTTCGATGGGGCAGCTTGATCCGGCGCGGCTGACGCAGCTTGACCACACCGGCCGGATTGTCAGTGGCGATGCCCCAACCAAGGAGATTCCGCTCCACTCCGCCTTTTACGAGACGCGAAGCGAAACCGGCGCCGTGGTGCATCTGCATTCGACGCATTCGGTTGCGCTGTCCATGTTGCCCGACACTGACCCGGAGAACGCGATCCCGCCGCTCACGGCCTATTCAATCATGCGTCTTGGCAAGGTCAAGCTGCTGCCGTTCTTTGTGCCGGGCGATCCGGCGATGGGGCAGGCAATTCGCGGACTCGCCGGCAAGCGCAGCGCAGTCCTTTTGGCCAATCACGGCCCGGTCGTCGCGGGCAAAGATCTTGAAGCTGCGATCTACGCCACCGAAGAGCTTGAAGAGACGGCGAAACTCGCTTTGCTGACCCACGGTCGCAACCCCATCGGGCTAAGCGACGCGCAAATCGTTCAGGTGGTGAAAAAGTACGGCATCGACTACACGTCCTGACCCGAGCAACGCCCTGGTTCAGGTTTCATTGCGTTGTGGTCAGAGCACGTCAGTGACCGCCGGATTCGCAGTGTCCCAGGCATGGGATACTGCGACCCGCGCCAGATGTTCACTCACTGCTTTGGCATTCCTTTGGGGCGCATCAGCCTTTTCTGTGCGGCGATCCGAAACGGTGCATTGGGCGCGCCATATCCTTTGTAACCCCCGCGCCGCTCAACGACCTCAAAGAACATTCCGCCTGCATAGGGTCGGGAATAAAACTGAAAATAGGCGCCGGTCGCGTCCTCGTCATAGAGGATGTTGCCCGCTCGCAGCGCGGCCAGCATCTCTGGATCGAGGCTGAAGCGCGCCGCGAGATCAGCGTAATAGTTCTCGGATATCGGTAACGGACTAAAACCTTGCCCGGCCATTGCCGCGCTTGTTGCAAAGATATCGTCGCTGGCCAGCGCGATGTGCTGCACCGAGGCGCCAAAACTGTCTGCCAGAAAGTTCCCAGCCATCGTCCGATGCGTTTCCGCCCCATTCAAGGTAATTCGAAACGCCCCATCTGGTGTTTCAAGAGCTTGGCTGCGCACCAACCCGTCAGGGTCAACCACATCAACCATCGGTGATTTCTCCATTTGGAACAGCGTGGTATAGAACAATGACCAGCTAAGCATCTCATCGTAGCTCATGGTTTGCGCGAGGTGGTCAATACGTTGCAGGCCCGCGCCAACGCCGTTGGCCGCGTTGTTGGTGAATTCGACCGACCAGACATCCAGCAGCCCAGAGGTTTCGTCTATGAAGTGCAGGACGCTGCCACTCAGCCCCCGGATCGCTGGAATAGCAAGTTCGCCCGGCCCGATGGGCTGCTTGAACGGATCAGCGCCTAGATGTTGGGCCCGCTCCACTGTTTTGGCGGCGGCATCAACCGAGATCCCTATATCACAGACGGTTGTGCCATGCATTGTATAGGCGCTGCTCGCAAATCCGGTGGTTTCGCGGTTCACAATAATCCGAATATCGCCTTGGGTCCAAAGCACCAGTTTCTTGGCGATATGTGTACCGGACTGCTGAAAACCAAGGGTTTTCAACACTGTTTCCAATGTGTCAGCTTCATCACCGCGTGTCGCAAACTCCACAAATGAGACGCCACCCACTTTGGAGCGAGCCGGCATCAATGGCACATCAGGATTAGCGGCAACACCCGCTCGACGCACATCATCCATCAAGGCAACAAGCGATCGGTAGCCATCTTTGGCGACTGTCCGGGGCTGCCCGCCCCGGAATTGATCATTGAAGATTTCGAGCGAGATCGGCCCACCATAGCCGGTCGCCATCACAGCATTCATAAAATCGGAAACGGCCAGATCACCTTCGCCCGGCATATTGCGAAAATGCCGCGACCAATACAGCAAATCCATTTCAATCTGTGGCGCATCTGCCAGTTGCACAAAGAATATCTTGTCGCCCGGAATCCGCCGGATGGTTTCGGGGTCAATCTTGCGCGCCAGCGTATGAAAACTGTCAAGAATAAGCCCGACATTTTCATGATCAGCCCGCCGGACCACCTCCCAGGCATCCCGGTGGTCGTTCACATGCCGCCCCCATGCCAGGGCCTCGAATCCCACGCGCAATCCGCGTTTGGCAGCGCGTTCGCCCAGTTCTGCAAAGTCCGCCGCCGCTCGGTCGATGCCTCCGAGCGCGTCAGCGTGGCAGCTTGAGCAGACCAGTAGCAGATCGGTCCCCAACTCCTGCATCAGGTCAAATTTGCGCTCAGCGCGATCAAACGCCTTTGCGCGCAGGGGTTCCGGCAAACCTTCGAAATCGCGAAACGGTTGGAACAGCGTAATTTCCAGGCCCATTGACCGGATCAGATCACCGACATCACGCGGATTGCCGTCGTGGGCGATAAAATCCTGTTCAAAAATTTCGAGGCCGTCAAAACCTGCTGCTGCGATGGCTTCCAGTTTCTCGGGCAAATTGCCCGAGATGGATACGGTCGCGATTGAGGTCTTCATATCTCGTCTCCTTGAATGGCGTCGCGTAGTGCCGCCTGGTCGAGCGGGATGCCGGTAAAGATATCCCAGGCATCGACGCCCTGTCCGAAAAACAGCTCGTAGCCTGAGATTACCGCAAGTCCGCTACGGGTCGCATCCTGTAGAAACTGGGTGTCAATCGGCGTGTAAACTGCATCAAATACCCAAGTGGCATTCTGCATCGCCTCAGCGGGCAACGGCGTCCCGCCGATGCCAACCATCCCCAAAGGTGTGCAGTTGACGATGCCGTCGACATCGTGCGCGGCGGTAACAGCATCGTTTGCGGTCTCGATCCGAGTGGCGGACCCCAAGGCGCGTAAAGCGTCAGCCAGCGCCTTGGCCTTGTCAGAATCCAGATCCACGCAGCGGATAGTCCTGGCATTGAGCCCGATCAGACCAAAGGCAACTGCTTTGCCGACACCGCCCGTCCCGATCAGGCAAACGGTACCGGGATTCTGATCGCCGCGCACCAGCATGTAGGCGCTCATGAAACCTGTGTAGTCAGTGTTGAACCCTTTGGGACCATCGGCGTTAAAAACCACCGTGTTGACGGCCCCGATAGCGCGTACCAGCGGATCGCTCACCGTCACTTTTGCAGTCACGGTTTCCTTGTATGGATAGGTGATATTTATCCCGCGAAACCCCGATGAATACGCTTGGTCAAAGACCTCATCAAAGGTCAGTCCCATGTCCTTTGGGATCAACCGGTCATAGGTGATCTGTTGACCTGTCAACGCCCCGGCTGTGCGATGCAGTCTCGGGGACTTTGATCGGTTGATGTTATCCCCAATCAAGCCAAGCTTGATAAGCGATGGCGCCGCGGCGGTCATGACGATGCCTTTCCCGACAAGCGGGTCTTGGTGGCAGCCCACAGGGGCGTTTGACTGACAAAAATCAGGATGACCGAGCTGAACAGAACAAACGAAAGTGGGCTGGTCAGGATACCTTCGAAAAAGCGGCCCAAATCCTCACGTTCCGAGATGATAGCGCGCCGCCAGTTTTCGTCGAGTAGCCGTGACAGGATCACCCCCAGGATCACCGGACCCAACGGATAGCCGTAGTGGCGCATAAAATAGCCAAAGACGCCAAAGCCCAGCATCCAGTAGACATCCGTGATCGAGTTGTTCACCGCATAGGCCCCGACGATCGACAACAAAAGAATCAGGGGGATGATGATCGCACGCGGCATCTCAACGATTTTAGTAAAGACCTTGATGCCGGTCAGACCAAAAATCAGCATAAAGATGTTGGCTGTGAACAACGCGCCAACGATGAACCAGAACATGTCCGGTTGGTCGATCATCAGCATCGGACCGGGGTTCAGGCCGTGGATAAACAACGCGCCAATCATGATGGCCGTCACCGCGTCGCCGGGGATTCCAAGGGTCATCATCGGGATAAACGCCCCCCCCACAGCCGCGTTGTTGGCGGTCTCTGGGGCGACAAGCCCCTCCATCGCGCCCTTGCCAAATGGCACTTCGGGGTTTTTTGTCACCCGCTTGGCGTGATCATAAGCCATGAGTGCTGCAATATCTCCGCCGGTACCCGGCAGGGCACCTATGATGACACCAATGCTCGAAGTTTGCAGCGAAAGCGGTAGATATCTTTTGATGGTTCCAAAAGACGGAACAATCCTGTCTATCTTCTGACGAACCGCCTTCATGTTGACGTTCTGCAATTGTTGAAGCGCTTCGGAGACACCGAACATCCCGATCATCACGGCAATGAATGAAATCCCGCCTTCCATGATCCGCAGATCAAAGGTGAAGCGCTCAGTGAACGTCAGTGGATCACGGCCAACTGCGCCGATCGCGATACCCAAAGCACCCGCAAAGATGCCTTTGACCAGTGAACCGCTTGAGAGCGATCCGACCAGAAGAATCCCAAGTACGGCCAGCAGCATATAGTCTCGTGGTTGAAACTTTAGCGCGAAATCCGACACAAAGGGGGCGGCGACGGCCAGCACGATGATACCGATCAGGCCGCCGAAAAACGACATGACCGTCGTCACGCCGATGGCTTGCCCCGCTTCGCCTTTTTGCGCCATCGGATAGCCGTCCATGGCGGTGGCGATGGCAGATGGCGCGCCGGGGATGTTCAACAGGATCGCCGTGCGCGAACCACCATAGACACCCCCCATATAGATTCCGACCATCAGCGAAATCGCGGGATAGACGTCCCAGGAAAAGGTGAATGATATCAGGATCGAGACTGCCATCGTGACCGACAGACCGGGAATAGCACCGATATAGATGCCAGCGAACGTGCCGACGCCGACCAGAATCAAAAGCTCGGGCTGGAGGAACACCATGACCATGGCGAGGAAAATATCCATCAATTGGCTCCGCTGGACACAAGATTGCGGAACAATTGGATGAATTCGGCTTCTGGCACGATGCCTGCCGGCAAGAGCACCGTAAAAACCACGCGGAAGACGATCCAAATGATGAACAACGCGCTCATTGCGGTCGCGAATGAGTAGCCCCACCCTTTGCGCGCCAGCACTTTGATCGCCAGGATTAAAAACAGCGCCGCCGTGGGCACGAATCCCAGCGGTTTAAGCAAGAGACCAAAGACAATCAGGAACCCGATGAACAAAAGCACTTTGCCTGGCAGGATGTCCCCGCTCAGGGTTTCGGATTGAACCTTTTTTAGTCGCGCGGTGCGATACGCCACGACCATGGCAGAAATCGCCATGACAAGCGTGGTGGCCATTGGAACAGCCCCCGGCGCAGAGAGCGCCTCGAACTCGGAAATGCCGTAGGCGCTATAGAGCAGGAATAGGCTGGCCGCCGTCAGGAAAAGGGCAAAGCCCAACTCGCCTGGTCTGCGCTGTTCAACATAGCCGCCCGGCGTTGCATCGGATGTGCCGTCGTGATGATCGCTGTCACCTCTGAAATCCGGATTCATGAACCTCTTCTCCCCCTGGGTTACGCGGGGAACTTCGCCCCGAACGCGATGCGCCGCCCAGCGATTTTCGGCGCGGGCGGCGCCATTTTCGATGGGCCAAGGGCCCATCTTAGATCATTTCGGGCAGTGCGGATGTTACGGACGGGTGATTCCGAACTCTTCCGGGGACTTTTTTGTCAGACCGGCATCATCAAGAAGCCAGGCTGTACCTTGCTGCCACTTTGTCAGAAAGGCAGTCGCTTCGTCGCCGCTGATGTTCATCATTGTAAAACCGCGGCCATCCATCAAAGCAACAAAGTCAGGATTCTCAGCGGCCGTCGAATAGGCTGTCGTCAGCTTAGCGATAACGTCATCAGGTGTGCCATTCTTGACAAACACACCAAAGAACGGACCCCAAGGCAGGTAGGTCGAATAGTCGGCGTTCACATCGGTTGCGACGGCAACTTCGGGAAGTGTGGCGTTAGTTTCAATGTCGAAGATCATCAACGGTTTTATGGCGCCTGCGCGGACCCCTTCGATCGCAGCGCCCAGAACGGCGGGCATCACGTCGATTGCACCGCCTTGCAGCGCAGTCAGTGCGGGACCATCGCCGTCATAGGGCACCGCAATCACGTCAAGATCGCCTTCGACCGTATTCATCATCGCGGTGATCACCGACGGCAAACCGCCCGGCCCGGTTGCACCCATTTTCAATTCGCCCGGATGAGCGGCAATATAGGCCAGCATTCCGGGATAATCATCAAACGGCGCATCTTTGTTGGCGACCAGAATAGGTGTGCCACGCGCAAGAAGGTTGATCGGTGTGAACGCGGAATAGTCTTTGTCGCCCAATCCCATGATCTTGTAGAGCAGCGGATTTTCCGCGCCCATCATAAGCGTGTATCCGTCAGCTTCGGCATCAGCCACATAGTTCAGCCCAATGGCGCCAACGGCACCAGTCATGTTCTGCATCACAACCGTGCCACCCAGGATTTCCTCGGCGTGCGGCGTGACCGAGCGCATGACAGTATCTGTCGATCCCCCGGCCCCCCATTGAATGATGCCCTGGATTTCCTTGGCGGGGTATTCCTGAGCGGTTGCAACGCATGCGCTCAGTCCGAACGCAACGAATGCGCCAATCAGCTTACGAGACATTCCTGTCCTCCCTTGGTGTTTGCCTGACCGACGATTCGTCTCCTCGGACCGTCAGTCACAGCAACGTTGTTGTACCTCGGGGTTAATTTGTCAATTAAAATGTACTTCGGGGTTAAATCAGTGATACTCAGCTATCAGAATCGGAAAAAGGATGAGGCCACGGAAATGGAAGGTAGCGCTGAGAGCCAGCCCCAAGAGCGGCGGACTTCGTGGAAGAAAGATCCCAAAGCCGTCAGAGAAAACATCTTGACCATCGCAACAGAAGAATTTGCGGCGCATGGGCTATCTGGCGCCAATATCAACGAGATCGCACGTCGCACGTCGACCTCGAAGCGAATGATTTACTACTATTTTGGCGACAAAGAGGGTCTCTATCAGCATGTCCTCGAGGGAATCTATTCATCTCTGCGTGACACGGAAAAGGCCCTGAACGTCGCCGATCTTGAGCCGGTTGCAGCCTTGCGCAAGCTTACAGAGGCAACATTTGATTCACATACGAACAACCCGAATTTTATTCGATTGGTAATGATCGAGAACATTCACAATGCCGAGTATGTAAAAAAGTCGGCAATCATTCCCAACCTCAACAAAACCATCATCGACAAACTGACAGACGTTTGCCTGCGAGGCAAAGCCAGCGGTGTCTTGCGCGAGGATGCGGATCCACTCGAACTTCATTGGATGACGAGTTCAGCAAGCTTTTACAATGTGTCCAACAGGGCGACATTCTCGTCGTCGTTCGGCGGTCGGCTCTATACCAAATCTGGCCAAAAGCGCCTTCGCAAACGCGTTGTCGACATGGTATTAGGCGCCGTTGTCATTGGATATGATCCGGATTCGGTCCCGTAGCAATGGCGACGACCTGCCCAATCCTGGCGCCAATTCGGCCAGCGGCGGGTCAGCCCGACCCGAAATCCCCGCGTGAGTACCACTCTGATGCGGGCACACGTCAGGTCGGCGCCGTGATGCCCAGCCGGATCACGTTCAAATCTGTCTCGCTTTTGTGCCGCTTCCTATGCTCGTTTAGGCCAGCTTGTATTTGGTTTTGGTCGGTCCCGCCGGATGCAATCCGCAATGCATCCATCGCCCAAATCGGTGAACGCAAAGACGGATCGCCCGGCGGCAGACAAACCCGTCAGCATGCCTTTCAGCTCGGCCATGCCCAGGGCGACGCGATGGTACACATCTCACATTGTCAGCACCGAATTGCTCGCTTCAGGATGACACCACCGTCACGCCTCTTGGATCTCTTGGTCGCCAAGCCAGCGTAGAACCTCTTCGGTATGCTCGCCCAGACGCGGCGGTGCCGCAGGCACGCGCACCGGCGTGTCGGAGAACCGCAGGGGCGACTGAACAAGGCGCAGCTGGCCATGCAGTGTGTCCGGTACCGCAGTGATCATCCCCCGTTCCATGACATCCGGCGACGTAAACACCTCGGACACCGTACGAACCTTGCCACCCGGTACTTTGGCAGCCTTGAGATCGGTCAGCCAATCTGCGGTATTGCGTGTTTTAAATGCCGCCTCCAGCAACGGGATCAGTGTGTCGCGATTGTTGACGCGTTCGCGGTTGCGGGTATAGCGCGGATCGTGCGGCAGATTGGGCAGGTCCAGCACGTCTTGGCACAATGCCCGAAACTGGCCGTCATTCCCGCAGGCCAAGGCCAGAGTGCCATCAGCCGAGTCGAACAACTGGTAGGGCACCACTGTTGCATGGGCGTTGCCATAGCGCGGGCTTTGCTTGCCGGTCTGAAGGTAGCCGGACGCCACGTTGGCCAGCAGCGCGACGGCGGAATCAAACAGCGCAATATCCAGATGCTGGCCCCGACCGGTCTGTTCGCGCGCGATGATGGCGGCCAGAATAGCCTGAACCGCGTTCATCCCGGTGACCAGATCCGAAATGGCAACGCCCAGCTTCATCGGCTCGCCATCTGGCTGGCCGGTGATCGCCATCAGACCGCTTTCTGCCTGAATGGTGAAATCATATCCGCCCTCGGCGGCACGCGGCCCACTGCGCCCGTAGCCCGATATCGAGCAGTAGATCAGGCGCGGGTTGACCTTCGCTAGGGTTTCCGGATCAAGCCTGAATTCCGCCAGCGCGCCGGACCGAAAATTCTCCACCAACACATCCGCCTTGGCAGCGAGACGGCATAATGTCTGCCGCCCTTCGGGCGATTTAAGATCTATTGCGACAGATTTCTTTGAGCGGTTGCAGCACATGAAATAGGTCGACTCGCCGTCCACCTCGGGTGGCATCCAGCCGCGCGTGTCGTCACCGGCAACGGGATTTTCTATCTTCCAAACCTCTGCGCCCAGATCGGCCAGCGTCTGGGTGCAACTGGGGCCAGCCAAAACGCGCGACAAATCAAGCACCCGAATCCCGGTGAGGGCGGGATCATTCATCGCTGTCACCACTGATCATATGCAAGCCCGCCCCCAGATGTGCAGCGCCGTCGATCTGTATCAGCTGGCCGGTCATCAGCGCGCCTGCCGGACTGGCGAGAAATGCGGTCAGCTCTGCCACCTCCTCGACACTTGTGGTGCGGCCCATCGGGGTGGCCGCAACGAGACTGTCCAGCATCCGGCGCGCGGCTTCGTCCGACAGGCCGGCGGTTACCACGGTGCCGGGGCCGAGGCAGTTCAGCCGGATGCCATCGCTGGCCCATTCCAACGCCAATGTCCGGGTCAGTCCAAGCACACCTGCGCGCGCCGCGACCGAATGGGCCAACCCCATAGAGCCGCGATCTATCCCGGAAAGCGAAATGTTGACGACGGCGCCGCGCGTCGCCTTGAGATAGGGGTAGGCCGCTTTGGTCGCAGAGAAGACAGCATTCAGGTTCAGTTCCACCACAGAATCCCAGCCCTTGCGGCTGATCTTGGTCGCGGGGGCAAAGAACTGCCCGCCGGCATTGTTCACCAGCAGGTTGATGCCATGCTGGTCCCCGGCGCGGGCCAGCGCCGCGTCCAGCGCTTCGGTGTCGCGTACGTTCAGTGCCTCAAAGTGAAAGGTGCCGGAGAGCTCCGCCGATAAATCAGCGGTCTCCTTCAACGCCTCTTCGCGGCGGCCAATGCCCGTCACGGCCATTCCCAACGCGCACAGGCGCAGTACGATGGCGCGGCCGATACCGCTGCCGGCGCCACTGACAACGGCACCTTGTCCGGTGAAAATACCATCCTGCAAAACCGGTTGCGGTGTGAAATCTGAGACGCTCATTAGGATGATCCTTGCTGAAATCCGGGGATGGTACTGCCAAGCAGTGGCGCAGGCGCGCGGGCAATGCGCGCGCCATCAAAAAGAGCGGGAAAGCTGGGCACATGCTCGCCCGTCGATAATGCCTCGGCACCGCCACCAGGGCGCAGCGCCTGAATGCGCGCAATGCCGTCGGCCGGTTTTCGCACGGCCCCCGACGGAATGCCGCTGGGGCCAAGCTGCGCCAACACATGTTCGACGCTGTGCTGGCGCGTCCAGTTCTCGATCATCAGGTCAAAATCGTCGGCGCGGGCCAGCCGCTCGGCCTTGGGTGCGTCTTCGCCGCCGACAATCGGGCGAAGCCGCGCCCAATAGGCATCCAGCCCGCCATAAATGTATACATGGCCGTCGTCGCAGGGATAGACGCCGGACGGCGCCGATGCACGGTCGCGATTGCCCGAAGGTGGCCCGATTTGCGCACCCTCCATCAGCAGGATCGCGGCGGGGCCGAGCAACATGGCAGACGCCACTTCCAACATAGTCAGGTCTATGACGGTGCCCTTTGTCGCAGGATCCATCAGCGCCATTGCCGTGGCGTATGAGGCGTATAGCCCCGAGTAGAAATCCACCGGCCAGCTAGAGGACACACGCGGTGTGCCATCCAGATTGCCATTCATCCAGGCAAACCCGCTTTCGCATTGCGCGATCGTGTCCATGCAGGTGCGATCATCCTGCTGGCCAAAGCCAGAGATCAACGTGACCACCAGATGCGGATGCCGCCTGCGCAAGCTGTCGCCGTCCAGCCCCAGTTTGCGCAGGGTACCAGGTGCAAGGTTGCACAAAAGCGCATCAGCCTCTGTCAGCAGCGCCTCGAACTGCGCCCGCCCCTCTTCGCTGCCCATATCGACAACAAGGCTGCTCTTGCTTGTGTTGAAGCACCTGAAATAGGCGCTGCCGAACTCGGTTCCCGGCAATTCGCGCGATCCATCCCCGCGCGCCGGTTCCAGTTTGATCACTTCGGCGCCGAAATCGGCCAGTAGCTGACCTGCTGTCGGTCCGGCAATGAACTGCGTGAATTCGATCACGCGGCGGCCTGTCAGGGGCTTGGGGGTGGGCATGGCTACTCCTTTACGACGCGGGTTGCCTTGTGGACCGTGCGGGGCAGAGCGCCGGCATCCAACACCTCAACTTCGAAGCTGACATTCAGCTGCGCGCGCAGCGCCGCCTTCAGCGTATCGCCAAGCGTGGCATCGTCGGCGTCTTCACGTTCGACGCGCAAGGTGATGCGGCGCAGCATCCCGGTGTTGGGGTCTTTCATGCTGTCGTTGACGACCAGCACATATTCGTTGGTGGTGCCAGGGTGGGCGCGCACGACATCCTCGACCGCGCTGGGGAACAAATTCACCCCCCGAACGATCAGCATGTCGTCACCACGGCCATGAACGCCGCCGACCAGCCGCGCATGAGTGCGCCCGTCAGCGGCGGGCGTGCTATCGCGCACCACGATATCACCGGTCCACCAGCGCACCAGCGGACAGGCCTCTTTGTCCAGGTGGGTCAGAACCAGCACGCCAGGGGTACCGTCAGGCACAGGCTCGTCCGTCTTTGGGTCCAGGATTTCGACATAGATAAAATCCTCGGCCAGAGTCGGGCCCGTCTGGGCGGCGGTATCCCAGCCGATTGGCTGACATTCCAGCGCGCCGTAGCAGTCAAACATCTTTGCGCCAAACTGGCGCTCGATTTTCTCGCGGGTGCCGGGGATGCTGGCGCCCGGCTCGCCGCCGACGCAGACCATCTCGACGCTGGAACTTGCCAGATCAATGCCACGGGCGATGGCGGCCTCGGCGATATGGGCCATGAACGACGGCGTGCCGATGACGCAACGGGGCTTGTACTGCAAGATCGTGTCAATCTGCCGCTGCGTATCGACAGACCCGCCGGGAATGACCAGCGCGCCCAGTTTTTGCGCCGCCATCGACGCGCCTAGGCCGCCGACAAACCATGAATAGCCGAACATGCAATGAAACACGTCGGTTTTGCGCAAACCCTGCGCATATAAATATCGCGCATAGAGGCCAGCCCAGCGATCCGCGTCAAACGCGCTCCATAGAACCGGGGCGGGCGCTGCGGTGGTGCCAGAGGAGAAATGCACGCGCACCGCGTCTTCGACGTCTACCGCGCGGAAGGTGCCAAACGGCGGATCCTGGGCCAGCCCGGCCACATAGTCCTTTTTGCGTGTCAGCGGCAGACGGCGCAAATCGTCAAGCGATGCAAAAGTTTCAGGATCAAAGCCACATGCGGCGAAAACCCCGCGGTAATGCGCGCTGTTGCGTCCGACGCGGACCAACTGGGTTTTCAGCTGTTCGGTCTGATACGCGGTTATCCGGTCACGCGGCCACAGTTCGCAGGCGTCCCAAACAGTGTTTGAAAAAGGACTCTCAGCCTTGTTTTGGCTCATGGTTCGTTTCCTTCTGAATACCTTGCATGGCGAAGGAAACCAGTGTTTCCACGATCATGCGGTTGCTTTGGGCGTCCTGTATCTTGCGCGGGCGATACCAGACGGTGACCCAGTTCAATGCGCCAAAGAACGGTTTGGTTAAAAGGCGGGGGGCATGTCATTGAACAGGCCTTCACGGGCGCCCTGATCTATGACCTCGGCAAATATCTGCTCGTACGTGTCGCGCAGCTGATTTATTTCGCGCAATTCATTGACATAGCGATAGCCCGATGAATGGAACAAATACCGCTCAAGGCCCTGGACCGACACCTTCTGGATCGGCAGATCGGCCAGCAACATTCCCAGATGTGCAGCGGCCATGCCGCGTAGCTTGTCAGCGGGACCAAGGTCACTGCGCGCGATCGGTTCGACCTCGGCCATCAGGCGACCCATGGCAGCGCGCTGGATGTCAAAGAAGATGTCGGCCTTGCTTTTGAAGTAGTAGTAGACACGCCCCTTGGTCGCGCCCAGCCGTTCGGCGATTGCGTCAATCGACGTCATGGCATAGCCAAGATCGGTAAAAAGCTCGGCAGCCGCCTGCAGGATTTCTTCGCGGGCTGCTGCTGCGGCGTCGGTGGTGGGCTGGGCGCGGGACATGGATACTCTCCAGTTGGGGTCAGGCCGATGCCTCTTGCGCGGCCTTTTCCACGTTTTTACGTACCGCACGCGCCAGGACAAGGCGCTGGATCTCGGATGTTCCTTCGTAGATCTCTAAAATCCGCTGGTCGCGATACAGCCGTTCGGCCACATTCGGCTTGCAATAGCCAAAGCCGCCCCAGACCTGCACCGCAACATCCGCCGCTTTGTGCGACACTTCGGATGTAAAAAGTTTGGCCATCGCGCCCAGGTTGGTCACGTCCTCGCCAGCGTCATAGGCGCGGGCAGCCTCGTACAGCATCAGTCGCGCAGCCGAAATTTCGGTTGCCAGATCGGCCAGTTTGAACCCGATCCCTTGGTTCTCGATGATCGGACCGCCAAAAGCCTGTCGCTCAACCGCGCGTTCTGCGGCGGTACGATATGCCGCCAGCGCCAGACCAACCGACTGTGCCGAAACCATGATGCGTCCCACGTTCAGTGTCTTCAACGCCAGACGCAGCGCACGTCCCTCTTCACCGATCATGGCGTCAGCCGCCACCCAAGTATCCAGCTTGAGATTAGAGGTTTGAGTGCCGCGAATACCCATCTTGTCGTTCAGCTCGTCGATGCTGACGCCCTCGGCCTCCTTGTCGACCATGAAGGCCGAGATACCGCGCCCGCCAGCCTTCGGGTCGGTCTTGGCGAAGACCACATAATAGCGCGAGGCCCCGCCATTGCCGATCCAATATTTCTCGCCTTTGATCCGCCAGCCTTCACCCTCGCGGTCGGCTGTAGCGGTGATGGCAGCGGCATCCGATCCGGTCGATCGTTCCGACAAAGCAAAGCTGGTGGCGGTACCTTGGGCCATTTCGCCCAAATACTTGCGCTTTTGATCGTCGCGACCGCCCAGAAGAACCGGAAACGCGCCCAGCTGGCAGGCGCACAAGATTGCGGCGGTGGACGAACAGGCGCTGGCGACACGTTCAACCGCCGCAATGGTGGCTGTCAGGGGCGCGCCGCCGCCGCCGAATTCCGTGGGAATAAACAGTCCGGCCAGGCCGGATTTCACCAGCTCATCGATGCTCTCCCACGGATAGCGTTGATCGCGGTCCAGCTCCTCGGCCAGAGGGCCGAATTTTTCGTCGCTCAAGCGCGCGGCGATGTCATGCCATTTCTGCGCGTCTTCATTCAGCTTGGGGGTCCAGATTACAGTCACTGGTGCGGCTCCTTTTTAGATGTGTATGTTTTTATGTTTTGAGCACGGTACTTGAGCCAGCGCAGCACATCGCTGACTGGCCCCGCCAGACCGCGCGGCATGAAGGACAGGACGACAATCAGAACCGATCCCAGAATGATCCGGTCCACATAGCCGCCGAAGGACAGGAACTTTTCCTGACACAGGATCAAGGCCACACCGATGAGAGGGGCCAGCAGGATGCGCCGGCCGATCAGCACGACGGCGGTCAGCATCAGGATCAGGAAATACATGTCCACCACATCGGCACTGATATAGGCGCGCTGATAGGAATAAAGCCAACCGGCAACCGCTGTGATGGGCGCGGAAAACAGGAACACCTGAATGCGCACGCGGTGCGGGTCAATGCCCGACATCGTGGCAAGGCGCGGGTTGAGATGCACGGTCATCGCTTCCTGTCCCAGCCGCGAACGGCGGAAACAGCGCACCAGATAGAGCGCGACGACCAGCAACAGCCAGGCAACGGGCCACAATTCGCGGTCCGTTTGGGCGCTGTAGCCAAAGATCTTGAACACAGGGATGCCGGTAATGCCGTCCGAGCCGCCCAGAAACGACCAGTTCGCGGCCAGCGTCATGCCAACCACCGTTACGGCATACGTGACCAGCGAGAAGACAAATTCCCGCATCCGCAATGTGACGATGCCGATTCCGGTCGCAATGATCGTGGCGGCGGCAATGGCAAGCAGCAGGGTCGTGATGGGATCAAACCCCCAGCGCGACGACCCGATGGCTGATGCATAGGCGCCAGCGGCAAAGAACACCGGATGCGCCAGGCTGACTTCGCCAAGGTCCGAGATGATAACATCAAGGCCGTAGGACATGACCGCAAAGATCGCGATCAGCACAAAGGCAGAGTAAACCGCGCCCGAACCACCCAGCAACGCAGGGGCGACCAATATCAGGCCAAGGCCTGTTAGCCATGAAAGAGGTGTCAACATGCGCATGTCAATGGCCCCCCGGGCGCGACGCAAGTCCGCCGGGGCGCACCACCAGCACGACAATCAAAAAGACAAACATCGCCGCTGTCGAATAAGCCGCCGAGACGTAAGCCCCAAAGAACGCTGCAAAAAGACCCAGTGCGATACCGGCCACATAGCTGCCGGTAACGCTGCCGATCCCGCCCAACACCACCACGACAAACGTGATGATGACCTGATCAAACCCCATCGAGGTCAGGATCGGGGTGCGTGGCGCAATCAAAGCAGCGGCAATCGCCACGGCGGCGCCTTCAAACGCAAAGACGCCCAAATAAACCTTGCGGATATCAATACCGGCCAGCAGCGCCAGCTTGGGGTCTTCGGCCACCATGCGGACCAGACGGCCCACGCGGGTTTTCTCGACGACATATTTCAGCAGCGCAAAGAACAGGATCGCGACGATGATGATGGCAATGTCCTGCCATGTGATCCAGATATCCCCGATATAGATGTCGCGCACCGACAGCGGCGTGTCCAGAATCTGCCCGGTCGAACCAAAGAACAGCGCCGCGACACCCTCGAGCACATGGCCAAAGCCCAAGGTCACGATCATCACCGATACTAGATCCTGCCGGACCGTCAGTTGCAGCATGGTGCGCTGCATCAGGTAGCCGACGCCGATACCGACCGCCATGGCAATGGGGATGGCCACGACATAGGGCAGGCCAAAGCGAGACATGACAAACCAGGTCACGAAAGCACCCACCATATACATCTGCCCGTGGCCAAAATTGACCAGCCGGGCAACGCCCAAAAGAACGGTCCAGCCGATGGCAATCAGGGCATAGGAATGACCCAGCACCAGACCATTGATCAGCTGTTGGGCAAAATTCATGAATCCGCTCCCAGATATGCGTCGGCGACACGAGGATCTGCCTTCATCTCCTCGACCGGGCCTTCGGCCAGGATCTGACCGCGCTCCAGCAGGATCAGGCGGTCAACGGCGCGGATGGCGGCCTTGACGTTTTGTTCGACCAAAAGGACGGTCAGCCCCTCGTTCACCAGCGTACGCACGGTTTGCAGCACCACCGACACCAGCTTGGGCGCGAGGCCGATCGACGGCTCGTCCAGCATCAGCACCCGCGGCGCCAGCCGCAGCGCCCGCGCAATGCCCAGCATCTGCCGCTCGCCTCCGGACAGTTGTCCGCCCAGATGATCGCGCCGTTCAGCGAGATTGGGGAATAGGTCGTAAATCTCATCCGTGGTATAAATTCGTCGGCCACTTGCCTGCGCTGGACTGGCAGCATGCGTCAGATTTTCGGCCACGCTCATGGTGGCAAAGACAAGATCGCTTTCCGGGATCAGCAGCAGACCGCGGCGCACCCGTTCGGGCGTGTTCAGGGCACTGATCGACTGACCATCCAGCAGCACATCGCCCGTCACCTTGGGCGCGCCGCGCGACCAGCCGAGCAAAGCGTTGGCAAAGGTCGATTTACCCGCACCATTGGCGCCGACGATGCCTGCCAACTCTCCCTCGTGCAGCTGGAATTGCGCAACCGACAGGGCGCGGTTCCCCGCATAGACAACGGACAGGTTGCGCACGTCCAAAACCGGTGTGGGGGGGTTGGGGGCGCTCATTCTTCGCGTCCCAGATATGCTTCGAGAACGTGGGGATCGTGGCGGATTTCGGTGGGCGTGCCGTAGGCCAGCCGCCTGCCACGATCCAACACGACAATGCGGTCGGTGATCTGCATGACAAGGTCCATGTGATGTTCGATGACAACGATCGCCATACCGCCCGCACGCAGCGCCAGCAGGCGGTCGCACAGCGCGCGCATATCCTCACCGCCAAGCCCGGCGGCCGGCTCGTCCAGCAGCAGGATGCGCGCGCCGGTACCGTTGGCCAGAGCAATCGACAACATGCGCTGCGTGCCGTAGGGGATTTCACCCGGCAGGCGATCGTGGAATTCGGGCGGTATGCCCATTTGCGCCAGCGCACCCGAAGCAATCTGACGGGTATGCGCCGCCCTGCGATGCTCGGACAAGGGGCGGAAAATCGTGCCCAACAGGCCGGTCCCATGCTCTGACTGAATGACGGCGATCATGTTCTCCAGCACCGTCAGATGGGTGAAAAAGGCATTCTGCTGGAACGCCCGCCGCAGACCCAGTGCGGCCAGTCGGCTGGCGGGCACATTTGTAACCTCGCGCCCGTCTATTTCAACTTTCCCGGTGCGATTCACCATGTTTGTTGTAGCGTTATAGCAGGTGCTTTTACCTGCGCCGTTGGGACCGATGATCCCCAGAATTTCACCTGGGTTCACTTCCCAGCTGACATCCTCCAGCGCGACCAGGGCGCCAAAGGCCACGCGCAGGTCCTCGACCCTGAGGGTGCCGCCATCTGTCTGGAACATGTTGTTCATCGGTCCCGCTCGCTCCTGCTTGCGATCAGTTGGCGCTGTCGCGAACGACGATCTGCTGATCGGTCACATCAAAGATGTAATGGTTGCTGTTCAGCTGACCGTTCTCGCCAAAGCTGACATCGCCAAGGATGGTGTTTTCGAAATCTCCGCCGCGGATACGGGGCGCGACCACCTCTTTCTCAAGACTTTGGACATCATTCGCGGCCATCGCCCAGACCTGAAGCGCTGTTGCGCCAAGGGCCATAAATTTGTCTGGCGTATAGTCGTGCAGGTCTTCTGTGATCGCGATAAAGCGCTGGTTCACCTCGTTTGAGGCGAACGGCTCGACCTTGGGAAAGTAGATATCGGCGCCGACCAACCCGTCGGACGCATCACCTGCCACCTCGATCACACTGGGCGCCACCGTGCCTACCGCCGCAACCAGCGAGCCGGGCAGACGGCTGCGTTTGGATTGGCGAATGATGGCCGGCATTCCCAGTCCTTCGTTGGCGTTGATCGCGATAGTGATGTCAGGATTGGCCGACTTTACATTTGACAGCTGCACGCGAAAATCGGCCTGATCAAAGGGGAACAGCTCTTCTGCGACCTTCTCGTACTCGTATCCCATCTCTTTCAGGGACGCCTCGATAGAGGCCTGTGCGCCTGTACCATAGGCATCGTTTTCGGTCAGGAAGGCGATGCGCGTGGCACCCGCATCAGCAATGAATCGCGCAACGACGGCACCGTCCTGCGCGTTAGAACTGTTCAGACGCACGGCCAGCGGATTGCCCTCGCCTGACAGGATCGGATCGGCCTTGGAAATGGCCGTTATATCCATGATGCCCGCGCGGGCGATGACCGGCTGCATTGCCAACGTGACGGGGCTGTTCCAGCCTTCGATGATCACGTCGACGCCTTCTGAAATCAGCTCGTTCGCCCGCGACACGCCGACAGCGGGCGTCGATTCGTCGTCGCGGCTGATAAGTTCCAGCTGACGGCCCATCACGCCGCCATCATCGTTGATCATCTTGGCCATTGCTTCGATGGCCCAGTTAACATGTTTGCCCTGCGGGCCTGCGCCGCCACTGAGCGGGAAAATCACGCCGACCTTGATTGGATCCTCCTGCGCCTGCGCACCGGATGCGAGCAAACCTGCAGCCATCATGGCGACGACTGCTGTTCTTGCGAATGTCGAAAATACCATTCTCTTCCTCCCATAAGCGGCCGCACTTTACGTGCCACCAAATCTGATCGTCTCGTCAAACCTGTGCGACCCTCCCGCCGCTGTGCCGGTTTGCGTGCTGTCTTGCGGACGCATTTCCGCGCCCGAATGGCAGTCGCACAATGCCACTGAACTCAAGAATACTAACTGGTATGTAATTTTGTCAATCGTTCTGTGATCTATTTTTCGCCAGGACGTTTATCTGAGGGATCTCGCTAAATATTCGATTTTGTGTCCATATTTGATAATTATATTACCTATTATCTCCAGTTTTCGCACGAAACTTTTTTTCGTGCGCCCGTTCGCATCGCCGAAAGACATCATTGGTCGCTTTGAAAATTTCACTTGTTAAGATACCAGTTAGTATGTCAGCCTATCGCAAAGGGGAGAATCCATGAGCTCGATTCAAACAAAACCAGGGGACTTGATCCGGTTTGATCAGCAGGGTGTCGTTGGGGTTGTCACGATGTACAGGCCGGATGCGCGCAATGCGCTAAGTGTTCCGATGCTCGAACAACTGGCGCAGATCATGGGCGCGTGCGACGCGGCCCAAGATGTGCGCTGCATCGTCCTGACCGGGGGTGACACTGTGTTTTCCGCCGGTGCGGATATCGATGTTTTGTCCGGCCACACTGCTGCCACCTATCCTGATTCGATCAACCGCCGCGCCTTTGATGCGATTCGCGCAACCCGCACGCCGGTTGTGGCGGCCGTTGCGGGGTATTGTCTGGGCGGTGGCTGCGAAATTGCGCTGAGCTGCGATCTGATCGTCGCCGCCGATACCGCACAGTTTTCGCAACCTGAGATCAATCTGGGGTTCATTCCCGGCGCAGGTGGCACGCAACTTTGGGCGACACGCGCCGGGCTGGGCACGCAGGCGCGCGCGGCCTTGACGGGAACCATGCAGGATGCGTTTGCGGCGCGCCGCGCTGGGATTGCTGATATGGTGGTGCCCGCTGGCGCGTTGGCTGCAGCGTCGCTTGAGCTGGCGCAAGACATCGCCAGTAAGGCGCCGCTGGCCACGCGCGCGGCCAAGGCTGCGATGCGTGCGCCATGGGGTGCACCGTTGAACGCAGCACTGGAGCAGGAAGTCGCCCTGATGTCCGGCCTTCTCGCCAGCTCTGACGCGAGCGAGGGCATTGCCGCCTTTCTGGACAAGCGCAAGCCCCGCTTTGAAGGGTTCTGAGCAATGGAGAAGGTTGTGCCACAGGTGATCGAAATTGACGGCGGCGTCGATGATGCAGCGCTGACCGGCGCTCTGCGCAAGGCATCGCGCGATGCGGTATGCCTGATGATTGCGGGGAATCTTTCTGCAAATCTGGGCGGGCCTGCGGGCTGGGTTCCGCTGTTGGCAGATACGCCGGTCCTGCTAAGTATATCGGTGGAGGGGCCGGTCGGCACGCGCGGTATCGCGTTGATTTTGCTGGCGGATATCGTCGTCATGGGCGCCAATCCTACATGCGACGGCACGGATATCCCCGCGCTGGCCGAGCTTGCCGCACTTCGGCTCGGGGCTTTGAACGCGCGGCGCGTGCTGCTGGCCACCGATCCCCTGTCCGAGTTGGTCGCGATTGGTCACGCCACCCGCGCCGAGGCACCGCGTGATGCGGCGCGCAGCCGTGCCGCCGCGTTTGCACCCGTGGCGCACCGGTTGCGCCAGGGCTGGCGCGCGGCACGTGATCTGCCCGCAGGCGAGGCGCTGGCCTATGCCGCCTGGTTTAACTCAATCACCAATAAGGAGGCGTCGTAGTGCCCCAAGATCCGCGTTTTGATGGCCCCGGACCTGATGCCCAATGGCAAGCCGCGTTGGCAGAGGGGCAATTCGTAATTCAGCACTGCGACACTTGCGGCGCTGCGCAATTCCCGCCTGCCGTGACTTGCCGCGCCTGCCATGGCGCAATGCTCAGGATGGTGCCGGCATCGGGCAAGGCGACGGTTTATTCCGCGACCACTGTTCGCAACCGCGAGGGCGCGCATAACGTCTCGATCATTGAGATGGCAGAGGGGCCGCGCATGATGGCCAGTGTCGAGGGCGATCCCGAAGCGGTGCGCATCGGCCAAGCGGTCACCGTACGCGTCGAGGGTGGCCAATCACCGATGGTTGTCTTTTCACCGGCGGACGCGGCATGAGCGATCCATTGCGCGGCAAGGTCGCCATCGCCGGCATCGGCAACACGCGGCGCTGGCATGCGCCCGGACGGTCAGCCTACGACCAACTGGAAGAGGCCGCATTTCTGGCGCTTGAGGATTGCGGCCTGACGCTGGGCGATGTGGATGCATTGTATTGCGCGCATTCCACCTCTGGCCTGCCGGTGCTGAACGTGGTCGAACGTCTGGGCCTTGGCCCGAACCTGCGCCATGCGGATGGCACCATGGTGGGCGGCGCGTCGTTCCTGTTCCATCTGCGCGGCGCGGTGTCGGCACTGAACGCTGGCCAGTGTGACGTGGCGCTGATTTGCTATGGTTCCAATCAAGCCAGCGCCGGCGGTCGGCTGGTGCCAATGCCGGACCCGCAACCTTACGAGGCGCCGTACAAGCCGCGATATCCGATTTCCAGCTATGCGCTGGCCGCGGCGCGGCATATGCACACCTTCGGCACTACTCGTGAACATCTGGCTCAGGTGGCGCTGGCCGCGCGGGCTTGGGCACAGCTGAACCCCGATGCGCAACAGCGAGGGCCGCTGACGCTGGACGAGGTATTGGGCGCGCGGATGGTGTCCGATCCGCTGAGCAAAGCTGATTGCTGCCTTGTCACCGATGGCGGCGCAGCGCTGGTTCTGACCCGCGCTGACCGGGCCCGTGATCTGGCACGCCTGCCAGTACATGTTCTGGGCACGGGGGTTGCAGTCAGTCATCGTCAGATTTCCCAAATGCCGGATCTGACGACCAGCGCCGCCGCCATATCCGGCGCTGCGGCACTGCGCGAGGCCGCGCTTGGCATCAAAGATGTCGATCACGCGATGCTGTATGACGCGTTCACCATCTGCACGCTGATGTTTCTTGAGGATCTGGGGTTCTGCACCAAGGGCGAGGGCGGCGATTTCGTCGCCTCCGGGGCCATTTCACCGGGCGGCGCAGTGCCGGTGAACACGAATGGCGGCGGTCTGTCGTGCAATCATCCGGGTATGTACGGGATTTTCACCCTGCTGGAGGCCGTCACCCAGCTGCGTGGGGATGCCGGCGCGCGGCAGGTTGCAGGCGCCGAGGTGGCGCTGGCCCATGCCAATGGCGGCGTTTTGTCCAGCCAGGCAACCGCGATCCTCGGCACCGCGGCGACGATATGAAACAGGAGATTTGAGATGAGCAAGATACTGGACGGCAAGGTTGCCATTGTCACCGGCGCGGGCCAAGGCGTAGGCGCTGCCATCGCCAAGGGGCTGGCAGCCGACGGCGCAAAGGTTGTGGTGAATGATGTTGGCGTCACCCTTCAGGGCGAAATCGAAAATGCCTCGGCGGCCGATGAGGTGGCGCAGGCAATCTGCGACGCGGGCGGCACAGCGGTGGGCAACGCCGACTCTGTTTCGGAATGGGACTCGGCGCAGCGCATTGTCGAGACAGCGATCGACACCTACGGGCGCGTCGATCTGATCGTGAACAATGCCGGCATTTTGCGTGACGCAATTTTTCACAAAATGCAGCCTGATCAATTTCAGGCGGTTCTGAACGTCCATTTGCACGGCGCGTTCAACGTCAGCCGCGCCGCCGCCCCGCATTTCAAAGAGCAGCAGAGCGGCAGTTATGTCCACATGACGTCAACCGCCGGGCTGATTGGCAATTTCGGACAGGCCAACTATATGGCCGCCAAGATGGGGATTGTCGGCCTGTCTCGGTCAATTGCCATGGATATGCAGCGCTCGAATGTGCGATCCAACTGCATCGCGCCCTTTGCCTGGAGCCGTATGGTCAGCTCGATCCCGACAGAAACCGAAGCTGACAAGATCCGCGTTGCCAAGCTAAAGCGCATGACACCGGAAAAGATCGCGCCCTTGGTTGCGTTTCTTGGCTCAGATGCCGCGGAAAAGATCAGCGGCCAGATATTTTCCGTCCGCAACAACGAGGTTTATCTGTTCAGTCAGCCACGCCCGGTGCGTACGCTGCATCGCGGCGACGGCTGGACGGCCGATACGCTTGCGGAAATGCTGCCCGATGCGTTTGGCACATGGCTGACACCATTGGAACGGTCGGCAGATGTCATCGCATGGGATCCGGTCTGATGCCCCTTGATCCGGACGCCTTGCTGAACATGCGTATCGACCCGGTGCGTCGGCGCTATGATTGGCGCGACAGTGCACTGTATGCGCTGGGTTTGGGATATGGCGCCGATCCGGTGGACGAGGTTCAGCTGCGTTTCGTCAGCGAGCGCGACCAGCAGGCAATGCCCACCATGGTCAACGTGCTGGGCCATGACGGAGCGTGGATGAAACGCCCCGAGACAGGTATTGATTACACCAAGGTCGTGCATGGCGAACAGGCCATGCAAATACGCACCCCCCTGCCCGTCTCGGGCGAGATCATTGCCCAGACCCATATTGACGAAGTCGTCGACAAGGGCGAGGGCAAAGGCGCGCTGGTCACGGCCCGGCGCGAGATCCGCGACGCCGAAACGAATGTGCATTATGCCACGGTGCGGATGACGATCTTTTGCCGCGGTGCAGGCGGATTTGGCGGCGCTGGCGCCGGAACGCGCCAGCGCAAAGCGCAGCCGACCGATCTGCCAGAGACGTCAACCACGCTTGCCACCCGTCCCGAACAGGCGCTGATCTACCGTCTGTCGGGCGACTACAACATGCTGCACGCCGATCCGGAGACCGCCCGAATGGCCGGATTTGACCGGCCCATCCTGCACGGCCTGGCGACGTTCGGCATCGCCGGTCGCGCCTTGATGGACCGGTTCTGCTGTGCCGATGGGGCCCGCGTACGCGGCCTTGAAGGACGATTTTCTGCCCCGGTTTATCCCGGTGAGGCGATCACGATTGACATGTGGCCCCAAGGGGCTGGGCAAGCCGCCTTCAGGGCCCGCGTGGAAGATCGCGAGGTTCTAAGCAACGGGCAGTTTGATTTCAGCGAATAAGAGTGAGGCGGAACCTATGGATTTCAATCTGACTGACGATCAAAGACAGTTGCAGGACAGCGTGCGCCGCTTTGCGCAGGCCGAACTTCCTGCACTGGCGATCGAGACCGAAGAAACCGGCCATCCGATCAACGACACCTGGATGCGGCGGTATGCCGATCTGGGCGTGCTGGGCGTCAATACACGAGAGGACCATGGCGGGCTGGGCCTGCCCCACCTCGACGCGTTTCTGGTGATGGAAGAGTTCGCCAAGGTGTCGGTCGGCGTCGCCTTTCCGGTGTTCGAGACGTCGGCCGGTCCCGTGCGCATCGTCGAAGCATTGGGCCATCCCGATCTGGCGGCGCGCGTTGTCCCCGCCTCGGTGCAGGGCAAGATGATGGTCGCCATCTGCATGTCCGAGCCAGGGGCCGGCACCGCGCTGACCGACCTGCGCACCAACGCGCGTATCGACGGCGACGAAATCGTGATCAACGGCGCCAAGCGCTGGTGTTCGGGTGCCGGCCATTCGCAGGGCTATGTGGTGTTCTGCCGATTTGACAACACCCCCGGCGCCAAGGGTATCGGCGCGGTCTTTGTGGACAAGGACACGCCCGGCCTGACCTTTGGACCGCAAGAGCGGTTGATGGGCTTTCGCGGTGTGCCATCCGCCGACATCATGCTGGATGAGGTGCGCGTGCCGCGCAATCACCAGCTGATCGGCGCGGGAGGCTTCTCCCAACTGATGGGCTTGTTCAATCTGGAACGTCTCGGTAACGCAACCATGGCGCTGGGTGTTGCGGCCGGCGCGCTGGAGCAGGTTCAGTCCTATGTTCAGGAGCGCAGCCAGTTCGGCAAGGAAATCATCGACTTTCAGGCCGTTCAGATGCGTCTGGCCGAAATGGCGATCAAGGTCGAGGCCTCTCGCCTGATGATCCACCGTGCCGCCGCGAATGCCGGTACCGGCCTGCCGAAATCGGATGAATCGGCGATGGCGAAATGCATGGCCAACGAGATCACGCGCGAAGTGACGATCGCTGCGATGCAGCTGATGGGCGGCTACGGCTACGCACGCGAATACGGAATGGAACGGCGCGTGCGCGACAGTTTCGGCTGGGGCATCGCTGGCGGTTCCATCGACATCCAGAAGGTGAACATCGCCGCCGGCTTGATCGGGCGACGTTTCAATCAACGGGGATAAGGTATGACCGATCACGTTCTGATCGCAGGCGCGTCGGGCGTCATTGGGCAGGCGGCGGTTGCTGCCTTTGCCGCCAAGGGCTGGCAGGTGAC
Source organism: Puniceibacterium sp. IMCC21224 (assembly GCF_001038505.1). Classification (NCBI taxonomy): domain Bacteria; kingdom Pseudomonadati; phylum Pseudomonadota; class Alphaproteobacteria; order Rhodobacterales; family Paracoccaceae; genus Puniceibacterium; species Puniceibacterium sp. IMCC21224. Next base: position 344,902 of record NZ_LDPY01000002.1, read on the forward strand.
GGCACTGTCGCGCCGCCGTCCGATGGTCGATGTCAATTTTCGCCATCTCGCCGTCGACCTGACCGATCCCGCCACCAGTCGCGCTGCGCTGGAGACGCTGCCGCCTGTGACTCATGTGGTTTATGCGGCCCTGTTTGAAGAACCTGATCTGGTAAAGGGGTGGCAATCACCAGCGCAGATGGACACCAACCTTGCCATGCTGGACGCCGTAATTGCGCCGCTGACCGCGCGCGGCGACCGCCCGCATGTGTCCCTGTTTCAGGGCACAAAGGCATATGGCGTGCATATCCGCCCCTTTCCGGTGCCCGCGCGTGAAAGTTGGCCGCGCCACGACCACGCCAATTTCTATTGGTTGCAAGAGGATTATCTGCGCGCGCAGGCGGCTAAGGGTCATGTCACCCTGACCATCTGGCGCCCGCAGGTTGTGTTCGGAAACGCCGTTGGCGTTGCGATGAACCTGATCCCGGTGCTGGGCGTCTGGGCTGCGCTCTGCGCGGCAGAGGGCCGCGGGCTGTCCTTTCCCGGCGGGCCTGCCTATCTGTTGGAAGCAGTCGATGTGGGGCTGATCGCAGATGCGCTGATCTGGGCCGCCAAATCGGATCGTGCGGCGGGTGAGACGTTCAATATCACCAATGGCGATGTTTTTGTCTGGCAGAACGTCTGGTCCACCATCGCCGAGGCAACCGGGCTGGCAGTCGCGCCCCCGCAAAAGGCCGTGCTGGCCGAGGTGCTGCCCACCAAGGCAGACAAATGGCGCAAGATCGCCAAGGATCACGCGCTTGTGCAGCCGGACCTTGCCGCGATGATCGGCCATTCGCATCACTACGCGGATTTCACCTTTGCCACACATGCCAAACGCGAGCCCGCCCCGGCACTGGTCAGCACGATCAAACTGCGGCAGGCCGGCTTTGACGGCTGCATGGATACCGAAGCGATGTTCCGCCGCTTGATAGCGGATCTACAGGATCGCAACCTACTGTCAGCCCCCAGGGCGCTGGCGGATCTTGCGACACACAAAAAAGGAGCGCCAGATTGACACAGCGTTGGAAAAACCGCCCAGAGGGATCGAACTGGGGCGATTTCGGTCCCAACGATCAGATCGGGCGCATGAATCTGATCACCCCCGAGTCCCGCCTGCGCGGCGCCCGCGAAATACGAGAAGGGCACAGCTTTTGTCTGTCGCTGCCCCTGGACTATCCGGGCGGCAATGTGCTGTTCCCGCTGCGCCGCGAGCCGGTGTTCCACCACGAGCCGCGCGGTGACGGCCACAATTTCAACTACGAGATGAGCCAGGTGTCGGGCTGCTATTGCGATGTCATCTCGGACGATGCGGTGACGCTGTTCACGCAATATTCCACCCAATGGGATGCGCTGGCGCATGTCGGAATGATGTTTGACGCCGATGGCGACGGAGTGCCGGAAAAAGTCTACTACAACGGCTACCGCGCCGGGATCGACATTGTCGGCCCTGACGATCGCACCGGCGATCTGGGCGCGCAAGCGCTGGGGATCGAGAACTTAGCGGTGTCCGGCGTCCAGGGGCGTGGTGTCATGGCGGATCTCGAAGCGCGCTGGGGCCGCGAGCGGCATCTAGTGGGCTATGACGATCTGATGAGCGTGCTGGACGAACAGGGCGCCGAAATCGAGCCGGGTGATTTTCTGTGCCTTTACACCGGCTTTGCGGATCTGATCCTGTCAATGAACAGGAAACCCGACGGCGATGTGCTGGCCAAATCCTGTCCGGTGCTGGACGGACGCGACGACAAGCTGCTGAACTGGATCACCGATAGCGGGCTGGTTGCGATCTGCGCCGATAACTTCGCGGTCGAGGCGTATCCTGCCCGCATACCCGATGGCGACAGCTTTCCGGCGCTACCGCTGCACAACCTGTGCCTGTTCAAACAGGGTATCCATCTGGGCGAATTGTGGTATTTCGCCGAACTGGCGGCGTTCCTGCGCGAACACAAACGCTCGGCCTTTTTCCTGACAGCGCCGCCGCTGCGTTTGCCCGGTTCTGTCGGATCGCCACTGACGCCAGTGGCAACGGTGTGAGCCAATCCATGCGCATCAATTCGGTCGCTTTTATCGGCGCGGGGACAATGGGCGGTGGCATCGCCATCGGTTGCCTCGCTGCCGTGCAGAACCTTGCCGGGCTGGGCGCCTTTTATGCGCCCTCTGCCGTGCTTATCGCTGCGGGCAATACAAATAACCCATGGCGGATCGAAGAAGGTCTGGCACCCTTGACCGACGCCATTTGGCACAAGATCGCTGACCGTTTGCGCGCAGCTCTTTTTCTGCCCCGTGCTCGAGGCGATGCGCGCTCTGGGCTGCGCCCGCACTGAGGACGTGATCAAACCACTGATCTTACAATACGGCGCCGAAATGCCGACAGCGGAGCTAAAGCAGGCCATGGGCTGATCGCCCGGCATAGCGACACGGAGGCCAGCGCCCCGAGGGACAACAAGGGCCGCGATTGAAAGACTGAACACCACAGACAAGATACAGACCACTGAACAGGGAGGAAAAATATGAAGCACTTCTTTATTCCAACGATATGTGCGCTAGGCCTGACGCTCGCACATTCGGCAACCGCCCAGACATCGGTCGATTTGCCCGATGTTGTGACCTGGAGCGCATATGGCCAGGGTTCGACCGGCAACGCGCAGGCCGTCGCGATGGGGGCGGCGCTGAAAAACGAATTTGGCAAAACGCTTCGGATTCTTCCGGGTAAAAATGACGTGTCACGCATGATTCCGCTGCGCGACCAACGGGTGATGTTTTCTGCCGCCGGGATTGCCTCGTATTTCGCGCAAGAAGGCATCGAACAATTCAACGACAGAGAGTGGGGCCCGCAAAAGATAAGGGTGCTAATTGCCTCGAACCCGGATCACAATCAGGGCCTTGCCGCGACGCAAGAAAGTGGCATTGCCTCTGTGGCTGACCTGAAAGGCAAGCGGGTCGCAGCAGTCGTCGGCTCAGCGGCGATCAACAACGGGGTCGAGGCTATACTGGCATTTGCCGGGCTTGGTTGGGAGGACGTGGAGCGGGTGGATTTTCCGGGCTACGCCGCCTCGTGGAGCGGTATGAATTCTGGTCAGGTTGACGCCGCATGGGGCGCGACCACGATCAGTGGCGCCTACCAGCTCGAGAATTCGACCCGCGGAATCACCTGGATACCGGTGCCGCAAGACGACAGCGAAGGCTGGGATCGTCTGCAAGCCAAGGGACCCCATATCATCCCGCACATCGCGACCGAAGGCGCCGGGATTTCTGAGGACGCCCCCCATGAAGGGACGAACTATCCCTACCCCGTTTTGATCGCGTATGCGGATCAAGACCCTGATTTGGTGCAGTCCATGACGCAGGCGCTGATTGACACCTACCCGGTCTACAAGGACGCCGCGCCCGGCGCGGATGGGTGGGCCTTGGACAAGCAATCTTTCGATTGGATCATCCCGTTCCATGATGGCGCGGTCAACGCGATGAAAGACGCCGGTGTTTGGAGTGATGCATCAAATACTTACAATGTTGCGCTGATCGAGCGGCAGGAAAAACTTGCGAAATCGTGGCAGGGCCTGATCGAACAGGGTCTTGAAGGCGCTGATCTGCAACAAGCCTGGCTTGAAGAACGTAGTGGTATCCCGATGCCAAGCGCCGAGGACTGATGAACGTGGCGCCGCATAGTTCAAATACCGCTCCTGCACCGCGTGCGGGGGCGTCTGGCAAAACCGATACATCAGGCGGGACAGATATGCGCGGGTTGCGCCAAGGTCCGATTGTGTCCAATCTGGTTGCTATATTGACTTTGGTGGCAATCTTTTTTGCTGTGAACCAGGTCTTTAATTTTCGACTGTTTGTCGGCGTCACTATCCTTCAGAATGCGTACCTTTATACGCTTGGCGCGGTTTTCTTAACAATTGTTTTCCTGGTGTATCCGCTTTCGAAAACTCCGCACCGCGCGTTAGAGATTGTCGACTTTGTCGCCGCCGGCACGGCGTGGTTTATTTGCTCGTATTTTGGACTGACCGGAGAGCAGAGCCTGAATGAGGGCTGGGAATATGCTCAGCCGTTGATGCCCAAAGTCCTTAGCTTTGTGCTATGGGCACTGATCGTCGAAGCGATGCGCCGGGTCACTGGCACATTGATGGCGATAATTGTCTTGGTTTTTTCCCTGTATCCCGTTTTTGCTGGATCGATGCCAGGACCGATTGCCGGATTTTCGCAGCCAATCGGGGATATTATTCCATTCCACATTCTATCTAGTGAAAGTAGTTTTGGAATCCCGATGGAGGCCTTTGGCACACTTGTGTTGGGTTTCGTCCTGTTCGGCGCGGCACTGCAATTCACTGGCGGCGGATCATTCTTCAACGATCTTGCGTTTCGCATGGTCGGAAAATATCGAGGTGGCGCTGCAAAGGTTGCCACTGTCGGCAGCGGCCTGATGGGCTCGATGAGCGGTTCTGTCATCTCTAACATTATGACCACGGGTGCGGTTTCCATTCCTGCGATGAAACGCACCGGATTTTCATCCAACTATGCCGCCGGTGTTGAGGCTTGTGCCTCGACCGGGGGGGTGATGATGCCACCGATCATGGGCGCGGTCGCGTTTGTCATGGCCGCTTTCGTCGGCGTTGGCTATGCTGAAATCGTGTTGGCGGCAATTATACCTTCGGCCCTTTTCTATTTTGGGCTCATCATTCAAATCGACAGCTATGCTGCCCGCAGGGGGCTGATAGGGCTAGAAAAATCAGAGCTGCCCAATCTACGGAACACACTCAAAAATGGGTGGCACTACATCATTGTCTTCGCCGTGCTTGTCTGGATGCTGATCGGTCTCGAGCAAGAGAGGATCGCGCCGTTTATTTGTACATTCCTTCTTTTGCTGGTGACGCAGCTTTTCCCAGGCACACGTCTGCCCATCGCCAAAATCCGGGACTTGCTTAGTTATGCCGGCATTGCACTGGCCGAAATGGCAGCCATTTTGATGGGTGTCGGGTTCATTGTCGGAGCATTCTCCGCAACCGGACTGTCTGGTACTCTGGCGAACGATCTGGTGTTTCTGGCAGGTGATGGGATGCTGGCATTGTTGTTCATGGGCGCCTTGACCAGCTTCATTTTCGGCATGGGAATGACGGTTACCAGCTGCTATATTCTGTTGGCTGTCGTTTTGGCGCCTGCGCTTGTTCAGGCTGGGTTGCATCCAATAGCAGCGCATCTTTTCATAATGTACTGGGGGATGGTGTCCTATATCACACCACCCGTTGCTCTGGGGGCTTTTGCCGCGGCTACGCTGGCCGGAACAGGCCCGATGCGCGCAGGTTTTACGGCCATGCGACTCGGTTCAATAATCTACGTTCTTCCATTTCTGTTTGTTCTGGAGCCAGCCTTGATTGGGGTGGGCGAATGGAGCGACGTTGTCCCCGTCACTATCCTGGCCTTTATCGGCGTCTGGCTGATTGCATCCGGCATTCAGGGATATCTCGCCGGGTTTGGCACGCTGGGATATGGCCGCGTTGGTATTCTAACACAAATCAGTATCATCATAGCGGGTGCCGCGATTGCTATTCCAGCCACGCTGGTCCCCGCTTTTGGCCATATTGGTATGACTGTAATTGGCGTTGCTATCGCGGCAATCGGCCTTGGGTTTTGCACCGCTATGATGCGGCACCAATCCTGAAAGGGACCATCGTTCAAAACGTCGTGCCTTGGTTGCCTGATATGGCCTTGGGGCGTATTCTGAATCTAGTAGGAAGGAACCTCGCGTGACCAGATCCATCGTTATCACCTCGGGCGTGCGCACCGCTATTGGTACTTTTTCCGGGTCACTGGCGGGCACGTCCCCTTGTGATCTGGGCGCTGCAGTCGCAACCGAAGCCATCGCGCGCGCGGGAATAGGCGCTGCCGAGGTGCAGCAAACCGTATTGGGCAACGTCCTGCACACCCATCCTGAGGATATGTATATCAGCCGAATCGTCGCCATCCGCGCAGGCGTACCGGACACCGCGCCGGCTCTGACATTGAATCGCCTTTGCGGCTCGGGGCTTCAGGCCGTTGTCACGGCTGCGGAACAGATCATGCTGGGCCACGCGGAAATCACGCTGGCAGGCGGCGCCGAAAACATGAGCCGCGCAGGCCATCTGCTAACGACGGCACGGCATGGCCAGAAAATGGGCGATAGTCGCGCGATCGACATGATGATCGGCGCGCTGACAGACCCCTTCGGCAATGGCCATATGGGTGTCACGGCGGAAAATATCGCAAAGCGGTATGGCATCGACCGTGACGCGCAGGACGCCTTTGCGCTGGAATCGCACCGCCGCGCTTCGCAGGCGATTGCAGAGGGCCGATTTTCCGATCAGATTCTACCCATGAACGTCCGCCAGGGCCGGAGCGAGGTAACCTTTGATACGGACGAACATGTGCGTGGCGATATCTCTGCCGAGCGGCTGGAGGGGCTGCGCCCCGCCTTTACCAAGGACGGCAGCGTCACAGCCGGCAATGCCAGTGGTATCAATGACGGCGCCGCCGCGCTGGTGCTGATGGAAGAGGACACCGCCCGCCACAAAGGCGCCGCGCCGCTCGCGCGGATTGTGGCCTATGGGCTGGGCGGTGTTGCGCCCGAAATAATGGGCATGGGCCCGGTTCCCGCCACGCAGCAGGCGCTGTTGCGCGCGGGTCTGAATGCCAACGACCTGGATGTGATCGAAAGCAACGAAGCCTTCGCGGCCCAAGCCTGCGCCGTATCGCAGGAGCTGGGGTTAGATCCGGCCCGCGTTAACCCCAACGGCGGCGCCGTCGCTCTGGGCCATCCCATAGGTGCATCCGGCGCGATTATTCTGGTCAAGCTGATATACGAACTTCAGCGCACCGGCGGGCGCTATGGTCTTGCCACCATGTGCATAGGCGGAGGTCAGGGTATCGCAGTGATTGTCGAGCGAATATAAATGCCCGGCACCGGAGGTGATCCGCAGGTGGCATAAGCAATCTTTATTGGCTGAACGCCGCGTAGATAGCCAAGCTGGAGCCTTTTTTCCCGAAGTCCCACGGCAAGCCATGCGCGGACGACAAACGGGTGTTGAGCGGAGGTATCTTCATCAATCGCAATAGCTTGCGGTGACGCGATGTGTCTGCGGAATACGGTCCGCACAAGACCCTCTATAGCCGTTGGAAGCGGTGGAGCGAGATAGGGTATCTTCGCGCGGATGCTTCTCGAACTGGCCGATCGAGGCGGCTAAATTGATAAGCCGATGATCGACGCGACACATCTGAAGACACACCGCACGGCCTCCAGCCTGGGGCTGAAAAGGGGGGGACCAAGGGCGGGATGAACCCAAAATTGCACGCCGTCACAGACGCGGCGGGCCGCCCGCTGCGGATCTTTCTGACGGCGGGCCAGCGCGCCGCGACGACATTGGCGCGCGAGCGCTTCTGGATGCGTTGCCGCCTGCAAAACATCTTCTGGCAGATCGAGGCTATGATGCCGATTGGCATCGCCAAGCCCTTGAAGACAAGGTGATCAAGCCGTGCCTCCCGTCGCGGAAAAGCCGTAAGGTCGCGATCCCGCACGATGAGGGGCGCTATCGAAAGCGCCACAAAATCGAGAACAGCGTTGCCCGCCGCTAGGACTGGCGACGGGTCGCGACACGTTACGATAGTCGACGTTGAACAACACCTACGCGGCGATTTGCAGTGCTATTGATCGGACGGTGAAGGCGTTGATCGCGCGCGGCGCCCGTGACAGGCCCTCGAACAACAGGACCAAAAGGGCCCTCAGGCGGGCCAGGATCTTGCGGATGTTGTGCCCGCAGCCGCACAGGACAGCGAAGAGCGCATCGCCCTTGGTCCCTTTGAGAGGGCAGCGCGCGAGGCGGCCATCGGTCTTCATGTGGCCGATCTCCGGCTCGATCGCACTGCGCCTTCGGAGCTGCGCTTTCAGCCCATCCGTCAGCCCGCGACGCATTCCGGAGATCAACACATGGGTTGTTCCGACACCGTGTCCACGGTAGCCGCGGTCCACGACGGCGAGGTCCGGGCGGCGAGGTCCTTTGCCAGCGCGACCAACTTCACCCGCGCCTTCTCGTAGAGCCTGGCGTTCATTGCCCGGCAGGCGCATCCGCAGGATGCTGCCGGGAGGTGGTTGGATACGCGATATTCTTTTCCATCACGGTGGTGTCGACGGAGACGCGCGCCAGGCTGTCGTCGTCGATGATACCGACAGACCGGCCCGCTTGAATCGTTTTGGTCAGCAGCCACTCCGCGCCCTCTTCGCCGATGCGATCACGCCAGCGGCTGAGCGAGGACGGATGAATCGGCGGCTGATGCTGGAAGAACGTCTCGCCTGTGAAATGCTGGACATACGGGGAGTCCACCCAGCGGGCGATCACGGCCTCGTCCGAGAGCCGATAGGCATGCTGCAGATACATGAGGCGCCACCAACCGTGGCGGCGTCGCAGGCCGCCCTGTCGCCGACGGGAAGAAACCAGCCCACTCCCGTTCGAAGACCTCCCAGTCGATCAAGTCTGCCAGCTTTACAAGCTCGTGGCGCATGTCGATCATGTCGACCAATCGGGGGCGGAGGAGATCATCCTGTTCCTCAGGACGCGAGCGGTGCTTCATGGCAGGATCCAAACTGCAGCCTTTTCAATTGGATTCTACGAATCCCTGCAGTTTGAAGCCAGAAAAATATCCGATTTATCTCGGTTATTCAGCTACATGGCAGTTGTTCAAGCCGAACTCATAAGTGTTGCTGGGTCGTTGTAAGCCGCTTCAGGAAGCGTGCGCAGCGCTTCGGCGGCGCGGAACATGCTGGCACCAAGGTCGCCGTCGCCTGCGCGGCTGTCGAGGTCCGCCAAATGCGGTTCTGCCTCGGTCAATGCCATTGCAACGCGGGCGACACCGGCCTTGAGGACCGCGGTCAGGCTTTGGACAGGTTTTTGGGGAAGGGTGACAGTCTTCCCTGTTCCAATCTGCGCCGAACACGGCCATGCCCGCACGGCAGAGGGGGCCTCAAGCAGCGCCCTACGTGTGGCATCAAGCGGCAGCAGCGAGAGCGAACATCCCGGCATTTCAAGCGCCGCCATGAAATCGCCGATCCAGACCAGTTCGACCTGCGCGCCCCGAGCCCTGAGCGCGGTCAGCGCATCACCTGCGACGATCGCAAGTCCAGTGGCGGCGTTGCCCCAGGGCCGTTTACCAAAAGACCAACCGGGCCTTTCAGGCGATCGCCCAGCTCGGCCTCAAGCGTATCCAGAATTCGTGCGACGATCTCGGCAGACGAGGCCGTCGGACCGCACTCTACGCCCTTCTCGCCATGGATACCAAGGCCGAATTCAACCTCGTCTGCGCCAAGCTCAAAGCTTGGCTGGCCAGCGGTGGGTACGATGCAGGCGCCAAGGCCGACACCCATTGTGACCAGATCCTCAGCGGCATCGCGGGCAATCTGCGCGATTTCGGCCAGTGGCTTGCCTGCTGCCGCAGCTGCCCCGGCCAGTTTGTGGATCAGAACCGTTCTTGCCAGTCCGCGACGACGATCCCGCGCCACCAGATTTCGAAGCCCCGCGTCATCAGCGACAAACACGATCTCGCAGGGGATTCCGTCTGCCTGGGCCAATTCGGCAGTAAGCGAGAAATTCAAGCGGTCGCCAGTATAGTTCTTGACGATCAACAACGCGCCCGCCGGGCCGACGCTGGCCTGCTTCGCTGCTTAGACCGCGTCGACACTGGGTGAGGTAAGACATCGCCCGCAACGGCGGCACTGAGCATGCCAGGGCCGACATAGTCGGCATGGGCGGGTTCGTGACCGCTGCCCCCCCCGAGATCAGTGCGACGGACCGGTCGGTCGGCGTTTCGGGGATGTCACTGCGTAGGATGACCGCGTCTGTTTCCAGTAAGGCCAGTGACGGACCCGCCGCGACCAAAGCGGTCAAAAGCTCGCGGACAACGGTCCGCGGGTCGTTTATCAGTTTTTCAACTTTTCGCTCCCGCACAATTATTCCGAATAACGGATTAATAGCAAATTATTGCTCGATTATTTTATATAAAATTACAAGACGTCAACAAACTTTCCATCATCTCTCAATTTTCTTCGTCTCGAGGGGTGAGAGGACATTGATCTGTATTGTGGAAAATGAGAGGTAGAGGGACACAGAAGATGGGTGTCAAATGAGTGATCATGTCCTGAAGGTGGTTGAGGAAGAAGGTTTTGGCGATGCCGGGGCAAAGTCATTCTTCAAAATGGCGCGCGTGCTTGACTGTTTCAGCCGGACCAATGGCAGTTTGTCGCTGACCCAACTTGTTGAGGGCACCGGCCTGCCCCGCACCACCATTCACCGGATCGTCGCGTCACTGCGCGAAATCGGTATGATCGATCAGGACGGGCGGCGCGGCGACTATCGGCTTGGGCTGCGCATGTTCTATTATGGCAGCGTTGTTCTGGCCAATCTCGACCTGAACCGGCATGCCCATTCTCATGTGGTATCGCTACATCAGGTGACCGGAGAAATCGTTCATCTTCATATGTTTGACGGAAGTCACATGGTCTGTATCGAACGCGAGGAAATGGGCGATGCTCGCAATACAACCCTGACGACGATCGAAGCGGCCCCAATCCACTGCACCAGCGTCGGCAAGGCGTTTTTGGCGTTTCAGGATCAACGCCTGATTCGCAAAATTGTTGCGGAAGAGGGGCTTGCCGCGCGCACCGTCAACACGTTGGCCACCTATGATGCGTTGGCCGAAAACCTCGCCCTGATCCGAGAGCGCGGCTATGCGACGGATGAGGAAGAGAACGAGATTGGTATTCAATGTGTAGGTGCGCCTTTGCGGGACTCTCGGGGGCGTGTTTTCGGCTCGATCAGCGTTTCCGGGCCCACGCTTCGGATGCCCTTGTCGCGCCTGTCGGGATTGTCGCACGCGGTCACTCAGACCGCGAATGCGATTTCGGCCGAGCTTGGTTGGGATCCTTCTAAGAAGCGGCGTTAGAGCGTAATCTCACATCTATTTTCCGAATAGCGGATTGACTGACGGGCAATGTCTTCGTAAACCCATTTTGGGGAGGAACAGACATGCGCGACCTATGTCCGGCCGTTTTCGTCGTCAATTCGCACGGGGGGACCTCGAGTGAAGCTGCATGATGCCCTGCTTGGCGTGATCTTTGTGGCGCTTGGCGCGACTGTGATCGCCTTTTCCTACTCATTTCCGACCCCCCGACATTTGGCGTATGGCCCAGGCATGTTTCCGCGCCTGATGGGGGCCGGAATGGCGCTGAGCGGTGCCGCACTGGTCGTGATGGGGCTGCGCCATCGTGCGGCGTTGGTCGAATGGCCCGCTTGGCTTTCGGATCGCCGCCTGACACGCAACGTGCTGCTGATCCCAAGCGTCTGCCTGTTCTACTATCTTTTCGTAACGTCGCTTGGCTTTCACATCACGGCGACACTTTTATTGCTGGCGTTGCTGTTATCAGGCGAAGTCGCGCCGCTGCGGGCGTTGATTGTGTCCCTGTCCGTGGTTTTCATCACAACCCTGCAATTTATTTCAATTCTGCACGTCCCCCTTCCCTGGGGGGTGCTGGCACCGATTTCAGGGTGGTTTATATGGTAATTTTGGAGGTTTTCAGTTTGCTTGCTGATCCCGTGCTGTTGCTGACGATCGCAATAACGGCCTTTTACGGCTTGGTGATCGGGGCAATTCCGGGGCTTACGGCGCTGATGGCGACGGCGTTACTGGTGCCTTTCGTGATCTTTATGGACCCCATTCCAGCGGTTGCCGCCATCGTGACTGCCTCAGCCATGGCGATCTTTGCGGGCGACATTCCCGGCGCGCTTTTGCGGATGCCGGGAACCCCGGCCTCGGCGGCCTATACGGATGATGCACATGGTCTGGTGCTCAAGGGACAGGCGGCGGTGTCGCTGGGGGCGGGCGTGATCGCCTCGGCCTTTGGCGGGTTGTTCAGCGCGATGGTGCTGACACTAGCCGCGCCATCGCTGGCCAAGATTGCGCTGACCTTCAGTTCGGTGGAATACTTTTGGCTTGGGATGATGGGGCTCAGCTGCGCCACGCTGGTATCCAGCGACTCGCTTCTGAAAGGGCTGTTGTCGCTGTTCATCGGCCTGACCCTTGCGACCGTAGGCATGGACCCGGTCAGCGGCATTCCGCGTTTTACCTTTGGGTCGGTCAACCTGCTGAGTGGGTTCGGCCTGATTCCGGTTCTGATTGGATTTTTCGCAATGGGCGAGCTGATGCGCAATGCCAGTGTCCCGGTCGAGGACCGCCCTAAGTTGCCTCCGGTCGGTCCGATGCTCGGGCCCAGCCTGCGCGGTCTTGGAGCCCATAAGATGGGCGCGATGCGGGGCGGGTTGATCGGGACAGTGGTCGGTGCTCTGCCCGGCGCTGGGTCTGATATTGCTGCGTGGATTTCCTATGCCATCTCGCGGCGCGGCACCCGGCGCGGGCGGGCGATGAGCGATGATGGCGCGGTAGAGCGTATCACCGCCGCCAGTGCAGCGAACAACGCCAGCCTTGGTGGTGCCTATATCCCGGCCACGGTCTTTGGCATTCCGGGTGATGCGATCACGGCCATCGTGATTTCTGTTATGTTCATCAAAGGCATAAACCCCGGTCCGACGCTGTTCCTGAACCAACCCGAGATGATCTATGCGATCTTTGCCATCTTCTTTCTGGCCAACCTCCTGATGATCCCGCTGGGGATTGCCATGGTTCGGGCCTTTGGCGCGGTGCTGCGGTTGCCGCCGGTCTATATCTCTCCGGTGATTGTGTTGTTCTGCATTCTTGGGGCGTTTTCGGTTGAAAATACGTTGTTTGCTGTGGGTCTGATCGTAGTCTTCGGTGTGCTTGGGTACATGCTAGAGGCTAATGGCATTCCGTTGGCCCCAGCGATTCTCGGGCTCATCCTCGGCCCGCTTATTGAGCAGAATTTCATGACAACGATGCTGAAATCCCGTGGCGATCTGGGAATTTTCTTCGACCGTGAGGTCGGCTCGTGGTTGGGATATGCCACCATCGTGATCTGGGTACTGGTGCTGGGCGCGCGGACGGTGACGTCCCTGCGCAGCCGTTCTAGGTCTTAAATTCCAACTATCGGAATAAGTGTCAACAACTTATCTCCAATACCACTTTCCTGTTGACTGACGCCTAGATTCACTCAATTCTCATATATGGGATATGGCGCAATAATGAGCGCCACAATTCTCTAATTAGGAATATCTGGGAGGAGAAATCATGTTGAAACAAACCCGCGCCCGTGGGGTAGCTGCGCTTGTCTTGATGGCGGCCGGCACCATGTCGATGGCAACGCAATCCGATGCGGCCTGGCCGACCAAACCCACGTCCTTGATCGTGATCGCCGGTGCCGGAGGTGGCAGTGATTACACTATGCGCCTGCTCGCGAGAGAGCTTGAAGCGAGCGCTGATCAGCCGATCAGTGTAGTCAATCAGGCGCAAGGCGCTGGTGTGGTCGGCATGACAACCTATGTCAACGCCGCACCCGATGGTACAACCGTGGGGCAGATGTCACCCTTTGCCCAATACCGGATGCTGGGGCAGGCAGATTTCACCTCTGATAGCTTTACGCCAATCGCCATGATCAACATGGATCCGGCAAGCGTGTCGGTTGCCGAGGGGTCTGATCTGACCTCGATCAACGACATCATTGCCAAACTCAAAGAAGATCCGACCAGCCTTAGTATCTCTTGTGGTGGTGGCTGCAATGCCAGCTGGGACATCCCCTTTGTGTCGCTGATGCTTGACGAAGGCATCGATGTCGCCCAGCTGAACCTGATCCCCGCCCAGGGGTCTGCTGCGGGCCTTCAAGAGTTGACCTCCGGCGGAATGGATATCGTTCTGTGCTCGCTTCCGGAAACCGACGCACTGCGTGATGCAGGGCTGGTTCGCAACGTTGCTGTGTTTTCGGGGGCACGACTGGACCGCTACCCGGACGTACCAACGGTTGAAGAGGAAACCGGTAGATCCGCCACGGGCGGCACTTGGCGCGGCATCGCCGGCGCGGCCGGCATGGATGCAGACCTTGTTGGCGAGATCGAGGCGTCAATCAAGGCCGCCTATGACAGTGATGGCTTTCAAACGGGCATGAAAGATCGCGGCTTTGGCGCGGTCTGGATGGATTCCGCAGAGCTTGGCGCCTTTATGCGTGAGCATGAGGCGCAGACAGAACGCGTTATCGACGCGCTCAACCCCTGATCGGCGACGGGCGTCGTGTGGCGCCCGCATCCCGGTCAACCGTTCATATAGAAGGAAACGGCATGAAACACGACCTGAAAGGGATCATTCCTCCGCTGGTGACTCCGTTCACAGCGGACGAAACCATCGACGAGGCGGCGCTGCGTGAAAACGTCCGCTTTATGATGCGCAAGGGGGTCCACGGGATCTGCCTTGGTGGCTCGACCGGCGAAGGCCACACCCTGTCCACCGAAGAACTGGCGCGCTCGATCGAGATCGCTTGCGAAGAGGTGGACGGCTCCATTCCCGTTGTGGCGGGCATTATTGCCAACTCGACCCGCAAAGCTATCGAAATGGCCAAAGCGGTGTCGCAATACGATGTGGCCGCGCTTCAGGTGACGCCGGTGCATTACGTTTTCAAACCCGATGACGACGCCACCTATGCGCATTTCAAGCGTATGACCGAAGAAGTCGATCTGCCCGTGCTGATCTACAACGTGGTGCCGTGGAACTACCTGTCGCCCGCGCTTTTGGTGCGGCTGATGGAAGGTCTTCCCGGCATCATCGGAGTGAAGCAATCGGCAGGCGATCTTAAGCTGATGGCCGATCTGATGATCTCCATTCCCCAGGGAAAACTTGTCTTCACTGCGGTTGATGCGCTGCTCTATGCCTCGTTCGCGATGGGGGCACATGGCACAATCGCGGCCAACCCGGCGGCGGTTCCCGGTGTCTGCGTGGCGCTTTGGAACGCTGTGCAGGCGGGCGATCACGCCAAGGCACAGGAAATCCATCGCGCGCTGCTGCGGTTCTGGAACACGATCTTTGCGGACAATTTGCCCGCAAACGTGAAGTATGTCCTGTCAAAACAGGGCGTCAATGCGGGCTTGCCGCGGATGCCAATGCCGGTAACCAGCCCGGAGCAAGCCGCCAAGATTGACGTACAGCTGGCCGAAGTTCTCAAGTATGACGAGAGCGAAACGGCATCAATGCAGAAAGCGGGCTGACGCCAGATGCGGCGGCGCTTTATTGTGCCGCCGCCCCGCCTTTGTAGGAGGGCGGACGACCACGCGGATGACGCGCCATCCGATACGATCTCAGGGAGGAGATATCATGTTGAAATACATTGCTTTGGCTGTGCTCGCACTGGTGCCCGTCTCGGCCCAGGCAGAAGCCGTTTTTGATCGCCCTTTAACCATTGTCGTACCCGCGGGCGCGGGCGGCGGGGGTGACACGACAACGCGCCTGTTGTCACGCGAGTTGGAAGGCGCGCTTGGCCAACCGATCACCATCGTCAATCAGGGACAGGGCGGCGGGGTCGTCGGGCTGACCACGATGAAGAACGCCGCGCCAGACGGGCTGACCGTCGGTCTTTTGTTTCCCTATGCGGGTTACAAGATGACCGGCCAAGCCAATTTCGAAGGTTCAGATTTTTCACCCATCGCCGTGTTCAATGGCGACAGCTCCGCGCTTCTGGTCGGGGCGTCGTCGCCGTTCGAAGATCTGACATCCGCCCTCGACGCTATCAAGTCCGATCCGGGTGCTTTCACGATACATTGCAGTGGTGGCTGCGGCAGCGTCTGGGATGTTCCGGTCGCTGGCATGATGTTGGACTATGGTATCGACGTCGCCAAGGTGATCTGGGTTCCAGGGCAGGGCGCGGCAAGCGGTCTGACCGAACTGGCCTCGGGCGGGGTTGATTTCCAGACGGCCTCTTTGCCGGAGGCTTCCGCCCTGATCTCCGCTGGGGCGGTGCGCCCGATTGCCGTCCTTAGTCCCGCGCCAGTTCCAGGCTTCGAAGACGTTCCGCTGGCGGGCGAGGTTCTCGGCGTACCGCTTGACGGCGGCACCTGGCGCGCATTGGGTGGACCGGCAGGCCTGTCGCCTGAACATGTGACTGCTTGGGAAACCGCTGCGCAATCAGCTTATGACTCGCCGCGCTTTCAGACCGCGATGATCGAAGCCGGGTTCGGGTTGCGCTGGCTAGATGCCGCTAATCTGGCCGAACTGATGGCCAAGCATGAGGCAGACACGCAACGAATCATGATCGCTCTCGGTTACGCTACTAACAATTGATCCTCTTGTCGCCGTCTAGTTCGGGAGTGGGCAAATAGGGTTCTGATGGATTGGACATCTCCCAGCTAGCGTTGTGCTATGTATTTGGTCCCATGGTTTGATGGTGCGATCCTTTCTGAGGAATGAAAGGAAGGCATGTGCGACAAGTTCGTCACGGGGGCGCCACGTACTGTCCACCCTCTCATGGTTTGCAAAGCAAACCATGAGAGGGCATGCACGCCGTCAGAGTTGCAATACAGCGATCCACTGCCCAGCAGGGTATTTCCGCAGGAACCCTCGGGCCTGATCTCGTTTGATGAGCCATTCATGAAAAAATGTGCCGACGCGGGCGCCGCGTTCCTTGGTGTTGGATTCGATGCCTTTTTGTTGCGGGATGCCACGCTGGAGCGCAATGTGGGATTAAGCCGCTCCGGTCCTCCAGCCAACCAGGCCGATCCCACGCTGCGGTTGCCCATTGAAAGATGGGCACCGCTTTTTCGCTGTTTCGACAGATCCTGTCGCCGGGATTTGAGGGCAAAGAATGGGGCGTGGCGTTCTAGCGGGACTTACGCCATGAACGTCCGCCTCGGACACAGGCTGACGGTGGGGCAAAGAGCCTTGTCCTTTTATGGCCAAAACCCTTGATACCGCTGTTCACGTCGATGGGTCGCGGTTTTTGTGAAAAAGGGCTCTGTAGAGTGGCGGTGCCACGAACAGTACGAGTGACACGCGCAAGAGGTGGTGTATCGCAACCAGCGCAATATTGCCGCCTACGGCCAGCGTGATGATGCTCATCTCGGCAATACCGCCCGGAGCATATGCCAGCACAAGTTCAATCATGTCATGACCGGTCAAACGAGCCATCACAACCGCTGCGGCGGTCGCTGAGCCGAGATGAACCGTGACAAGCAGCAGGGTTACGCACCCCAGCCGTAAAAGCGTGTTCCGGTCGACTCCCGCGAACCGGCCGCCCATGTTGATCCCGATCACCGCCTGTGCCGATGCCACGACAAAGAACGGCAGCTTGAAATCGGTAAATCCGCCAACGTGCAACAGCGCGCTTAGAAACAAGGGGCCAAGCAGTTCCGGGGCCTGCAACCTAAGCTTTCCGGCTATTGGCTTGCCAAGCAGAAGACATAACAGGAGCCAACCGGCACCCTGCCATTCCAGCATGCCCTGGCTGCTGGCGGCCTGCGCTCCGTTGGTGATCGGCGCGTCGGCCAGTAGGTTCAAAAGCTGGGGAAGGATCAGCACCACGAGCGAGACGCGCAATGTGTGGATGAGAAACGCCGACCGCATGTCACCGCCGAAATGCTCACTCATCAGGGACATTTCGATCAGGCCGCCGGGCGTCGATCCGAAAAACGACGTTGGCGGATCAAGGCGGCCAAAACGGCGAAGTATAAAATAGGCGATTGTCGAACTGATGGTGGAGGCGACGATGAGCCCAAGAAAAAGCATCCACCACGAGGCTATCTGAGAAAAGATATCCAAGGTAAAGCTTGCGCCCAGCATGGATCCGATGATCCCGATCATGGGTGCGTGGACACCCGACATCGTGCTCACCGGACGCCCGACACTCAGAACCAGAAGCGTGGACAGGATCGGCCCGATCAACCAGGGAATCGGAACGCCAATCCATTGTGCGGCCAGACCACCCAACGCTGCGGCGATCACGGTCAGGATAGTCCGGGCATAGAAATCGCGACTGCGCAAATGCAGCGCCGCGTCCCGCCAGATCTGTGCAACCCCGCTCACCCTCGCAGCCCGTTCGCCGGATGCTGAGACGCACAACGCCTGTTCGCTTGCAGGCGCGATAACATCAGATGACGTCTTCGTCTTTGAACCGTCGGATATCTGCCATGGAATATCCCAACAGTTCACCGAGAATATATTCGTTATCCTCGCCGTAACAGGGCGCGGCACGATCAATCGGACCACCACTATAGACCGGTGTATCGGTCAGTTTCGGCGAGAATTCCGCAACCGGCCAGCGTCCGATTTTGGTTCCGTCCACCTCGGTCAGCCAGTTGAGATGTGGCAGTTGCGGATCGATGTCGCACCGGTCGCCCGCCGTTTGACAAACGCCTGCGGGCACCCCGGCAGCCTGCAGCCGTTGCATGGCGTCGTAGCGTTCCTGCGCCTGTGTCCATTGGCTGACCAACGCATCCAGTGCATCCTGATGCAGGAGCCGAGCTTCAAGTGTTGCAAAGCGCGGATCATCGCCAAGCGACAGTCCGCTGACCTTGAGAAAGCCCTGCCATTCGGGCTCTGTGAAACACGCGATGGCGAGCCAGTTGTCATCTCCATCACAGCGAAATGCGCCGTGCGGTGCCGCCTTCTTGAACGGGGACCGATTACCGTATCGCTGCCATTCCCGTCCATTCGCAGACCAGTCGAGGATTGCAGTCGCGGTTTGAAAAATTCCGGATTCACATTGCGATGAGTCGATCCACTGTCCTTCGCCTGTTCGGTTTCGGTGATGAATGGCGCCAAGTGATGCGAGTGCGAAGCCATACGCGCCGATCCAGTCAAGATATGAATATCCCCAACCTGCCGGCATTGCAGGCTCTGCAAGGCCTGACATTTCAGTCGTGCCGGCGAAAGAGGCCGCAATAGGCCCGACCGTTCGGAACCTGCCGTAGCTGCCCTGACTTCCCATCCCGCTTTGCTGGACATAGATGATATCAGATTTCAGCTTTTTCAGTTCGTCATACCCAAGCCCCATACGGTCCAGCACACCAGGTGAAAAACCTTCTGCAACCATATCTGACATCGATATCAGATCGCGGGCGATCTTAAGCCCGCGCGGATCGCGTATGTTCAGCGACAAACCGCGTTTGCCTGAGTTCTTGTTATTGAACTGTCCGCCCATATCCGGGTCTGTGACCCCTTGCAGCGGGGCTTTTGCACGCTCTCGTGCCGAGCGTCCGCCGACAGGGGCCATCGCCGCCAGCCGGGTATCGGGGTGCGCCTTCCATTCCACCTTGATCGCCTCGGCTCCCATCGCTGAAAGGATGCGAGTGCCACCCGCAGATGCGAGAAACCAGGAGAAATCGAAGATCCTGAATCCTTTCAACGGAAAATCACTGCCGTGCTTTGACTTGCCGATCATCCGTTTTTCCGACGCGGGTGGGCGGGCCTTTGCGGCCGACTTGGCAGGCTCTTTGCGCGTGGTCCGGTCGTTGAGGACAGCCGCCCGGTCCTGATCCAGTCGCGGTGCACGGCGGCCGGGCTGCCAATCCGTTGCACTGCTCATCCACTTGCTGGTCGGATACACAAAACTGGCATTCAATTCCGGATGCTCGATCTCGGCAAAGGTGTTCCGTGCCAGCCAGTGCGGGTCCAGCGCATTTTCATGAGGCTTGCGTACAGGCGACCACAGCAGCCCTGTTTCCTGCGCCTCTCGCCAGGGCAGACTGTCGTAACCAAAGGCCCGCACAAAGCGTTGAATAACGTCGAGAGTGTGTGCGGTTTCTTCGTTGGCATCCGCCGTTCCGGGAATTTGCCGCGCCGATAGGTCTGCATCGTCGGACGGCCGGACGAGATCCGCCGCCATGCCGTAGCTATCCAGAAACGGCACAAGCTTGGCCTTGTCGCGGGCCGAAACGCCCCAGGTCATGCACCAGCGGCCATCCTTGGTGTGGCTGATGTTCTGTGCCCGGTTGGGGGTTTCTGTCGCGTGCCGCGCGGTTTGCCGATAGAGCGGTGCGCGGCGCATAACCCAGGACATCAGGTCCAGCTCGGTATTCTTCGACACGGCCTCGTGAATCGCAATCGATACATCCTGGGCGTCGCCGCCAGTCTGGCGATGCACAAGGGCCGCCACAATGCCGCACGCAAGCTGTTCGCCAGCAATGTGGTAGGCATGCCAGACCTGCGGCGCAATCGGAGGTAGGTCATATCGGCCATCCGGTTCGGCGTCATATCCGCAATTGGACATAACACCGCCAAGCGCAAGATGCACAAGGTCCGAAGACTTGAAATCCTTCCAGGGGCCATCATCGCCAAAGGGTGTAATGCGTGCCGTGACGGGGCGCTTGGCGGCGGCGTCAAAGCCTGCGCACTCCGACAGCAACTTGAGCAAACCGATGTTCTTTGAATCAAGAACAACATCAGCGGTTGCCGAGAGGCGAAGGTACTCGGCCCTGCCCTGCGATGACTCGAGGTCGAGCGTGACCGACTTCTTGTCGCGATTGTAAGCCCAAAAGAAAAGGGAGTTTTCCAGATCGTCCCGGTCTTCGTAGAACGGCCCGATCCGACGCGTGACTTCACCTTCGGGGGGTTCGATCTTAATGACATCCGCGCCCATCCCGGCAAGCAGCAGACCGCAGTATTCGCCAAGTTCGTCGCAGGTTTCGAGCACTCGAACGCCTTTGAGCATGCCGGGACGCAGCTGCTCTGAGGCCCCGCGGTTTAGATCTTCAACTTGCTGCAACGGCTTTAACCCCTTCGTGTCGTGTCAAATTCTATCTGGCCGGTACACCTCGAGCTTTGCTCAAAGCTCGTTTCTCTCGGGGTACCGACAATGGTGCTTGACGAGTGCAAAGCCACTCGCATAGCCTTTTTGTAAGCGCTTACAAAAAAACTGCAAGCGCTTACAAAAAAGAATGCCCGCGTTCGAGGAGGAGCGCGGCGTGCTTTAACCGGGAGGAAATCGTGAGACATATCAAGAGATTTACCGCATTGGCTACGGCCTGCTGTTTGAGCGTCAGCACCGTTTCGGCGCAGCAAACCCACGCGCCGCAGGTCGAAGACTATCCAAACCAGCCGCTGACGATTCTTGTGCCCTACGGCCCTGGTGGCCTGACAGATTCGCGTGGCCGCATCTTCCAGCAAGAGATGGAAAGCGTGATCGGTCAGCAGGTGCGCGTGGAAAACATCTCCGGCGGTGGCGGCCTCGTCGGGGCCAACGCCGCCTTTGCCAAGGCCTCTGACGGCTACACAGTATTGACAGCAGCCACGGTTGATGGGCCGCACGCGCATTCGGTCCTGTCCCCTGCGGGGCTGCCATGGACGTGGGACGACTGGACGCCACTCGGCATGTTTACGCTGTCGGTCTTGGGCTTCGTGGCATCCAGCGAATCCAAGTATCCGACACTTGGAGCCATGGTAGAGCAGGTCAAAGCCGATCCGGGATCGGTCACGCTCGCCTCCATCGGACCAGGGCGTCTCGATGATCTCGAGATGATCGACTTTATGCAAACCACGGACACGCTGGGCGACTGGAATTGGGTTTTCTACAGTTCGTCCGCGGACATCCAGGCCGACCTGATCAGCGGTGATATTGATGTCGGATATCTGGGTGTTTCGCGCACAGACATGATTGACCACCCGGATTTCAAAGTGCTGGCCATGGGCATCGCACCGGACGCAATCCCGGATGAGAATTTCCCGTTCGACTGGCCCACCGTCGAAGAGGCCATCGGCGCAAAGCTGAATGTTCTGGGCAACGGTTTCGGGGTGATGTTCGTCAAATCGGATGTACCCGAGGACCGCAAGGCGTACCTGGAATGGGCCTTCAAGACCACAACAGAGCAGCCGGGTTTCGTCGAAAACCGCATGGCAGCTGGCGAACCTCCGATCTGGATACCACGCGAAGAAGCGCAGAAACGCCTCGATAATCTGGTCGCCAAGATGAATGAGCTAAAGCCGGTTCGTGACGAGAACCTGAACAAATAGAGCCATTCCCATAAAAAAGACGGCGCTTCTCTGCGGAAGCGCCGCCGACCCTATTCGTCCTGGAATCCGCAGCGCGAGGTCTCATGAGCAGCCCAATTCTTGACGCTATAATATTTTTGTTCTCACTGGATAATCTTCTCTGGCTGGCACTTGGTACGTGCCTGGGCCTGATCGCCGGAACCTTGCCTGGCATCAGCGGCGTTTCAATGATGGCGCTTTTGCTTCCGTTCACTTACGGCCTGCCGCCGCAGACCGCGGTGCTGATGCTTGTGGGCGTCTATGCCGCGTCAGTCTATTCGGCCAGCACTGGCGGCATACTTTACAAGATCCCCGGCGACGCGGCGGGTGTGCCGGCGACGGTCGAAGGCCATGCGATGGCGCAGAAGGGAAAGATTGGTCTTGCATTGACCGCTGACATCTATTCGTCGTTTATCGGTTCGGTCATCGGCTTTCTGGGGACACTGGCGCTGACGCCGGTGTTCATCGAAATCGCACGGTCTCTTGGTACGGCAGAGCGTGGGCTCTTTGCGCTGTTCGCGCTGGTTCTGGCTGGAACGGGTGCGCTCTCTCGGGCCGACCCGCTGCGAGGGATGTTGGCCATCGGAATCGGTTTGATGGTTGGCACAATCGGGATGCATCAAGGCACCGGATTCATCCGCTACTTTCAACCCTATCCGCAGCTTTGGGATGGCATCAACCTCGTCTGGTTGATCGTGGGACTATACGCGATCCCTCAGACCTTTCGGCTGGTCACGCTCGAAAGCTATATCAAGGAAAACAAGGTCAGTCTGAAATTCGAAATTTGGCAAGAGACCAAGGCGTTCTTTGCCTACGTATCAACCCGAAAATGGCTTGTCCTCAAGACTGGTATGATGGGCACGATCGTTGGGGCGCTGCCCGGACTGGGCACGATCGCGGCGTCCTGGATCGGGTATCAGGAGGCATACCGAACGAGTAAGAATCCAGAAGAATTCGGCAAAGGGGCGCTAGAAGGGCTCATCGGGGCCGAAACGGCCAACAACGCCGCGGTTCCGACAACGCTTGTCCCGCTCCTTGCGCTTGGCATTCCGGGCAGCGCCGCATCAAGCCTGATCCTGGGGGCATTTCTGCTGGCCGGAGTCTATCCGGGGCCGCAGATGATGACCGTAAACCCGGAAATTATCTGGAGCATTCTGCTGGGCCTGTTTCTGACGGGCTTTTTCTTTGTCGCCTTCGGCCTGCCGTTTCATGGCCTGGCCGTGTACATCACAAAGGTACGTACGGCTTATCTGATACCTTGTATCGTCGGGTTTTCGATCATCGGCACCTTCATTGCGACAGGCTTTGTCGAAGGACTGTATGTCACCATCGCCGTCGGGATCTTCGCCGTCATTCTCGAAAAATGTGACCTGCCCGTTGCGAATGTACTGCTTGGCGCGATCCTTGGACCCATCATCGAACGCGAACTTTTGCGCGCCTTTCAGGTGGGCGGGATCGAGAGGTTCTTTCGCCCAGTCTCGGGTGTGCTGATTGCCATGATTGCGCTGCTACTGGCGGTCTCAATCTGGCGCGCGCTTGCAAGCACAAGGGGACCCCAACAGCGAAAGGAAGGTGCGGCGTGACATTCACAAACCCAATGAAAGACGGGCTGCTGGGGATCACGTTTCTTCTTGCGGCATTTCTCATTTACCTCGGAGTAGAAGATTATCCGCAGGTTGCAGCGGTATTTCCCAGGCTCATAGCAATCGGAATCTTCGCTGTATTTGGTGGGCTACTGATCGTCCGCGCGACGTTTCGGTGGCGTCTCGACACCGTCCCTTGCCAAAAGGCGGTGGATGACCCGGCGAACATGTCAGTGCAGTTCGATGCCAGAACCCTGGTCATGTCGGCGATCATCTGCAGCGCATTCTTCCTCGTCGGCTCTGTCGGTTTTATCGAAACCATGGCGCTTTTGTCGATCGCAAGCTGCGTGGTTTTCAAGATGAAGGCCAGCCATGCGGCGACCTTTGTTGTCGTGTTCTGCGCCATCCTTGTCGGCTTTCTGCTGCTTATGGGCGTCAGACTCCCCACCGGCCCGGCTTCGGGCTTTCTTTTCTCACTCTTCAACTGATCTGGAGGATTCATGGATCATTCCCCAAGCGGAAGGTTTGCAATTGCGGGGGTCGGAACAACGGCCTACGGCAACTTTCCCGACAAAGATGACTATACGCTTGCCGCAGAAGCATTTCAGGATGCGTTAGAAGACTGCGGTCTCGACAAGTCGCAGGCCGACGGCCTGCTGGTCAGCCGTCTTCCCCATTATGCACGCATGTCCGAAATCATCGGTATCGAACCCAGATGGACGCTTCAGCTTCCCGCGCACGGCCGCATGTCCGGCATCGGCATAATCGAGGCAATGGCCGCCATCGACGCGGGATACTGCGATTATGCCGTCCTGCTTTATGCCAACATCGGTCGGTCGCGCCGCGTGCATTATGGCGGCGACGAGGATCCCGGCTTCTGGGATCCGTGGGGCTTTACCTCGATGGGCGGTATTCACGCGATGATGTTTCGCGAACACATGGAACGCTACGGCACAACCACCGAACAGCTTGCCGAGGTTTCAGTCGCCTTCCGCCATCATGCGCAGCTTAACCCGTCTGCCGTGATGAAAAAGCCAATGACGGTCGAAGATCACGAAAATGCCCGGCCAATCTGCGAACCGCTACGCCTGTTTGACTACTGTCTGATCAACGACGGAGCGGTCTGCCTGATCGTCACGACAACCGAACGCGCCAAGGATCTCAAGAAGAAGCCGGTAAAGATTCTCGGTTCGGGAGCAAAGGATTCACTCAGGCATTCCTCCTACCCCGAGATGGATTTCTGGTACGAGCCGACGAAACTAGCGGGCAGGTCCGCTTACGAACAGGCTGGAGTCAGCCACAGCGACATCGACGCGCTGATGTGCTATGATAACTTCAGCCCGACGGTGCTGTTCAGTCTCGAAGGACTTGGATTCTGCGAGCGTGGCCAAGCCGGTCAGTTCGTCGAGGGAGGAGCGCTAAAGCTGGGCGGTCGCCTACCCACCAACACCGATGGCGGGCATCTCTCCAATTCCTACATGCAGGGCTGGGCGCTCAACATCGAAGCTGTCCGGCAGTTGCGCGGAGAATGCGGTGCGCGGCAAGTTCCGGATTGCAAGATCGTGCAATACGTCCAGTCGACGCCCTGCACACGTTCCATCATCTACGGCATCGAGTGAGGAGAGCTATAATGACACCTTCTGAAACCTCCCGCCTGCTGCGGCCCGAACCGAATATCACCAACCTCTCTGCTCCCTTCTGGGATCTTGCGAACGACAGAACGCTTGCAACCCCTAAATGCAGCAATTGCGGCGATCGTCACTTTCCGCCCGGGCCGAACTGTCCCACCTGTCTGTCAAAGGACCTGAAGTGGGTTTCAGTTTCAGGCCATGGCAAGCTCGTATCCTGGGTGATCTTTCATCAGGTCTACTGGGATGATGTGCGCGACGATGTTCCCTACCTTGTTGCAACTGTCGACTTGGACGAAGGCATTCGCCTGCTCAGCAATCTTGTCGGGTCAGCCGCAGAAAACCCAGAATACGGGATGGCATTGCAGGTCACTTTCCGCCCAAACACATCCGGTCGGCTGCTGCCGGTGTTCGAACGGGCCGACTGACCACCCGATTAGTCCTCGGACCAGAGATGCCTGATCTGGTCCGGGGGCGGCGCCGTAGTGCCGCGGATTTCAAGATGCGAGGCCAGCCGGATGTGATCCGGCACCACGTTTCCGGCCATCCGCGCCACCAGATAGTCGGCTGCGGTCTGGCCGATCTCGTACTCCGGCAGCCTTACCGTAGATAACGGAGGCGAAAGTTCAGACGCGAAATCGAAATTGCCGTGCCCGAAAATCGACAGTTCGCCGGGTACGTCCAGCCCCAGATCCTGCGCCGCAAAAAGCGTTCCCATCGCCAGAAGATCGTTGCCGCAAACGATCGCTGTAGGACGGTTATCCCGTCTGAGAATCTGCTTGGCAATGCTGCGCGCTTCGGACACCGAATAGCCGGATATCACGATATTTTCCTCTCGGAATGACATCTTCAGCCGCTTAGCCGTCAACCGCGCGACCTTGAGCCGCGAAGCCGCCCTGTCGTTGATCGAAATGTCACCAATGATCATGCCAAGTTCAGTATGACCAAGGCCCGCCAAATATTCGACGCTCGGTCCGATGGTCTGCGCATGGTCGAAACCACAGGACGGATGGGGCGAGGCCGCGTTGTAGACAAAGGTATTGATGAACGGAATCTTGCGTTGGTTCAGCAGGTCATAGATCGCTGGGTCGCGCTGCTCCCCGATCAGCATGATCCCATCGACACTCTTTCCGATAAAGGTGTGGACGCGTTCGAACTCGGCCGCGAAATCGTATTCGGTCGTTGCCAGCAGAAGAGAATAATTTTGTTCGGTCAGACGTTTCTGAAAGGCCGTGATAACCTTGGCAAAAAACGAATTCTCAATCGTCGGTATGATCGCGCCGACAGTTCGAGTGTGCTGCAACGCCAGCGCCCTTGCAACGCCGTGCGGAACGTAGCCCAACCGCGTGATCGTCTCAGTGACTTTGACACGGGCCTTGTCGGTTACGCTCTTGGGCTCGTTCAGAGCCCGGGAAACGGTGGCCGTCGACAATCCCGATTCCCGCGCGACATCCAGAAGAGTGACCCGTTCCACACCGGGAACATTGCGCCGCCTCCGTAGTCTGGAGGGCGTTGGGGGCGCCATTTTTGGGTCTGCATCTCCGCCTTCGTCAACTGCCATTCATTGCCATCCGTGCAAGTTATCGCCCTCCCGACATCGTCAGGGTTGTCGCAGTACATGTGAAGTCACGCTGAAGCGCGATTTCTGTAGGTTCAGGTTATCTTGTTCCAGGCTTTCCTTCCAACAGTTTTGCGCGGAATACCTCGGCAGGGGGTTGATAGCCGGGGCACTTGGGCGGCGTCGCGTTGAGGCGGGCGCAAATCGACTTCAAATATCGATTTGTGAACGCAGTGGGATCGGCCTTGCGTGGCAGGTAGCGGCGCAGACGGTTGTTGGTGTTCTCTACCGTACCTTTCTGCCACGGTGACTGCGGATCACAGAACCACGGATCAACGCCTAAACCCGCGCGATGCAGATTGTCGGCGATCTCTTTGACAGCTAGCTTCGCTTCAAGCCATTTGGCCAGCTTGCGACGTTCTTCGAGGTTCAGGTGAGGGTAGCAGCGTCCCATTGATCAACTCCATGCAAGGTTCTGGTTTAATACAGAATTTGCACTTCATTTGTGAATCCATCACTGCTATCGCTTGAAAGCGGATAATTTTTACTATCTTGCGATACCGAACAATAAAAATCTAGTAAAATAAGGCATTAAGTATGGAAGGCAAAGCTTTTACGGTCGTGCACGAGTCCTTCAAATACACGGTTCACACGGCTTCTGTCGACGCTTTGGGCGAGGTTCCCACGTGGCGTCCAGAAGAGCAGGCGCTCTACTGGATCGATGTGCGGCGGCCGTGTCTCTATCGGCGGGATTGGGCCACAGGCGCACAGAGGCAGTGGATAATGCCAGAGACCATCGGTACATATGTTTTCCGCGATGACGGCAATGTGCTCGTTGGCTTACAGTCCGGGATCGGAGTGTTCGATCTGAACAGCGGGACGCTGAGGATGGTCGCCGCACCTTATGCGGATCTCCCGGACATGCGGTTCAATGACGGCCATTGCGACCGCCAGGGTCGGTTGTGGATCGGTACGATGGACAATCTGAAACGTGGCGCAGATGGCGTGCTGTTCCGATTGGATGACCGTGGACTGGTGCAGATGGCGGATCAGGTCGTCGTTCCCAACAGCCTTTGCTTTTCGCCTGATGGGACGGTGATGTATTTCTCGGACGGACGGGATCCGACCATTTGGGCCTTCACGCTGGACCCGGAAACCGGAGATATTTCCGATCGTCGGGTGTTTGCAGAGATGCAGAGCGGCGGGGCCCCGGATGGGGCCACTGTGGACTGCCAAGGCTGCCTCTGGAGCACACAGTACGGTGCGAGCCGGATCGACGTGTTTGCGCCGGACGGATCTCTGAAGCGGGTCATTCCCGTGCCAGCCGTGCAGCCCACCTGCGTCGCTTTCGGTGGGGCAGAGATGCAGACTTTGATCGTCACAACGGGGCGACAAAACATGAGCGACTCGGCGCTAGCTGCCGATACGTTGGCCGGGGCTGTGTTATCTCTGGAAGTAGATGTGGCGGGTCTTGAGGAGACACCGTTTCGGTTCTGACTAAGCGGCGCTATTCCGGTCAGCGGTTTGCGAAAGCCTCCAGTGCCGCCCCCGCAGGCATCGAGGCGGCCGAGCATAGTTTGACCGCGCTCTACGCTTTCGGCCTGAGATTGAGGCTGTGCAGGGAGCTGCCCACCCACAGCCATACGAGATGCCCCGGAGTCCATATGGTGCCAAGGATAGCGAGCTTGGTCGTATTCTCGTACAGCAGGTTTCCCGGTGCGTAGGAATCCGCCGGACAGAGAAATTCATGTCCGATATGTCCTGCCCGGCGCGCATTTCCGAGGCCTGAACAATTTTGATCTGGATGCGCCGATCCGGCACCTTGAGGAAGCGCGGCAGACGAGCCTTGGCGAAAATGGCGATATCGGCCCGAGAGAGGTGTGCGCGATCCTGGAAATGTCAGCCCAGGTCGGGGACGCCGACAATCTGCATCGCGCGGGTTTGGGCGTTGATCCGTGGCTCTGTGATCCGCAGTCACCGTGGCAGAAAGGCACGATCGAGAACACCAACAACCGTCTGCGCCGCTACCTGCACGCAAGGCCGATCCCACTGCGTTCACAAATCGATATCTGAAGTCGATTTGCGCCGCCTCAACGCGACGCCGCCCAAGTACCTCGGCTATCAAACCCCTGCCGAGGTATTCCGCGCAAAACTGTTGGAAGGAAAGCCTGGAACAAGATAACCTGAACCTACAGAAATCGCGCCTCAGCGTGACTTCATAAGACCCGGGGCGACTTGAAAAATACTTACCTCGATGGGACGCCGTGATCGTTTAGATGTCGAGGACGTCATAGTGTTCGCGGAACAGACTCGAAATCAACGTCGCGTGGTCGGTGACACATTGTTGCAGGCTGGCTTTCTGAGCCCGCCTCATGAGTCCTCAAGATCAGGAGTCGCCACACCACAGATCAGACGCTGTTACGATGACAGACGCGCAAAAAGCCTTGTCCCCCAAATGAACGGCGTAAAACAGTGATAATGCCGATGAAAATAAGAGATTTTGCAAGCTGGAGCGGACCGTCAAGCGCTGGTGAGCGCAGTCAACACGACCGCTCTAGGGAAGAAATCTGTGGACACTTTAACTTTTGTCTTTGACGGATGAGCGGGCCGAACATACGATCAAAAATGTTAAGACCAGTGCGACGATCGGGCGCAGAAACGGCGTTCCGGAGAACAGAAAAGTTGCGCACCGGTGGAGCCGGAATATACCGTTCCGCTCCGGGAGGAGGATTTTCTAATGACGAAGTTGAAGGCCACGTTCCTGGTGTCCGCGGTCGCCCTAGGGGTGAGCGCGACATTCGTGATGGCGCAGGAGAGCGCGATCGACAAGGTGACCCCGGTCACCGATGAAATGCTGCTGAACCCGCCCGATGGTGACTGGCTGCAGTGGCGCCGCACCTATGACGGTTGGGGCTACAGCCCGCTGGATCAGATTAACAAGGAAAACGTCAAGGATCTGAAACTGGCCTGGTCCTGGGGCATGACGCCCGGCGGCCGGTCGCAGGAGACTCCGCTGATCCATGACGGGATCATGTACATCCAGAACTCGACCCACCTGATCCAGGCGCTGAACGCGGCCACCGGCGATCTCATTTGGGAATACCAGTACGATCTGCCCGATGACGTGCCGCCCAACGGCGAACGGTCCAAGTCGATCTACGGCGACAAGCTGATCATTTCGACCCGCGATGCGCATCTGATTGCACTCGACACCAAGACGGGCAAGCTGATCTGGGACCAGCAGGTCGCCAACAGCAAGTTCGGCTTTGGTTTTACCAGCGGATCGATCATCGCCGACGGGGTCATCGTTCAGGGCATGACCGGGTGCAGCAACGCGCAACCCGGGGGCTGCTTCTTTACCGGCCACGACGTCGAGACCGGCGAAGAGCTTTGGCGCGTCAACACCATCGCGCGTGGCGATACGCCCGAGGGCAACAGCTGGAACGGCATTCCGCTGGAAAGCCGTCATGGTGGCTCTGCCTGGATCGCGGGGTCGTATGATCCCGAGCAGAAACTGATCTTTGCCGGTGTTGGCCAGCCCTATCCATGGATCGCCGAGATCAGCGGGCTGCTTCCCAAGAGCTCGGATCCGAACGTCACAAACAACGCTCTGTATACTGACTCGACCCTCGCCATCGACGTCAAGACCGGTGATCTGAAGTGGTATCACCAGTATCTGCCGAACGACTCCCTCGACCTTGACTATGTCTACGAGCGTCTGCTCATCGATCTTCCGCACGACGGGACGGACCGGAAGATGGTTGTGACCAGCGGCAAAATCGGCATCATCGAGGCGCTCGACCGGACCACGGGCGAATGGCTGTGGTCGAAAGAGACTGTGCCGCAGAATGTGGTGCTGTCGATCGACCCCGAAACCGGCGAAAAAACCATCAACCCCGATGTCATTCCCCATATTGGCGAAACCACCTACAACTGTCCGGCCGATCCGGGTGGTCGGGCATGGCAGGCCACCGCATACAGCCCGCGGACACAGGCACTGTATATGCCGACGGTCGAATTCTGCTCGAACACAACACCGCAACCCTTGGATCCCGGAGAGATCTACACAAGCGGTGGCCGGGCAACCTTTGACCGGGTGCCGACGGCAGACAGTGACGGCAACATCGGCCAGGTCCGTGCCATCAAGCTGACTGACCAGTCGGATATGTGGATGTACCGCCAGCATCCGCCGATCACCAGCTCGACCCTGCCGACAGCCGGCGGCGTCGTCTTTGTCGGCAGCCTTGACCGCAAGTTCTTCGCTCTGGACGACGAAACCGGCGAAGTATTGTGGACCAGCGGCAAATTGCCCAATGCGCTTGAATCCTTCCCGGTCAGCTACGAGGCTGACGGCAAGCAGTACATTGCCGTGGTTACGAACTGGGCCTCTGGCCTTGGCCGTCTGGCGTCGCTGACACCAGAAGTAAAACTGCCGTCGGACAATCCGCACGCTGTCTATGTGTTTGCACTGCCCGATTGATCGCCTGAACGTATGGTGAAACCCGGCGCGGGCGGGTCTGGAGGTTTCCAGTCCGCCCGTTGCCTGTCCGAGGTCAGAATTTGCCCGTCACTTGTCTGTTTCCACGCCTCATCGGCGCGGTCCTATCGCTTGCAACGGTCGTGCTGCTCTGCCCGCCGGTTTCGGCGGACGAGCCGGAGTTCTTTGACGTCCCCTTTGCAGATGGTCAGTGGAATATCGGTCGGCGGCTGGACGAATCCAAACTGCGCTATTGCGTCGATCCGCGCGATCCGGGGTGGGAGGTCGCCGGGGCGATTGCGGATGCAATCGCCGGGGCACTTCTGCTCGAACCCGAGCGGTACGTGGTCACAAGCGAGATCGTTTCCGAGGACATCACCAAGGCCTACGAATTGTTGCTGAAACATTGTGACATGCACATGGGTTTCAAGCTGATCCCAGACGGATATGCCACCTGGTCCTTCCTGACCCGACCCTATTTCGAAACGGACTATGCCTTTGTGACCGCTTCACCTGCGCTTGAAAAGCTCGGCGATCTGGAACCGGGGGGCAAGATCGGCGCTACACTGGGAACCTCGGCGCATCTGCGTCTGGTGTCCTATCTCACGGCCATGCCGGTCGCGGATCGCTGGTCGGCATTTCCCATGGGCACCAACACCCAGGCGCTTGCCTCTCTTGTCGCCGGAACGGTGGACCTCGCGCTGGTCTGGGCGCCGAGCCTGTGGGCGATGCAGCGCAGCGACCCGAACGCGGCCAAACTGCACGTGATCGCCCCGGCCCCCCTGCCCCAGACAACGCTGGGTGTGGGCGCCTTGATGCTGTCAAACCAGACGTTCCTGCGCACCGCCGTAGACGAAGCCATCGCCGCCCTCAGCGCTGACGGAACGCTCGTGGGTATCCTCGACAGCTACGAATTTCCGGCGTCGGTGGTGCCATGAGCGCCGACTCGCGGACACCGACCGCGTTGCGGGTCGACGGCGTGTCGAAACGCTATGGGCGAACGCTGGCGCTGGATGATGTCAATTTCGAGGTGCCGTGCCGGTCGCTCTTTGCCCTGCTTGGACCGAACGGCGCGGGCAAGACCACGCTGATGCACATTCTCAGCACTCTGTTACGGCCCGACAATGGCAAGGCCTTTGTCGCGGGGTTCGACACCTCGACACAGCCACTTTCGGCGCGGCGCAAGCTGGGTATCGTTTTTCAGGAGCCCAGCCTTGATGACCGGCTTTCGGTGCGCGAGAATTTGGAACTGCACGGTCTGGTCTATGGCGTGCCGCGCAAGATCAGGCGCCAGCGCATCGACGCGCTGATGGCGCTGGTGGAACTGACCGACTGGGCCGACAAGCCCGCGCGCACCCTGTCGTCGGGCATGAAACGGCGACTCGAAATTGCCCGCGCGCTGATCCACGACTCAGAGATCCTGCTATTGGACGAACCCACGGTCGGGCTGGATGCACAAACCCGCGAGCGGATCTGGCATTATATCCGCGAGCTTCAGCGCGAACGTGACATCACCGTTCTGGTCACCACCCATTACATCGAAGAAGTCGAAGCCTGTGACCAGGTCTGCGTGATCGACCGCGGCAAGGTGCTGGCCGACGGCAGCCCGGCAGAGTTAAAACAGCGCTACGGGCAGCAACTGCTGCGCGTCGTGCCAAAGACCGAGGCGGATCATGCCGCGCTCGCCGCGCGCTACGTCGACCGGATCAGCGCGGACCGCGCAGATGCGCTGATCCTGACCTCTGACGATGCCTTTTCCGAGGGGTTTCTGGCCGAGCACGGCGCGCGCATTCGGGCGCTGTCAATCGAAGTGCCCAGCCTAAATTCGGTGTTCCTGACCCTGACAGGGCGCGAGATCCGCGATCAGGCCGCCAGCGCGCGGGATCAGACGCGGGCGTTCGGCAAGATCGGCGGGGAACATACGCGATGACAGAACGCTCGGTTCTGATGGTCCAGGTGATCGGGATCTACGCGCTGTGGCTGCGCGAGGTGAAGCGGTCGCTGCGGGACCGCGGGCAGCTGATCGGCGGGGTCAGCCGACCGATTCTGTGGGTGCTGATCATGGGCATCGGACTCAATCCCTATTTCCGGGGCGAGGTCTACGGTCAGGTGACTTTTGTCGTGCCGTACACCTACCTTCAGTTCATCTTTCCCGCTGTCATCGCGCTGAACATCCTTTTCACCTCGGTGCAGGCGGCGGTCTCAGTCATCTGGGACCGCGAATTCGGCTTCCTGCGCGAGGTGCTTGTGTCGCCGCTATCGCGCGGCTCGATCCTGCTGGGCAAGGTGCTGGGCGGGGCGACCGTGGCGGTGCTGCACGGCTGTCTGGTCCTGCTGCTG
The DNA here is from genome assembly GCF_001038505.1 of Puniceibacterium sp. IMCC21224. Classification (NCBI taxonomy): domain Bacteria; kingdom Pseudomonadati; phylum Pseudomonadota; class Alphaproteobacteria; order Rhodobacterales; family Paracoccaceae; genus Puniceibacterium; species Puniceibacterium sp. IMCC21224. The sequence goes on from NZ_LDPY01000002.1 coordinate 378,433, forward strand.
GCCAAGTTTGCGGATGTCAGTCTGACCCTGCCCAAGATCCTTGAGACGCTGGGGCTGATGGCCATGCTGGCCTTTGCTCTGACCTCGCTCGGGGTGGTCATCGCGAACCACATCCGCAGCTTTCAGGGGTTCGGCGTGTTTTCCAATGCGGTCATCCTGCCGCTCTATTTCACGTCGAGTTCGGTGTTCCCGCTGGATCCGGCCCTGACAAGTGCGCAAACGCGGGTGGTCTATCCCGACTGGCTGGTGACGGTGGTCGAATGGAACCCGCTGACCTATGCGGTGGATGCCCTGCGCGGCGCGCTGATCGGGTTCAATCAGTTCGACCCGCGCCTTGGCATCGCGATTATGGGTATCTCGGGCGTGGTGTTGTTCGCTGTCGCGCTTTACGAATTCCGCCGGGCGTGATCCCGGTGGTCGGTTTGCACAGGGTGGCACGGGATCTCGCGGGGCTGGCCACTGTTGTCGCCCTGCTGTTGCTGGTTACGTTCCTGCCGCCGGATACCTCACTGTCGGAACTGCGCAAGACCGGCACGCTCAAGGTCTGCGTGCCGACGGCCTATCCGCCGCTGGTGACGGGCGACGCCGCCGCACCCGGCATAGATATCGAGCTGATCCGCGCCATTGCCGACCGCCTCGAGCTGGCCGTGTCGCTGAACGAGAATCCCGCCATGGGCCGCGATTTCAACCCGCGGAACTGGCGGCTCAGCCGTGCAGCCTGCGAAATCATCGCCGGCGGTGTGGTCGACACCGACCTGACGCGGTCCTTTCTGGAAACAAGCCCGTCTTACGCTACGACCGGCTGGGCCAGCCTGTCCCCTGAACCGCTGACCGACGGCCTGTCGGGCCGCACGGTTGGCGTTCTGACGATCTTGTCGGGGCTCGACCGGATCGGGCTGTCCAGCTACCTGCGGGCGCAGGGCGTCACGGCCCGCATCCTGCCCCGCCCCGATGCGCTGGTCGCCGCGATTGCCGCAGGCGAGGTTTCCGTCGGCATCACCGAGGCATTGCTGGCCGCCAGTCTGGCACACCCCGAGGGCTGGACAACGCGACCCCTGCCGCCCGAGCTGACCCGCTACAGGCTGGTGTTCGGCCTCTGGAAGGGCGATCTGACTCTGAAGCGCGCAGTGGACCGCGCCATTGCCGACATGGCCGCGGACGGCGAAATCGAGGCGATCCTGAAAAAATACCTTGGCGCGCGGCGGTTCTAGGCCTTAGCCATTCGTCACCGTCAAGGACAGCAAGGCAAAGACTGGCATCAACACCGATTGCAGGACGCCAGTTGTCAACAGCACCAGCAACAGGGCTGTCGTCACCCAGACGGCCTGAACGGGCACCTTCAGCCCCACCGCCGCCAGCAGGTGCGCGCCGGTCAGGGGTGGAATCGGCAACAGGTTCAGGATCGCCATCCACAGGCACATCCGTGCCGCAGTGCGCAAAACAGCCGCCGCCGTCAACGCGGTGGTGTAGGGCAATCCCTCCAGCGCCGGACGCACCAATGCGAGGCAGACCAGCGCCGTGACAACTAACGCAACGGTCCCCGCGAAAACCACAACCACCAGCCCTGCACGCCCCGACCGCATCGCGCCCGGGTCGATGGCAACCGGCCGTGTCCAGCCTATGCCCGTGACCACGGCCGCCAGCGCGCCGAAAAGATCGAGATGAACAATGGGCACAGCCGTCAGGCGTCCGTCGTGACGCGGCCCCCTGTCACCCAGCAGAACTGCCGCGCCCGCCACAGCGGCCCCGTGAAGCCCCGCAATGATCACGATTGCGACAAGCCGCATCCCGATCTGCGAAAGTGTCAGATCGTTCAGCATACCGACCGACCGGCCGCGATCACTTGGTCATGGTCAGAAGATCGAGCGCATCAAGGTCGTCGGGCAGCGGCGCCCCTTCGGAAAAGCCGTTCCGGTCAAGGATATAGGCCATGAGGTCGGCATATGTGCTCGCCGAATACCGCCCCGGGTTGCTCGGCGGCATCGCGCTGCTCATGTACCCGAACAGACCCGAGGCATTCATGTCATCCGAGTATTTCGTGAGGAAACTCACACTGCGCAACGATGCCCCACCGTTCATCCCGCCCTTGAGATCCTTGCCATGGCAATCCTCGCAGTCTTTCTGGTACTGCGCCTTGCCACGATCGGACTGTTCGGCCGAATAGGACACCGGACGTTCTTGCGGCGTCGCGTCGGCCTGCGCGAGGAAAATCCTCTCGGGGCTGTCGGCTGCATCGGTCGTACCGTGCAGCGGCGATGCCGACGACAATAGTGGCACCGCAAAAGCACTGAACCCCAGGGTCAGCGCGACGCACCTTGCGGTGCGTGAAATGGTCAGCGTCATTGATGTCCTCCCAGTCATCATCCGGTCGCCCAAGGACAGGGCGCCGGGCCACCGTTCAAGGAACACGCGGCCCGTCAGAAGGCCAGAAAAGCCCATGCAGGGATCGTATGCAAGGCCGATTTTCACATCCATCAGAGGGTTGCACCTCCTCTTGCCGAGATCGAAGTCGGCAGCGCACCTGCCTGTCCCGGTCTGGTCTACGCTGGTGCCACATGGACAACCGAAGGCGTGCTCGGCCCTGTCGATATCTTGTGGACAATTTCTGGCGTCGGACAGGTACAGTCACCGCTACCTAACTGAAAGTAGGCATATATTCAACGAACGGCGCTCCATCACGCCGAACACCTAGCCCCGTCAGCTTTCTATATATTTGCGCGCACTTACTGATGAATTCGTTGTTGAAAACAAGAGCTACGCGGGCAGAGCAGCATGAGAAACCTTCTGGGCTCAGAAACGCTTGGTGCCCTCAGTGAAATACTGGATGTGTCAATCTCGGCGACAAAAGGGGGCCATTTATTGGCGCAAAATTGGGCCACGCGGCAACCCGCACCATCCAAGAGGAGAGCAATTCGTCACGGAATGGACGAGGAGCCACGGGAAGCCGGATCACCCCGGTCATACTGGCACCGGGGACTGCATGTTTTTTTCGAGATTGGCGGCGACCAGTCTGCGTCATCGACATCAATGGCAGAACCAAGTTGTCCCCAAAACTTTCGACATCAAGCCTTTCCCGGTCAGAAAAAACGATCGCTTCCGCTGCGGTCTCCATCAAACGAAATATGTGCGCCGTCACACCGGAGGTCAGCATAAGGATTCGTGCCCTAGTCGCCGCGCTGGTCAGATCGGATGGTTTGCGCGATGGCAAGATGTGCCGATGCTTTTCAAAAGCTCGGCAAAATCCGCATCGTTCTTCCAGGGCTTCAGATGAAAGGCTTCGAACCGCTCCGCCAGTTGGGCATCCAGTCGCGCGACGGTTAGAGGCCATCAATCGCACCCTTCCCGTGCGAAGGCAGCGAGAAAGGTGATTGCCTGACGAAGCCATAAGGCTCCGCTCCTTTGAGGTTGGGATCGGGGGGCTAAACGCCGTCGATCAAGATATCCAGAGCACGCTTTAATGCGTCTCGATGCTCGGCGAGAGACCCAATGCGGTCAATCAGTTCCACACCGGGAACGGCGGCCAGTTCCTGCGTACGGACGATCCACGTCGCCCCATCCACCTCGACAGAAGGTGTCAGATCCGGGAACGCTGTATAGCGCCCGGCTTCACGCAGAGGGGCCACGATGCGAGACGCGTCGATGCCGATCAGATCGGTTTGCAAGTCAACAACAAGCTGCCCGCCCCTAAGGCGATAGAGATCAAACTGTGCCATGTCAGAGAAACCCTAGAAGCTTCGAAACTGAGTGAGCGGCAATCCGTCTTTGGCGACCTCCTTGGCATAGGCATTGATCGCGTCTTCGTTCTCAATCCGCCACAGACGGTTGCGCTCAGACTTGGCCGCATCGGCGATCGCCGCCTCCGCAAGGCGAGACATGTTAAGCCCAAGCGCGCGAGCGGCTTCGGCCACGTCCGCATCCAGCGTCAAATTCACTTTTATCCGCCCCATCAAAGCCTCTTGGAGTATACGTATGACTAAGGAGTATAAGTCAAACACCTCAACATCGCAAGACGGGTCAGACCTATTGCTCTGCCCTCTCACGTCGCAGATTCCGGTGCACTCGATCAGCTAGAAACCGCACGGGATTACGGTAGCCCTCAAGGCGGCGTCCGGAAATCTGGCTGAACATCGGCACGCGCTACGACCAACCAACATTATGGTCAACAACTTGGCGATGCCATTTGAGGTTCTGTCGGTGGTTGGTTCCGACTTTCGCATGGCTCGGCCAGCTACGACAAAATTCGGTATTGTATATCTCAACTTTATAATGTTGAATTTCCCGGAAGCGTCTGGGCTACTGTGGACCGCTGCCAAGACCGTAAATGCGATCCAAAAAAATCCGGGCGCAACGACGTTCATCCAGGGAGGAAGACAATGAAAATCCGTATACTTGCCGCCGCAGCCACGTTCGGTGTGCTGGGGGCCAACGCTGCCATGGCGCAACCGCTGGGCATTGGCACCATGGGTCAGGGCACATCTGGCTATTCGATGGGGGCCGCGATCTCTTCTGTTCTGGCAGACAACGGCGTCAACGCGCTGGTGCAGCCGGCCGCAGGCACCAGTGCCTTTTTACCGCTGGTGCAGACCGGAGAGTTGGATTTCGGTATTGCCAACGCCATGGAGATTGGCGAGGCGATCAGCGGACAGGAAGCATTCGAGGGTCGTCCGCTGGCCGATCTGCGCATGGTGACGCGGCTGTTCCCATTTCGGGTCGGCGTGTTTGTACGCGACGACAGCGGGATCGAAGCGATTGCCGACCTTGCCGGTCACAGCCTGACCTATGGATTTACCAGTCAGGTCACGCTGAACCGGGCGCTGAACGCGATTCTGGCTACCGCCGACCTTGGCGCCGATGACATCGAACCGGTGATGGTGCCCAACGTGGTGCGCGGCGCCGATGATTTTTCCGCCGGACAGGCCGATGCGGCGTTCTTTGCCATGGGGTCGGGCAAGGTGTCCGAAGTCGATGCCTCGGTCGGCGGGCTGCATTTCCTGCCGCTGGCAGATGATGCGGAATCGTTGGCCCGTTTACAGGCCATCGTGCCGCAGGCCTATATCCAGACCGTCGACCCGGCCCCCAACCTGACCGGTGTGGACGCGCCGATGCCGGTGATGTCCTACGATTACGTGCTGGTTGCCGGAACCCATGTCCCTGATGAGGTAATCGCCCAGGTAGTCAAGGTTCTGAATGAAAACCAGCCTGCGCTGGCCGAAGCATTCGCCAGCTTTTCCAAGATGGAGCCGGACGCCATGTACCGCGAAATGGGTGTGCCGTGGCACGAGGGCGCGCTGGCAGCCTATCGCGAACTTGGTCAGGTTGACTGAACAGTGATGGCCGCTCGCGTGGTGGCCAAACTCTTGCGCCGTCGGGATGAAAATCCGACGGCACATTCCGCTGGACGAGAGAACACATGACCATGACCGCATCACGACTGGACCGGACGCTTGCGGGTATCGCCTGGCTATTGGCGACGCTGATGACGCTGGCCGCCATCAGCTATGCGCTGGACGTGCCGCGTCGCCTGTCGATGGCGCTGTTCACAGAACAATATCTGGCGCTGATCCTCGCCTTTACACTGGGGATTGCGTTTCTTAAATATCCGCTGTTCTCGGGCTGGTTCCGGCTGCTGGATCTGCTGTTGTCTGTTCTGGGGTTTGGTGCAGCGATGTATGTCGCGCTGTTCTACCCCGTTCTGGTCAACGAGCTGGTGTACAAACCACTGAGCGGCGTCATCATCGCAGTGATCATCACGCTTTTGACGGTCGAGGCGGTGCGACGCGCCACCGGCTGGGGGCTGACGCTCGTGGTGGCGGGGTTCCTGCTGTACGGCTTGCTGGGGCATCTGCTGCCGTTCGGGCTGTCGCGCCAGATCCTGCCGGACCGGTTGTTTATCTATTCCGCCATGGACACCAATGCGCTGATCGGACTGCCACTGATGGTGGCGTCGATTGTGGTCTACGGCTTCATCCTGATGGGGCAGGTGCTGCAACGGTCGGGCGGCGGCGCGTTCTTTAACGATCTGGCGCTGGCGCTCGTCGGGCGCACAACTGGCGGGGCAGCCAAGATCGCGGTGGTTTCGTCCTTCCTGTTTGGCTCGGTCTCGGGCAGTGCGGTGGCCAATGTGGTGGCGTCGGGCGTGGTCACGATTCCGATGATGAAGCGCGCGGGCTACAGCCCGAAATTCGCCGCCGCGACCGAGGCGCTTGCCTCGACCGGTGGTCAGCTGGCGCCGCCGATCATGGGGGCTGCGGCCTTCTTGATGGCCGAATTTTTGCAGGTCTCTTACGCCACGGTGGTCGCGGCGGCGCTGATCCCGACGCTGCTCTATTACTTCTCCATCGGGCTCTATGTGCATATCCATGCCAGTGCGGCGGGCCTCAGCATCCCCGACGATGTCGAGATTCCGCGGGTGCGCGATGTCGTGCTTGACGGCTGGCATTTCATCCTGCCCTTTGTGATCCTGATCTGGACCCTGTTTGGCCTGAATTGGCGGCCCGAAGTGTCAGCCCTGGCGGCGGCGGGTAGTCTGGCGGCGCTGTCGCTGGTCGTGCCCTACCGGGGTCAGCGGGCGCGGCTGCGCGACATCCTAAAGGTGATCCCCGAAACCGGCAGTTCGGTGGTCGAGATCATCGCGATTTCCGCCGCGGCCGGCATCGTGATCGGGGTGCTCAACCTGACCGGGCTGTCGTTTGCGCTGACCTTGCAGTTGGTGCAGCTGGCGGATGGCAACATGATCCTGCTGCTGGTGATCGCGGCGTTGGTGTCGATCGTACTCGGCATGGGAATGCCGACCGTGGGGGTCTATGTGCTGCTGGCCAGCCTTGTCGGCCCGGGGCTGGTGCGGGCCGGGATCGACCCGGTCGCGGCGCATATGTTCCTGCTGTATTTCGGGATGTTGTCGATGGTGACGCCGCCCGTCGCCATGGCTAGCTTTACCGCCGCCGCCATTGCGCGCGCCGACCCGATGCAGACCGGCTGGCAGGCGGTCAAGATGGGCTGGGTCGCCTACCTTATCCCCTTTGTCTTTGTGTTCGAGCCGGGGCTGGTGATGCGCGGCACCTGGGGCGACGTGATCTGGAGCGCGGTGCCCGCCGTGATCGGTGTGATCTTTGCCACCGGCGCGATCTACGGCTATATGTGGCGCCCCCTGCGGCTGGCCGAACGTCTGGCGATGATGGCGCTGGGGCTGATCGCCCTGCTGCCGCTGGATCTGGGGGGCCAGTCCCGCCATCTGATCAGTCTTGCCGCGCTGGCGGCGGGGCTGGCTCTGCTGCTGATGATCCGTCGCAACGCCCCGGCCCGACCCCTTGAAACCGGCCATTGAGAACAGGCCAGAACAACCCGATGGAAAACACATGAAAAAGATCGACGTCTTTAACCACATCTGGCCCGAACCGTTCTTTGAGGCGCTGATCAAGCAGATTGGTAGCATGAGCGACATGACCAAGCGGTCGGGTGACGTGCCGATGATGACTAGCCTCGACCGCCGGTTCGAGGTGATGGACATGTTCGGCGACGACTATTGCCAGATCCTGTCGCTCGCCTCGCCGCCGCTGGAAAAGTTCGGCGATCCGGCCATCGCGCTTGAGCTGTCGCGCATCGGATCGGATTCCATGGCCGAGCTGTGCCAGAAATACCCCGAGCGGTTCCCCAGCTTTATCGGCACGGTGCCGATCACCCACCCCGACGGGTTGGTCGAGGAATCGCGCCGCGCGATCGAGGATCTGGGCGCCGTGGGGATGCAGGTGTTCACCAATGTCGCGGGCAAACCGCTGGACCTGCCGGAATACGCGCCGTTCTTTGACTATATGAACAGCGTCAAGAAACCGGTCTGGCTGCACCCGGCGCGGGGCCAGAACTTTGCCGATTACGACAGCGAGGACCGGTCGGAATACGAGATCTACTGGACCTTTGGCTGGCCATACGAGACCTCGGCCGCGATGGCGCGGATGGTGTTCTCAAAATTCTTCGACCAATGGCCCGATCTCAAGGTCATCACCCACCATGCGGGCGGCATGATCCCCTATTTCGAAGGCCGCGTCGGCGCCGGATGGGACCAGATGGGCGCGCGCACCTCGGACCGCGACCTGTCGGTGGTCCGCACCTCGCTCAAGCGTCCGCATCTTGAGTATTTCAAGGAATTCTATGCCGACACCGCGTCCTTCGGGTCGCGCAAGGCAGTGGAACACGCTATCGAATTCTTTGGCGAGGATCGGGTGCTTTTCGCGTCGGACGCGCCGTTCGATCCCGAGGGCGGGCCCTATTACATTCGCGAGACGATCAAGCTGATCGAGTCGCTCGACATCAGCGATGAGCTGCGCCGCAAGATCTTTGTCGGCAACGCGGAAACACTGCTGGGCCGGAAATTCTGAGACACGCCATCCGGCCCCGGGGAAACCCGGGGTCGGTCGAACATGCGCCCGGCCCAGACTGGGTGCGCCGAGGGTCCAGGCCTGTGGCAGCACCCGTCCCGCCGCTTGTGCAAGACGGGTCAGCGCAGCGTCTTCGTCCAGGGTCAGGTCGTGGCTGGCTAAGCGCCCCGCTGTTTGCCCCACGGCCCTGAGCGGGCCAGAACAACCCGGTTGCGGCGTCAGCGCAGCCAGCAAATCCAGCTGGATCTTTTCCGCCGACAGCTCTGCCGCCTTGACCTTGTCGCGCACGGCCTCGGTGACCGGGGGTGGCGCGGGGGTGGGGGGAGGTCCCTATTTTCAGCTGACGCCGCACCGCAGGTCAACCACCTGACAATGCCGTATAAAGTTGTGGTACGTTGATAGCGGCGGGGGCGAAAAATAAGGTTGATTGGTCATGCGCGGATAGAAACCTCTGAATATGTAGGTGGGATTTGAACCGGCCAAATATCTTCTCTCGTTTGCGGGTCGGGTGGTGCGACATTTAGATCGCGTTGTTTAGATCTTTGTTGGCGCGATGGTCAGCGTCCGGGGCGAGTGTTTTGATCGGTTTGATAGAGTTTCGCAATTTGTCGGTGACGACCGCCCCCGGTTGGTCAAACCTGGCAACCAGTCTTTTGAAAAGCGCTTTGCCGCTTTGGCATTTCTGCGGGTTTGTACAAGAATATCAAGTACGTCTCCATCCACATCGATCCCGCGCCACAGCCAGTGTTTCTTGCTACGGATCATGATCACAACTTCGTCCATGTGCCACTTGTCCTTTGACCGTGGACGATCCCGTCTGATGCAATCTGCAAAGTCTTGACCAAAGTGATTGACCACAGCCGGATCCCTTCCCGGCTGACAATCACACCCCGCGCAGCTAATAGGTCTTCAACATCGGCCGTGCTCAAGACCAACCGGCGGTACGCCCAGACAGCGTGGGCAATGATCTCACCAGGGCAGCGGAAGCCTTAGAGGCGCGGCATATCATTTGCAAAATTCATGGGGCTGACTGCAACACGGTCACAAAACTCCAATCGTCATCACAACACTCTGTTCTTGCGCCTGAAACCATATAGGTTACATTGTCAACAAGTAGGTTTTGACGTTATATGGAGCTCTTCGTGAGGATTGACGGGATCGGGCAGGATGACGACGACATCCGTTATCTGTTCTCCTACAACCTTCAGCGGTTAGCCTCCCTGTCGTCACGGATTGCGTTGCTGGACATCAAACCTAGCTTTGGCATCAACATTCATGACTGGCGGGCGATGGCGGTGCTGGATTTCCTCGGCGTTGCGCCTCTGCACACGCTGGCTAAACGCGCGGGCGTACAGAAAAGCCAAATGAGCCGCACCGTCTCGGCGCTGGAAGAGCGCGGCTTCATCGAGCGTGAGGTGAATCCCGAAGACAAGCGCAGCGTGCATTTGCGGCTGGCCCCGGCAGGACGCAAGCTGGTGGCCGATATCCTGTCCGCATCGCGGGAACGCAACCGTCAGATGCTGCAGCACCTGACCGAGGACGAGCGTTGCGAACTCATGCGGCTGATGGAAAAGATCACTGTGGGATCGCTCGACTACCTGCGTGCGCTCAAGGGCGAAGGTGAGACCCGCCGCCCGCCTCCGCCCGCCACAATTTTTGAGACCGAGATCCTTTAACCCGTCCACTCCGCCAACCACGGACTCTGACGAATCTGTCCGAAACCCGGTCCTTTCTGGGGGATCAACAGGCCGTCCCTGACGGTGGGCCAAAGGTGGTCGCCATCATCGAAATGGGCGAATTCTGCGCATTCCGCCGGTCCCTTGGTCGGGCACAACGCGGCAAGCGTAGCGGTGGCGAGGGTGACAAGCGGGCCGCCAAAGGCGGTCCCAAGTCGGGCATAGACACCGCGACCCGCCCCGCGCAATGCCATGTCGCGCGAGGGCAGCAGCCCGCCCGAGCGGGCAAGTTTCAGGCTGATGCCATCGGCAGCCTCTGCCGTCAACACGGCGTCAAGATCATCGGCGTCAAACAGCCCTTCATCCGCCTCGATCCGCGCGTGCGACTGCTGTCGAACCGTGGCCAGTGAAGCGCGGTCGTTGGCGGGCACAGGCTGCTCCAGCGACCAGATGTCGTGGGGGCGCAGGGCGCGCTCCAGTCGCAGGGCGCCGCAGGTGTCATAGGCCTGATTGGCGTCCACGGTCAGGGTGATGCCCGCTCCCACGGCGCCGCGCACGGCGGCGATGCGGGCGATATCAGCTTCGTGGTCTCCAGTCCCCTTCAGCTTCAGGGCGCGATAGCCCTCGGCCACCAGCGACCCGGCGATGTCGGCCATGCGGACCGGGGATTTCACCGGGATGATGCGCAGAACCTCGACAGCCCGTGGTGCCCCACCCAGCATCGCGGCAACAGAGGCACCGGCACCGCGCGCCGCAAGGTCGAGCAGTGCCATTTCAGCGGCGGACCGGGCAGCGTTGCGCGCCCTTGAACAGGGTCCAAGCCGCGCCACGCAAGCGTCCAGATCCGACAGATCCGCCGCCAAGAGACCCGCTGCGATGCTACAGGCGGTGGTCTCAAGCACCTCGGGCGTGGTGTCGAGATGCGGCAGGAAGGGCGCATAACCCTCTCCCATCCGGTCACCGGCCCGAAGCGCCACCCGCACGCCGAGCAATTCCGGCACATCCCGGCCCGCATAGTGCCACTCGGGGTCAAGGTTGCGGTGCGTTACCGGGGCGACGGACCAGGCCTCAATCCTCATCGCGCAGTGGCGCGCTGTTTGCGCCTCAGCAGACCGTAGCCCATGATACCCACGAACAGCGCCAGCCCCAGCACATCGGTATGCGCCTCGGGGATCAGCAGGCTCAGCCCCGCCGCCCCGGCGATCATGCGAGGGATCAGGGACAGACGGCCTACGAAGTGCAGATAACCCTCAAAGGCGCAGGCGATAAGCCAGATGGCGATGCCCGCCGTGCCGATGGATTGCAGCACCTCCCACAGCCCGCCGCGCAGGATCAGCGCGGGGTTCAGCACAAAGGCAAAGGGCAGGATGAACAATACCGAACCCAGGCGCATCGCCTTCAACCCGGTGCGCAGATTGCCGCTGCCTGCGATCCCTGCCGCGACCACGGCGGCGAGCGCCACGGGCGGGGTGATGTAGGACAGCATCCCCCAATAAAGGATGAACAGATGGCTCGCCACCACGTCTAGTCCCTGCTGGGTCAGCGCCGGGCCCAAGATGATGGCGAGGAAAATGTAGCAGGCCGAGGCCGTCATTCCCATACCCAACACAAAGCTGGTCAGCGCGCCAAAGATCAGCAGCAGGTAGACATTGTCACCCGCCGCAAACACCAGCTCGCGCGACACTGAACTGCCGACGCCCGTGATCGACAGCGATCCGACGATCAGCCCGATCCCCGCAAGGATCCCGTAAAGGTAAGCAGACGAGCGTCCGGTTTCGACCAGCGTTTCGGTGATCAAGCCCCAGATCGCGCGCGGGGTGCGCAGGATGGCGATGGCCAGCATGAACCCGGCGCTGAAGAAGGGCGCGCTACGCTCCATATGGGCGAACAGGATCAGCCCGACCAGCATCAGCACACCGACCAGATGTGGCCAGCCCTCGCGCAGGGTGTCGCCAAGGTTCGGCAGTTCGTCTTCCGGCAGGCCGGACAGCCCGTTGCGCGCGGCATAGGCGTCGACCTGCAAGAGCAGCGCCGCATAGAACAGCACGGCGGGCAGGATCGCGGCGGACACGACGGTGGAATAGGGCACGTTCAGGAATGACGCCATGATAAAGCCCGCCGCCCCCATCACCGGCGGCATGATCGACCCACCAGTCGAGGCGCAGGCCTCCACCGCGCCGGCGTAATGCGCCGGGTAGCCGCAGCGCTTCATCGTGGGGATAGTGAACGCCCCAGTCGAGATGACGTTCGACACCACCGACCCCGAAAGCGAGCCGAACAGCCCCGACGAGATGATCGACACCTTGGCAGGCCCACCCCGCGCCCGTCCCATCAGGGCCGAGGCGAAATCCATAAAGAACTTGCCGCCCCCGGTCACGGTCAGCGCCGCCCCGAACAGCAGGTAGCCAATGACCAACTCGCTCACCACCTGCACCGGCACGCCGACAATCGCGCCCGAGCCCATGACAAAGGCCGAAAGCGTCTCGCGCGGGGTATACTGGCTGCCCCACAGCAGGCCGGGCATGTGATCGGCAAAGATCGGGAAGACCGCAAAGGCGAGGCAGATGCAGAACAGGACCGTGCCACCCGTGCGTCGCAGCCCTTCGAGGATCAGCAGAAACAGCGCAAGCGCCGCCAGCGTCGGGGCAGTCGGCGCTTCGAAATCCCAGCCCCGGTTGATGATGTCCCCAGCGATCGAGGCGAAATAGCCCCCTGTCGCCAATGCGATGGCGGCAAAGGCCCAGTCGTACAGTGGCACGCGGAATTCGTCTGCCTGGCGCATGGGAAAGGTCAGGAAAAGTATCGAAAAGAACATGCCGATCAGCGCGTAGTAGAACCCGGTGGAGGGAAGCTGAAAGCCCCCGATCCGCAGCAAAAACACTTGGTTCGCTACCAGCAGCAGCGCCAGCGCGGTGATCGGAAAGACCACCCAGCGCGTCTGATGCAGGCGCGTGGTTTCGGGTCGGACGTCAGTTGCGGAAATGTCGGGGTGAGTCATTGCAGCGTCGACCATGGCGAACCTGTCTGGAAAAGAGGGTGCGGCCGGGAAAGTGTCCCGACCGCAGGGGCATCACAGATGCTTGGCGCGGAACTCGTCCCAGAACGCCGACCAGTCCTTGTCGGCAAGGCCCTGATCGTCCGCCGCTTCGGTCGCGGCAGTCCAGGCCTCCTGCACCGAGGCGAGGCGGGCGAGTCGCTTGGTGTTCCAGACTTCGTCAGCCTCGGTCCAGACACCGATCTCCTCAAAATATCGCTTGGCGCCGTCGTGGCAGGGGGAATCATAGGGCGGGTGTCCGGCCTTGTTCGGGTCGTAATTGACCATCACCGGCGCGGCGTCCTTGTACAGCGGATAGCCTTCGACGATGGCCTTGGTGATATCATAAACCTCGTCCTCCGGGGTCTCGCCAAAGACCGACAGGATCGGGTAGCGGTACCCCACCAACGGCACCGGGGCTTCGGGCGTGGCGCCCGGACCCTGTGTCATAGTTGACGGCGCGAACAGCGGCGCGGTATTGTTGATCCGCTCCCAACCGGTCGCGTCATCCGCCGGAACCGGCAGCCAGCCGATGCCCTTTGGGCTGGCCTCGATCTCGCGCAGGATGGATGCGCCGACCACGGCGCCTGCCGCCTCTACCGTGCCGTCCAGCACCGCCTGAAGGCCCTGACTATAGCCCGGCACTTCGATCGCCTCGACGTCGTCCCAGGTGAGCCCGGCAAAGGCCAGCACGCCGGCAATCTTGAAGTTTGTCGACGGATGCGCCTGGATCTTCGCGACACGCTTGCCCTTGAGGTCAGCGATCGTCTTGGGGCCGTCGCCGGTCGTCACGATGCCGAACAGCGCCTCGCGGCCCATCAATGCACGCAGATCTTGCGGGCCCCATTCACGGGTCGAGAAATCGAACAGCGCCTCGGTGGCGAAATAGGCCTCGTTCGCCAAGTAGCCCAGCGACACGCGACCGGATTTCAGCATCATCATCCGCCCGACCGAGGTTCCCGATGGCACCACCCGAATGCGCGAACCGTGCTGTTCGATCAGCGCATTGGCAACCGCCGTCGCTTCGATATAGCCCGACGAGCCAACATCGGCGGCGGTCCACTGCATTTTTTCGGGCAGTTCGGCCCGCAGCGCGCCGGGCATGGCAAGGGTTGCCCCCGCCGCCATGGTGGTGCGCTTCAGGAACGCCCGTCTGGTTAGATCGCAAATCATGTCTTTCTCCTCCTCTGGTGTCGGGCATTTTCGCCCGCTTAGGGTCTAAAGCGCCGGTTGCGGCGCATTGGTCGGGACGGGCTGCGGCAAGGACCGCACGCAGACAACGTAATCCCTAGCAATTTCGGCCACGATCTCGGCGGCGGGCATGATCCGGCTTACAAGACCGGCGCTTTGGCCTGCCTCCAGCTTGCCGCGGCGCATGTCGCCATCGAAGGCCGCCATCTTGAGCGTGCTGGCGGCAAAGGTTTCGCGGCGCTGATCGTCGGGCGCGGCGGCGCGTTCCAGCGCGGCCATCTCTTCGGCAAAGTCATTGCTCAGGGTGCGGATCATGCCAAAGCCACGCCCCACGGTGCGGGTGTCGGCCACGCCAGCGCCGATGACCGCCTGTTTGTAGCCGTCGACAACCCCGGCCTCGGGCGTCGCAATAAAGCGGGTGCCGAAATTCGCCGCCCCCGCCCCCAGCGCCAGCGCAGAGGCCAGTCCCTGCCCGTCGGCAAACCCGCCCGAAGCGACCAGCGGGATGCGCCCCTCTGTCGCCTTGGCCACGGCCCGTACCAGCACCAGAGTTGACACCAAGTCCGCAGGCGGATGCCCCCCGGCCTCTCCGCCGACGACGATCAGACCGTCGACGCCCTTTTCCGCCGCTTTCACCGCATGAAGCTCGGATGCGACGACGTGCAGGCAGATGGTGCCCACGGCGCGGAACCGGTCGAGGTATTTCTGCGGTCCGCCCTGCGAGGCGATGAGAATAGGGATGCGCTTGGCTTCCAGCAGGTCCAGCAAGTCCTCGGCACCCTTGCGGTAAAGCGGCATGTTGACGGCAAAGGGCCGGTCGGTGCCCGCGCGGATCGTATCAATCGCCTCTTCCAGCGCATCAAGCCGCATCGGCCCAGCCGCGATCACCCCCAGCCCCCCGGCGCGCGACACCGCCAGTGGCAGCGCGGCGTTGGACGACGCCCAAGACATCCCCGCCTGAAGGATTGGCAGGTCGATGCCCAGCAGCCGGGTAACAGAGGTTTCGATCTTCATGCGGCGTGCTCCTCTTCCAGCAGGGCGCGGGCATGGGCGGCCAGCTTGGTCTTTTGAATCTTCGACGAAGCGGTCATGCCGATGTCTTCGAACCCGTTGACGATCCAGACATGACGCGGCACTTTGAACCCGGCCATCTTGTCGCGGGCCCAGTCGATCAGCGCATCGGGGGACAGGCTTTCGCCCTCGTTCAGGATGAGGAAGACGGCGCAGACCTCGACCAGACGATCATCCGGGACACCGACCACCTGCGCCTGCTTGATCGCAGGGTGTTGATGCAGCCGGTCCTCGACCTCTTCTGGCGACACGTTCTCACCCCCGACCCGCACGATGTTTTTGAGCCGCCCGACAAACTCCAGCCGCCCGTCTTCGCCGATGCGGCCAAGGTCGCCCGTCGACAGCCAGCCATCGGCGGACAGGGTTTCGGTAGTCTTGTCGGGCATGTCGTAATAGCCCTGCATCACCGACCAGCCACGCACCCGGATTTCCCCTGCGCCGCCGGGGCCGCAGGCCGCACCGGTGGCAGGGTCGATGACGACCACCTCCAGTCCCGGTTGCGGACGCATCCGTCCGCCTGTGCGCACGTCCTCGGGTTCCCACCAGCAGGATTGGGCGATGTTGGGCGAGGCTTCGGACAGGCCATAGCCCGACACCACCTCACGCGCGTTCATCTCTGTCGCGACGCGGCGCAGCACCGCCTGCGACCCGGCAATCCAGCCGCCGCGAAGGCACAGCTTGCGCGCCGCCCGGGACGGATGGTTGAGCAGCATCAGCGCCATGGTGTCATTGCCGGAGAAATGCGTGCACCGTTCGTCTTCGAGCATGAGCAGAGCCTGTTCCGGCTCGAACCGCGTCATCGTCACCAACGTGGCGAGATTCTGAAGGCAGGCGAGGATCGACAGGGTTGAGCCCGCGACATGAAAGAACGGCCGCGAGGAATGAAAGCGATCCCCCGTGCGCAGCCCGATGCGCTGCCCAGACACGAACCCGTTGCCAAGCATGTTGCGGTGGGTCAGCATCACCCCCTTGGGAAAGGCGGTGGTGCCCGAGGTATACTGGATTAGCAGTGTATCGTCAGGGGTGGCCTGCGGGCCTGGGTCAGCTTTGCCATCGGCCATGAAATCGCCCCACGCCATGCAGGCGGCGGGCACATCGTCCCCCAGTACGACAATCTCACGCAGGTCGGGCAGTGCCGCATCCGGCAGGCCCGAGACGATGCCCGGCGCGATGTCGCGCAGGATCGCGATGAAATCCGCGTTCAGCAGGGTGTCGGCGGTGAACAGGCGGGTGACGCGGGACTGGCGCAGCGCGTAGGCGATCTCGTCCGCCTTCAGCCGGGTGTTCACCGGCACGCTGATCGCACCGAGGGTTCCGAGGGCAAGAAACAGCGCCTCGAACGCGATTCCATTGCCTAGGCAGATGCCCACGTGGTCGCCCTTTCGCACCCCGCTTGCGGCCAGCGCGGCGCGGATTCCCGCCACACGGTCGGCCAGCTGGGCAAAGGTTGCGCGGCCATCGGGGGCGACCAGCGCCTCGACATCCGGGGCTAGGGCGGCGGCGCGAAACAGCGCATCCTGCACTGACACCGGGCAAAGGGCGTCGATGACAAAGCTCATGCCTTCTTCTCTTTCGTGTCCGACCCGACCTGCGCGCTGAACCGGTCCACGCTGCCGCGCCAGTCGCTTTCGGAAAGCATCCTGTCGATAGCGGCCAGTTCGATGGCGATCCCCGAGGCAAGGTCCGTGCGCGCGCCAGCGTCGATGCAATGCTTGGTCAGCTTCAGCGACAGGCCCGGCGCGTGCAGGATCCGTTCGGCGGTCTCGTCCACGGTCTGCGCCAGCGCTTCGGGCGTGGTCAGGGTGGTGATCAGGCCAATGCGCTGCGCCTCGTCCGCCTCCATCACGCGGCCGGTGTATAAAAGCTCCTTGGCCCGGCTGACGCCGACCACCCGTTGTAATCGCTGGGTGGCGCCGACTGTGCCCCATTGCGGTTCGGGGAAGCGGAAAGTGGCGGCTGTACTGGCGACAATAAAATCGCAGCTCATGGCGATCTCGCCGCCTGACCCCACGAGCGCGCCCTGCACCTGCGCGATTACCGGCACAGCGCAAGCCCCGACGGTTTCATAGGCCCGAAATGCCGTACGGCGGCGCATCATCACCCAAGCCTCGTCCCGACCCTTGCGTTCTTTCATGTCGGCCCCGGCGCAGAACACCGGCCCGTCCGAGCGCAGGACCACAATGCCGATCCCAGGCGTCGCTGCAATCTGGGCGAAGGCGTCGATCAAGTCTTCGCACATTGGCAGGTTGAGCGCGTTGCGCGCCTCGGAGCGGGCCAGGATCACATCGGCGCGGGGGCCGTTCACCTCAAGCCTGATGGTGCCGTTTTGGGTCATGCCACGATGCCTTTTTCATAGAGCGCCGCGATCTGGTCCGGGGTCAGGCCCAGTTCGTCGGCAAGAATGGTGCGGGTGTCGCCGCCCAGCTTGGGCGGTGCTTCAAAGCGGTGAAGATCATAGCCAGAAAACCGCGCCGGCGTGCGCAGGCCAGGGGTGGGGCCGCGGTCCGGGTCGTCGAAGCTGTCGACCATGCCGCGGGCCTTGATATGGCGGTCGTTCAGGATCTCGGGCACGGTGTTGATCTCACCCGCAGGGACGCCCGCCGCGCGCAGACTTTCTGCCAGTTCTTCGCGGTTGCGTGTGGCGATGGCCGCCGACAGAGCCGCCATCACCGCCTCACGCCTTCCTACCCGGTCGCGGTTCCTGGCCAGCCCCGCATCTTGCGCCATCGCTGTCAGGCCCAGCACATCGCATAGAACGGGCCAGTGCTGATCGGAGGCCGAGATGAACAGCCACGCCCCATCGTTGCATTGATACGCCGCCGAAGGCACCCGGCCCGGATGCTCGGTGCCGGTGCGCTCGGGCGTTTCCCCAAGCGCAAAGTGGCGCGCGGCAGGCAGCGTCAGCAGCGACACCTGCACATCCATCATCGCCAGATCCACATGGCAGCCCTTACCGTGCGCGGCGCGACCAACCAGCCCGGTCAGTGCGGCAATGGCGATCCACAGGCCCGACGTCAGATCCGCGAACGGCAGCCCCACCTTGGCGGGTGCGCCCCCGGAATGCCCAGTCAGATCGATGACACCTGATAGCGCCTGAAAGATCGTGTCATAGCCCTTGCGGTCCTTGTATGGTCCGGTCTGGCCAAAGCCAGTGTTGGAAACATAGATCAGACCAGGATTGACTGCGGCCACCGCGTCATATCCCAGCCCCAGCTTGTCCATACCGCCGGGCAAAAAATTCTCGACCAGCACATCTGCCTGCGCGGCGAGGTCAAAGGCCACCTGGCGCCCCGCGTCGGATTTCATGTCGACGGCAATAGAGCGTTTCGATCGGTTGAAAGCCGAGTAATAGGCGCTTTGCCCGCCCTCGAACATCGGCTCGAAGACGCGGCTTTCGTCGCCAGTGCCGGGGCGTTCGATCTTGGTCACCTCGGCCCCGCACTCGGCAAGGATCTGCGTCGCCATCGGCCCCGCCAACACGCGCGAGAAATCCACCACCCGTATGCCGTCGAGCGGTCTCATGCCTCGGGCTCGCGGAACGAGCGCATCAGCGCGTTCACGTCGCGCCCGGCCATCATCGCGGGCTCAAGCGGCAGATCTTCGACCCGGTAAAGCAGCGATTTGGCAGCCTTCATGGCGCGGGGATCGTAGGCGGCCCAGGTCTCGGCGATCTTTAGCGCGGCGGGCAACGGATCGCCTTCGATCACGCGGTTGATCAGACCCAGCGCCAGTGCCTCCTCCGCCCCGATCAACCGACCGAGCGAGATCATCTCGAACGCCTGTTTCCGACCCAGCGCCCGAACGAGGCCTGTCATTACAAGAGCGGGAACAATGGAATGCTTCAGTTCCGGATAGCCAAATTTCATCGAAGTCGCAGCGACAACCATGTCACAGCCGATGGCAAGCCCCGCGCCGCCGCCCACCGCCGCACCCTGTACAGCTGAAACCACTGGTTTGGCCATCTTTTGCATCGCCATCTGGGTGCGACACGTCAGATCCGCCCGCGCCTCAACCGCACCGGACTGCGCCGGTGTCAGGTGCTTGAATTCCGACAGATCCGCCCCGGCACAGAACCCGCGTCCCGCGCCGGTCAGCACCACGGCGCGCACCGCTTCATCGGAATCCGCCGCCAAAAGCGCATCCAGAAGCCCCTGCGTCAACGCGGTGTTCAGCGCATTCAACTTGTCGGGGCGGTTCATCGTCACGATGCGCACGGGACCGCGATCTTCGGTCAGCACCAGCTTGTCTTCGGCCACGTCAAACACTCTCATTCTCCTTTTTTCTGGCACGCCACAGCCCGGTCCGGGCCACCCGCGACAACAGGGTGCGCCCCAGCGCGGTCTCGCAAGCTTCTGATGCGCGCATCATCGCATCAAGGTCGATGCCATGCCGCAGACCCTCGGCCTGAAACAGTGTCACCAGATCCTCGGTCGCGACGTTTCCCGTGTCACCGGACCCATAGCTGATGCGGGTCGGATGCCCACCAACGCCGCCCATTGCGCTGTCGAAGTGGGTCACACCAGCCTCAAGCGCGGCGATGCAATTGGCGATTCCGGTGCCGCGCGTGTCGTGCATATGGGCGATTGGCACGATCTGCGGCACGTCGTCCAGAAGCCGACGGAACAAGGAACGCACCGTTGAAGGCGACCCGCTGCCAATGGTGTCCCCGATTGTGACCAGATCGCAGCCGAGATCTGCAAATCGCGCGGCATCCGCAACCACCGAACCGGTGTCGACCACGCCTTCGAACGGACAGCCCAGTGCCATCGAGATCACGCCGACCATGCGTACCCGCCCGCGAGCCAGTTTCGCCATCTGTTCGACCCGCTGCCATTGCTCAGCACGGCTGGTGCGCAGGTTGCGCTGGGTGTGGGATTCGGTCGCCGAAACGAGAAAGCTCAGCTCCTCTGCGCCGTGTCCGGCGCCATGATCGGCCAATGCGCGCTCAACCGCGCGGGGGTTCGGACAGGTTGCCTTGTGCCAGACGCCCGCCCGTCGCGGCAGGCTCGCCAGCAGGTTCGACGCATCGGCAAAGCCGGGCACATGGGTGGGATGGGCATAACTTGTCACCTCGATCCGGCGAAACCCTGCAGCCCGGAACATCCCAAGTAGCTGCAGCTTGCTATCTGTGTCCGGGATTTGCAGTTCGTGCTGAAGCCCGTCCCGTGCGAAGCATTCACATATTACTATGTCTCTGGTCACTTACTTCTCCAATGTAGTTGTTCTTATCAACCATATTGCCTCGATGAGCAACCACTTTATTTCCAACTGTTTTCCTAATTAATTCAACAAGGAAACATCCTATTATCGCCGGAAGACGCATAATGATCACGCTCCACACATAATTTTTGTTGATCTACACAACAACTTTAGTGAATACTGCAACGAATTCGCGCAATCATTTCACGGGAGGAGAGAATGATGAACCGCCGTACATTGCTGAAACTGTCGGGGGCCACGCTCGTGCTTGTGGCCACAGGCGCACGTGCCACAGTTGGCTATCCGGACCACGCCATCGAAATCCTGATCCCCTTTTCCGCCGGAGGCGGAAACGATCAGGTGGCCCGCGCGCTGGCCGCCGAACTGGAAGACATCCTTGGCCAATCCATTGTTCCGGTGCAGAAAACCGGCGCGGGTGGCTTTGTCGCCGCGCAGGCCGTCGCGACCGGTTCGCCCGACGGCTACACCCTGGGGCACCAATCACTAGGCACGCTGATGCTGGGGTCGCTGATGAAAGAACAGGTCCTCGACCCGATGACAGAGCTTCGGTTCGTCGCCCAGATGGCGCTGATCCAGTCGGCCATCGCGGTCAAGGCCGACAGCCCGTACAAGACCCTCGACGATCTTATCGGCGCGATGCAGGCCGAACCGGGCGCGCTGGCCTGGGGACACACCGGGCGCGGCGGCTTTCATTTTGTCAATGGCGCGTCCCTGCTGGCCGCCACCGGGACCGAAGCACTGGATGTACCATACAAGGGCAGTTCCAACACCGTTGCGGCCCTTCTGGGTGGCGAGATCGACTATGCCTTCCTGTCGACGTCCAACTACCTTGGGTTCGAGGACGAGATGCGCATCCTCGCCTTTGCCGCAGATCAGGGCGACGAACTGCTCCCCGATGTGAAGACGGTCAGAGACCTGCGTGTCGACATGGTGACGGTGGCAACACCTTCAGTCATCACGGTGCACAAGGATACGCCCAACGACATCGTTTCGGTGATCGAATCCGCCATCAAGGAAGCCGTCGCCCGCCCCCGCTACCGTGAGACGCTGCTCGGCATGGGCATCGCGCCGGTGTTCAAGGATGGTGCAGGGATCAACGCCTATCTCGACGCCAATATGGGGCCTTGGAAGACCCTTATAGATGCCGCCGCCGCGACGGCGGGCTGATCCGTAATGCCCCACCTCACTCGCGCTGATTTATGGGAGCTGCGGCTCCCGCTTCGGACCGCCGTCGACTGGACTGTCGGGGGTGCAGAAGCGGATGTGCCCTATCTTCTGCTGCTGCTGGAGGACGACGCGGGTCGGCGCGGGGTGGGGGAAATCACCTGTCGGCCAGAGTGGAACGGCATGACGCCGGGCCTGCTGGCCCGGGCGTTTGTCGACATTGCCTGGCCCCGGATTGTGGGGCTGGATCTGTCCACTTCGGCCGCACAGACCCTATCCGGGGTGCGGGGGGCCGTCGCGCTGCGGGCACTTTGCGACAACGCCTGGCGCGACCTGACCAGCCCCGTGCCGACGGGAGCGCCGGTGCGGGTCGCCTCGGTCCTGACGCGAGGGGTGCCGGGGGATATGGCAGAGGCCGCGCTGAAGGTGCGCGACGACACCGGCATCACCGCTTTCAAGGTCAAGCTGGGGCAGGGCATCGCCCGGGATGGTGCGGTGCTGGCCGCGTTGCGCCGTAGTCTGGGCGATGTGGACCTGTCCGGTGACGCCAACAGCGCCTATGCGCCTGAGGATTTGCCCGACCTCTTCGCCCTTGCGTCTGACATGGGCCTGACCTTTCTCGAAGATCCCTGCCCCCTATTGCCTGACACCGCCACCGCACGCGCCTGCGCAGGTGCCCCGGTGCCGGTGTTGGCTGACAAGCCCATCGAAGGCCCCGATCTATTGCCCGCCTTTGCCGAACGCGGCCTGGTGCAGGTTTCGGCCAAGCCGGGGCGGTTGGGGTTGACGGCGGCGCAAGCCATCGCGTCGGTTGTCGCCACGCAACGGGGACGGATCTGTAACGGCACCTATTCGGAAAGCGCCCTTGGTGCCGCCGCCCAGATCGCATTTGCCCAGGGCCTGCCCACAGGCCTAGCCCATCCGCACGAGATCGATTTTCACCGCCACTTGTCGGCCCAGATCGCCCCCCTGCCCGAGATTCGTGACGGCTTTGCCGCACCAGTTTGCGGGCGCATCGCGGACCGGCTCGACCTGGCTGCGCTGAAGCGGCTTGGGACGGGGCAAATCAGATTGCGGCACGGGGCTGCCGCGCGCCCTGCCAGAAAGACAAAGGACCACGCCCATGGATGAGGCCCGCAAAGACATTCTCGGCGGCGCGCTGCTCTGCCTGATCGGGGCCGGCATTGCGCTCTACTGCTGGGCGAATTACGATCTTGGGACCCTGCGCAGGATGGGCACCGGGTTCTACCCGATGTTGACGGGAGGGCTGCTGGCAGGACTGGGCGCGTTGATCGCCCTGCCCCCGCTGCTGCGCGGCACGCGACCCGGGGCGATACCCTTGCCTCCGATGCGCGCCTCGGTTTTCGTTCTGGCGGCGGTATCGGCCTTTGCGCTGCTCTGCCGCCCCTTCGGGTTATTCCCTGCCATCGCGGCGCTTGTGGCCCTGTCGACCCTCGTCGGCCCCGAACGGGTGCCGTTGCGCGACAGCCTCATTATGATCGCCGCCCTATGCGCTCTGGCCTGGGGCGTCTTTGGCCTTGGCCTGTCGCTGGGGCTGCGCATGATCCATTGGCCATGGTGATATGATGCTCGACAATATCCTGCTTGGCCTTGATACCGCCCTGACGCCGATCACGCTTGGCTACTGTTTTTTGGGTGTTTTTCTTGGCACGCTGGTCGGCGTGATCCCCGGTATCGGGCCGCTCACGGCGATCTCCATGCTGTTGCCGCTGACATATCACCTCGACCCCGCGACCTCGCTTATCATGCTCGCGGGGATCTGGTACGGCACCGGATACGGAGGGTCGACCGCCGCGATCCTTGTCAACATCCCCGGCACCACATCCAGCGCGATTTCCTGTCTCGACGGCCACCCAATGGCGTTGCAAGGGCGCGGCGCGGCAGCCCTGTTCATGACCTCGATCGCGTCTTTTGTGGGGGGGATGATCGGCATCCTGTTGCTGATGATTTTCGCACCGACGATTGCCTCTTATGCGCTCAGCTTTGGATCGGCAGAGTATTTCACGCTGATGGTTCTGGGACTTGTCGCCGCAAGCGCTGTCAGCGACGGATCGGTCCCCAAGGCGCTGGCCATGGTCGTGCTGGGCATCCTGTGCGGCACCGTAGGGATCGACCTTTATACCGGCGACGAACGGCTGACCTTCGGCATTCTTGAGATGTCGAACGGCATCGGCCTTGTGCCGCTGGCTATGGGCATCTTCGGTATCGCCGAGGTGGTGGGCAACGCCCAATCCGGCGCGCGCCGGTCCTTTGATCAGAGCAGTGTGTCGCTCAGGTCGATGAAACTGCCCCGAGACGAGGTCAAACGCTCGATCCTGCCGATGCTGCGCGGCAGCGGCATTGGTGCGTTTTTCGGTGCTCTCCCCGGCACCGGGCCTTCGGTCGCGTCGTTCTTTGCCTATGCGCTGGAAAAGCGCATCTCGAAAACGCCGGAGCGTTTCGGTAAGGGCGCAATCGAAGGCATCACCGCGCCGGAAGCCGCCAACAACGCAGCCGACCAGACCGCCTTTGTGCCCACCCTTACACTCGGCATTCCCGGCAGCGCCACAATGGCACTGATGCTGGGTGCGCTGACCATACACGGCATCGCGCCGGGGCCGAAACTGCTGACCGACCAGCCCGCGCTGTTCTGGGGCCTGATCATGAGTTTCTGGGTCGGCAACCTCATGCTGTTGGTGCTCAACATTCCGATGATCGGGATCTGGGTAAAGCTGCTGCTGGTGCCGAACCGGTTCCTCTATCCCGCCATCTTGATGTTCATCGCCATCGGCACGCTCAGCCTGCACAACAACACCTTTGATGTCTGGCTCGTGATAGGGTTTGGCCTGCTGGGTATCCTGATGCGATGGCTGGCCTTCCCCGCAGCCCCGCTGCTGCTGGGCTTTGTCCTTGGTCCGATGATGGAGGAGCATTTCCGCCGAGCCATGCTACTGTCGCGTGGCGATCCCGCCACCTTTGTCGAACGCCCGATCAGCGCGACGGTGCTGGGGCTGGCGGTGCTGATGCTGGTATGGGGGGTGGTTTCGCATCGCAAAACACGCAAGCGAATTGAAGCAACGGTGCAGACCTAGCTGTCACATCCCGGCAGGTGGTATGGCAGTTTTTTTGAACAGCTATGGTTCGAGTTGGGGGTGGGCAAATCCTGGTGGTCAAGCAG
The DNA here is from genome assembly GCF_001038505.1 of Puniceibacterium sp. IMCC21224. Lineage (NCBI taxonomy): Bacteria > Pseudomonadati > Pseudomonadota > Alphaproteobacteria > Rhodobacterales > Paracoccaceae > Puniceibacterium > Puniceibacterium sp. IMCC21224. Next base: position 403,339 of record NZ_LDPY01000002.1, read on the forward strand.
CCGTCTTTGTGATGATCAGCCTCCCGTCAAGTATTGCCGCCAGTGTGACGGCAACACGATGCGCTCCAATCGGAGGCCCCCTCATGCGCTGACGTTTGGCCATAATACGGGCGTTGCCAATTTCGTCGACACAGCCTTCTGCGCGGCATATTGAGGACTTTCTCGCAGAACGAGGGATCATGGTCAGCTATGAAACGGTCCGGGCATGGGGTGGGAAATTCGGCCCAAGTATCGCGAAAAAGATCCGCTCAAAGCGTAAGCCGCCCAGCGATAGATGGCATCTCGATGAGGTTGTTATCACAATCCGTGGCAGGAAGTATTGGCTTTGGCGTGCGGTAGATAGCAACGGCGCGGTTCTTGATTTACTGGTCCAAACGCGCCGGAACACTCGGACCGCCAAACGCTTTATATCCAGACTGATGGCCCGTTTGGGGTAAGCCGCGCGTCAGTGTGACGGACTGATAGCCATCGCCCCGCGCAACTGAACCGCGCCCTACGGATCACGCTTATCTTTTAGGTTGTTGATTTCCACCCAGACGTGATGGGGTGAATGCCCCTTCCGACGACATCAACAGAGCCGTTTGCGTGGACGACATCTATCACCGCAGGTCTCAAAACTTGCAGATTTCAAGGCGTCATGCAAAGCTACCTTTTATAATAGCAAAGTTAGCCCGTTGTGTTTTGGAATGACGGAGCCTCAACAGCGGGTGCGAACTATGGCGGATCAAGCAACTGAAAGTGGCCAAATCGATACTGATTTCGAGGTTGGACAAGACAATATTGACGGCAAACTCGGCCCCTTGGGTTTCGATATCCACAACCCGGTGTTTGCTATTTCCGGATTGACCGCTGTCGCCTTTGTCATCCTGACACTAATTTTTCCAAGCCAATCAGGTGCGGTATTTCTAGCCGTGCGCGACTTTGCGACCACCAAACTTGATTGGTTCTTTATGATCATCGTGAATATCTTCGTGATATTCTGTCTCGCGCTGATTTTTCTGCCAATGTCTAAGGTAAGGCTGGGCGGAGAGGACGCCGTGCCTGAATACTCCTACCCCGCGTGGTTTGCGATGCTGTTCGCTGCCGGCATGGGGATTGGTCTTTTGTTCTTTGGGGTTCTCGAACCAGTATACCATATGAACGTTTCGGGCCCATTGGGTGTGCCGTCGCCCATCGCGGCTGATGGCAGCATCATCGCCGAAAACGTCGACGCCGCACGCAGAATGGGGCTGGCCGCTACCTTTTATCATTGGGGTCTGCACGGTTGGGCCGTCTATGCCATCATGGCGCTGGCGCTTTCACTTTTCACCTATAACAAAGGTTTGCCATTCTCCATCCGATCCTGCTTTTACCCAATCTTAGGCGATCGTGTCTGGGGTTGGTGGGGACATTGCATTGATATCCTTGCCGTCTTTGCCACGCTTTTCGGTCTGGCAACATCTTTGGGACTGGGCGCACAACAAGCCAATGCAGGGTTAAACTTTGCGTTCGGGCTTGGAATCTCGACCAACGCCCAGGTTATTATCATCATTTTGGTGACGGCCGTGGCCTTGGTTTCGGTTTACCGTGGCCTTGATGGCGGCGTAAAAGTTCTCTCTGAATTCAACATGATCCTTGCGGTTCTGTTCTTTCTTTTCGTCCTGTTTGTCGGGCCGACATTGGTTGGTTTGAGCGGATTCTGGACCGGGCTTATCGCCTATACCCAAGAGATTATCCCGTTATCCAATCCGTTCGGGCGCACCGACGACGCCTACCGCCAAGGCTGGACTGCGTTCTATTGGGCATGGTGGGTATCTTGGGCACCTTTCGTCGGCATGTTCATCGCCCGCGTTTCCAGAGGCCGCACCGTGCGTGAGTTTATCGTCTGTGTCTTGTTGATCCCGTCGCTTATCATCTTTATCTGGATGGGTGTCTTTGGCGGCATTGCGATTGACCAGATACTCACGAGCCCGGAAACCTCTTTGGTCAAGGCGAACGTGATCGACAGTTATTCGCCCGAACTTTCGCTGTTTGGTATGCTCAATGGGTTACCATTCACCAAGATTGCGTCGACAATCGCCATCTTCCTTGCGCTGGTTTTCTTCGTAACCTCGTCGGATTCGGGCTCTCTTGTCGTTGATACGATTACGGCCGGCGGCAAGATTGATGCACCAGTACCCCAGCGTATCTTCTGGTGTGTGGTCGAAGGTTTGATAGCCATTGTGCTTTTGATCGGTGGTGGCTTGTCAGCACTTCAGGCGGGCGTGACCGCAACTGGCGTGCCATTTTCAATCCTTATGCTGGTCATGTGTTATACCATCTTCCAAGGCCTACGTAGCGAACCGCGCTAGGGTCATCAGGATTCATAACCGGAACATGACCACGGCATCCAAGGCGCAGGCTGATAGGAAGAGCTTCGGGCACCTATCGTAATGGACTTGTCCCGATTTAGTTCCGGTCTCTTTCGAGCGATATTCGCAATGAAGGAGACACAAATTGGCACCAAGATACAGCGACGAGTTCAGACGTGATGCGGTTCGCATTGCAACAAGCAGTGGACTGACGCGACCTCAGATTGCGTCTGATTTAGGGGTTGGTGTTTCGACACTGAACAAGTGGGTTCAACACCATCAGAATGATGACCTGATGTCCGGCCCGCATGAGGATGTGGAGAAGGAGAACGCCCGCCTTCGCAAAGAGAACCGGCTACTCCGCGCGGAGAGGGAAGTGTTAAAGAAGGCGACGATCTTCTTCGCAGGCCAAAAGGCGTGAGGTTTGCCTTTATCGACACCTGGAAGAAGATCTGGCCCATTGAGTTTCTATGCCGCGTTTTGCGGGTAACTTCCCGTGGGTTTCGCGCCTGGAAGATCCGCCCTATCAGCCGAAGCCAGCGAGATGACATGGTGCTGTTGGCCCATATCAGAGAACAACACCGCCTTAGCCTGCAAAGCTACGGCCGACCTCGCATGACGGAGGAACTGCGCGATCTCGGTCTTGTTGTCGGGCACCGCCGGGTAGGCCGGTTGATGCGTGAGAACGCGATCAAGGTTATTCGAACCCGTAAACATAAAGTCACGACTAACAGCAATCACGCCTTCAATGTCGCCCCCAACTTTCTTGATCAGGACTTCTCTGCTGATGGCCCAAACCAAAAATGGGCAGGGGACATTTCCTACATCTGGACGAGCGAGGGATGGCTGTATTTGGCAGTGACCATCGATCTTTACTCCCGCCGGGTCATTATTGGCTGGGCGGTCAGTAACCGGATGAAGCGGGACCTGGCCATCAAGGCATTAGACATGGCAGTAGGGCTGCGAAAGCCACCCAAAGGCTGTATCCATCATACGGATCGTGGCTCTCAATACTGTTCAGGTGACTATCAGAAAAGTCTGAAGCAGCATGGATTTCTGGTCTCAATGAGCGGCAAGGGAAATTGTTATGACAATTCCATGGTCGAGACCTTCTTCAAATCTCTGAAAGCCGAACTGATCTGGCGTCAGAAATGGGCGACCCGCAGACAAGCAGAAGGAGCAATATTCCAATACATCAATGGGTTCTACAACCCGCGAAGACGGCATTCATCCCTTGGCGGGAAAAGTCCCTTGGCTTTCGAGAGACGGGCTGCCTAACATGAGCTGAGAGACCGGAACTTTTGCGTGGCAAGTCCATTCGACCACCAGCACGGCGTGGTTCTGACCGACCCGACGCCCAAACGGTTTCACATCCACACCATCGTGCGCACGCCGAGCGGCAATGACTACGGCATGGAACTGTTGTGGATGCACTACGCGCAATCCAATCACCATGGGCACGGCCACTCGCATGATCACTCGCATGGAAAGCTGCGCCACCGCGATGACTGAGCTGCCACCGTCAAGGCTGCCGCGAGACATAAAAACACCCGCCTGAGTATCTCGGGCGGGTGTTTTCCGTTTCGCCAGTGCTGGGGAAAGCTACATCGACGGCACGATCCGCGCCAATGCGGGCACCAGATCGCCGAGCACCGTGGGCGGCCATGGCACATGGATGACCCGTTCAAAGATCGCATAGACTGCCACTGTGACGCAGGCCGCGTAGATCAGCGTCAGTTTCCACGGCTCATCCCCCTCCAGCCGCATGTAGGCGACGATCATAACCGGCACCGTCGGGATCAGACCGATGGTGGCCATCGACCCGAGAAACGCCAGAAACCAGCCAAAGAAGATCGCCGCGCGGATCAGGATGACGCGGGTTTCGCCGCCGTCTTCGGAGGCCAGGTCCATGTGGATTCCGCGGTGCTCCGTGCTGGCCTGAACCCCGCTGCCGCGCCCCGAAAAGACCAGATAGATCAGGCTGAGCGACCCGGCGATCAGCAGGACCGTGGCCACCGCCGTCGGCCCGACGCGGGCGCCAAAGCTCCAGTCCTGCGCCTGGTACAGCATCCAGCCGCCGATCCCCAGAAAGAACGCATAGAGCAGGTCGCTGGCCCGGACCGATAGCCGCCCCGACGGCAGCAGCGCCCGCGCGCCACCGTGGCGCATCTCGGTCCAGATCGGCCGCAGCAGCACCAGCGCCGACATCACCAGAAGGATCACGACCACAGGACGCAGCAGCCATTCGGCATCGTACCGCTGGATCGAGATCGCCATATAGCGTTCGATCAGCGCGCCCAGCACCAGCCCCAGGATCAGCGGCGGGCGCGGCCAGCGCAGCCGCTTCATTGCCCAGCCGAGTAGCCCAAAGAACAGCAGCGCATAAAGATCACCCCAGCTGCGCGACCCCTGGAACGCCCCGACATAGACCACCGACATGATCGCGGGCAGCACCAGCGTATAGCGCAGGGTCGAGATCTTGGCGAAATAGCCGCTCATCAGGAAACAAATGCCGGCGCCGAAAACGTTGGCCAGCGCGATGCTCCAGACCAGCGTGTAGGTCACGTTAAGGTCGGTGGTTAACATCGCCGGGCCGGGCACAAAGCCATGTACCATGATCGCCCCAAGCAGGATCGCCTGCGCCGCGCCGCTGGGCACGCCAAAGGCGATGGTGGGCACAAGACTGCCGCCTTCCTTGGCGTTGTTGGCCGATTCCGGCGCGATCACACCACGCACGTCGCCCTTGCCAAAGGTTTCGGCCGCACCCTTTTCGGTGCGCAGCGCGTGGCCGTAGGCGATCCAGTCGGTCACCGAACCGGTGATCCCCGGAATGATACCCAGAATGGCCCCGATGGACGAACAGCGCAGACACAGGAACCAGTTGTCCATCACATCTTTGGCGCCCTGAACCATGCCGCTGACATGGCTAAACTCGATCTTGTCGGCCACGGATTTGCGCTTGATCGCGATGTCGCACAGTTCAGGCAGCGCAAAGATCCCCAACAGCACAGGAAGCATTGGCACCCCGTCCCAGAGGTAGAGCACATTTTCCGCCCAGCGGACGGTGCCGGTTTGCAGGTCGGTGCCGATCATGCTGATCAGGATGCCGAAACAGGCCACGATGATGCCGCGCAGCGGGGCGTTGCCCGACAGCGACGACACCATGGCGATGCCAAAGATCGTCAGCCCCAGCAGTTCGGGCGTGCCGATCGACAGCACAAACGGCCGGATCACCGGGATCGAAACCGCCAGCACCAGCGCCCCGAACAGGCCACCCAGCAGCGAGGCACTGAACCCGGCGCTGAGCGCGCGCCCGGCCTCGCCCTTCTTGGTCATCGGAAAACCGTCAAGCACCGTGGCCTGCGACGCCGAGGTGCCCGGCACCCCGAACATTACCGCCGGGATCGTATCCGAGGTTGACGTTACCGAATGCATCCCCAGCAGCATCGCAAAGGCGGCATATGGGTCCATCGAATAGGTGAACGGCACCAGCAGCGCAAATCCGGTGATGCCGCCGATCCCGGGCAACAACCCGATGGCAAGGCCGACGAACACGCCGATACACAGAAACCCGATGCGTTCAAGTTGAATGATGGTGCCGAATGCCTGTCCGGCGGCATGCAGCATATAGGCGAAATCAAAAGCTTCCATTGGTCCTAGCCCCTTCCGTCCGTGATCGCGCGCCCTTTGCGTGTCGCGGATGTCGGTGGCCAGGATGCCCCGGTGTTATCCCGCGTGAACGTTGTCCTCAGTCTGGTACGCATGGTTTCTCCCTCAGGGCGTGCCGGGGGACGCAGTGAACGCTGCATCTGCCAGCCAGATTGCGTGGCCATGACGGTGATCTGTGGACGCGCGCCCGGCAAATCGTTTTGCCCCACCTTGCCATAGGTTTCCGGTGCAGGTGTTGCGCGGTTATTCCTCTTCTGCCAAGAATCTGATTGGTGGTGACGTGGTCCCGATGGGCCATCGCGCGAACGGTCTGCCATAATAAGGGTCGCAGTGCCGAGCCGCCCTGACCGCGTTGCGCAGATCCGGATCGGATAGCGCTGCAATTGGTTCAGGCCCGGCGCGCAAAGCTGCGCGTCCGGGCCAAAGGCCGCAATGGGATAACCAGGAGGAACACTATGATAACGACGACCAGACGGGCCTTTTCCCGCGGGGGTATGCTGATCGCCGCCGCTGCCATCGCCTCGACACTTGGTGTGGGCAGTGCTGCGGCACAGGATTACCCCAACAAACCGGTCGACATCGTGCTGGGCTTTGGTACCGGCGGCGTTTCGGACATCATCGCCCGCACCCTCGCGCCAGAGCTGGAAGCAGCCCTAGGCCAGCGCTTTGTCGTCAAGAATGTGCCGGGTGCCGGCGGCACCGTGGCGTCGCAGACGGTGACCGAAGCGGGCAATGACGGCTACACGCTGCTCAACGTCGGCGCGTCCGGCCCGATCAAGAAGACGCTTCTGCCGAACCAGCCGTTCGATCAGGTCGACGATTTCGAACCAGTGGCCCCGGTGGCCAACTTTGGTCTGGTCGTCGTGGTGGCGCCGGACGGACAGTTTGCCTCGCTGGACGATCTTCTGACCTTTGGCCGCGCCAACCCCGGCGCGCTGAACGTCGGGACGGTGCAGGTCGGCAGCACGCAGTTTCTGGCCGCCAAGCTGTTCCTCAGCGTCGCCGGTATCGACGCGGTGGTGGTGCCGTACAGCTCGACCCCCGAGCTGATGGGCGGCGTTGCCCGCGGCGAGGTCGAAGTCGCGTTCGAGATCATTCCCGGTGCCAAGGCAGCCGTCGACAACGCGCAGGTCCGGCCGGTGGCCACGACGATGAACACCCGTTCGGCGCTGTTCCCTGATCTGCCCACCGTCGAGGAATCCGGCGTGGCCCCCTATGACGTGTCCAGCTGGAACGGCTATTCCGCGCCCATCGGTGTGCCCGACGAGGTCAAGGAAACGCTGTCCTCTGCCGTGCAGACGATCCTGCAAAAGCCCGAGATCAAGGAAAAGCTGGCCGCCGTCGGCGCCGAGCCGTATGTCGGCACCGCTGCCGACATGGTCAAACGGCAGGAACAGGAAACCGAGATGTGGGAAAAGGTCATCGTAGAGGCCGGTGTGCCCATCGAAGGCTGAAGCCGCGCGAATACGTTGAAGGGGCGCCCTAACAGAGCGCCCCTTGATGCACGATACGGAAGGATTAGAACATGACGAGACGGGATATGGTTGCGGGTCTGGCGCTGATCGTGATGGGTGGGGCCTATGCGGCCCATACTCTCGCGACGCTGCCGATCGGCACGTTGCGGCAGATGGGGCCGGGGATGTTTCCGATGGGCCTCGGCCTGCTGCTGGCCGGTCTGGGTGTCGGCGTTGCGGTGCCAGCCCTGGCGCGTGACGTGCCGATGCCGACTGTCCCGCACCGCAGCCTGTGGATGTGCATCGGCACCGTCATCGCATTTGCGCTGATCATTCCGCGCTTTGGGCTGATCCCGGCGGTCGTCGCCTCGACCATCATCGCCGCGCTGGCGATCCGCAGCAGCCGATGGCAGGTCATCCTGCCGATGGCCGTGCTGATGGTGCCGCTGTCCTGGTTCGTCTTTGTCTTTCTGCTGCAAATCGACATCCCGCTAGCGCAGTGGAGGCTGTGATGGATTTCCTTGCACAGTTCGGCGCCAACCTTTCCATCGGGTTCGAAACGGCGTTTTCGCTGGTCAGCCTGGGCTATGTCACGCTCGGTGTTCTGGTCGGCATCTTCATCGGCGTGCTGCCCGGCATCGGTGCCGTCACCGCCATTGCCCTGCTGATGCCGCTGGCGTTCCAGCTCGATGCCACATCTGGCCTGATCCTGCTGGCAGGCATCTGGTACGGGTCGACCTTTGGCGGGTCGATCACCGCGATCCTGCTGAACATTCCCGGCACCACATCCAACGCCGTGACCTGTATCGACGGCAACGCGATGACCCGTCAGGGCCGCGCCAGCCTGGCGTTGCTGACCGCAGTCGCTGCGTCGTTTATCGGCGGCAGCATCGGCATTCTGATCATCATGCTGTTCACCGCCCCGATCGCGCATTACGCGGCCGAGTTTTCCTCGGTCGAATATTTCTCGCTCATCGTCTTTGGCCTTGTCGCGGCGTCGTCGATCAATGCCGGGTCGGTGGCCAAGGGGCTCGCGACGGTCGTTTTCGGCATCATGGTCGGCGTTGTCGGCACCGACCTCTATACCGGGCAGGGGCGAATGACCTTTGGCAACCTCGACCTGATGGATGGGATCACGCTGGTTTCGGTCTCGATGGGCGTTTTCGGCGTCTCCGAAGTGATCGCCACCATAAAGGAGGCCCGCACCCGCGCCTTTGACCGCAAGGGCATCACCTTTCGCGCGATGATCCCGACCCGGGCCGAGGCGCGCGCCACGTTCGGGCCGATCCTGCGTGGCAGCGGCGTCGGCGCGTTCTTCGGCACGCTTCCCGGCACCGGCCCAGCGATTGCCGCCTTCATGGCCTATGCGGTCGAAGGTCGGGTGTCGAAGAACCGCGCAAACCTGGGCAAGGGCGCAATCGAAGGCGTAGCCGCACCCGAGGCCGCCAACAATGCCGCCGACATGACCGCGTTCATCCCAACGCTGGCGCTGGGTATTCCCGGCAGTGCCACCATGGCGCTGATGCTGGGCGCGCTGATCGTCAACGGCATCTCACCCGGGCCGCAGTTGATGGCGAACGAACCGGCGCTGTTCTGGGGTCTGATCGTCAGTTTCTGGATCGGCAACCTGATGCTACTGGTGCTGTCGATCCCGCTGATCGGAGTCTGGGCGCGGCTGCTGCTGGTGCCGTTCAACATTCTGATGCCTGCAATCCTGGTGTTCATCTGCCTAGGCGCCTACAGCGTTAGTCACAGCGCCACCGATGTCTGGCTGGTCGCCCTGCTGGGCCTGCTGGGGTACTTTGCCCGCAGCTACGGCTTTCCGCTGGCACCGGTGATCCTGGGCTTTGTACTTGGCCCCATGCTCGAGGAACATTTCCGCCGGGCCATGCTGATTTCGCGCGGAAATTTCGACGTGTTCCTGACCAGCCCGGCCAGCGCCGTGCTGCTGGGGCTGACCGCGATGATTCTGGTGTCCAGCGTCTGGAGCAGTGTCCGGCGGTCGCGGCCGCAGGTGGAGGTGGAGGTGGATGCAAAATAGGTTGGGGCCCCAAGCTAGAAGGTCTGGTTGGGCCGGTGCGCAGATTGCGCCAATCCCAATCTCGGAGAAAGACGACCGGAAGACGGCAGACGTCCTATTCTGTGGAAAAACACCGTGCTGCGACCGCGGGGATTTTGTCCTTGAACGTGCCGCAAGCGCTTTTCCCATCAGGCTTTTTGCAATTGCTGCGGCGCAGGAAACATCTTGGCCAATTTACGGAGGTTTTGGGCGGTGGCGGCGAGAATAAATTCGTCATTTGCGCCGTTCGGGCCGCGTAGTCGACGTCTTCCCGGCCCCAGAAGACGTTTGAGGTGAGCGAAGAGCATTTCGACCTTCTTCCTTAATCACATCGACACGGCATATTGATCGGTCTTCGCAATGTCGCGTGCGATTTTGCAGGCGTCCTCGTGTTCCGCACGGCAATGTAGTCCGTAACCGCCCTCCCGACGGCATCGATGTGCCAAGGTGGGTCAGCAATGACCCACAAAAGGAGAGCGGTCATGTCAGATATTATCACGGTCGGCGTCGATTTGGCGAAAAATGTGTTCCAAGTGCATGGAGCTGATAGTTGAGGCCGCGCAGTTCTGCGTAAGAAGTTGCGGCGCGCTCAGGTTCTGGATTTTTTCAGCCAACTTCCGCGATGCGTCGTTACGACGGAGGCGTGTGGCGGCGCCCATTTCTGGGCGCGCGAGATTGGCAAGTTGGGTCATGAGGTACGTCTGATCCCGCCCGCCTACGTCAAACCCTTCGTCAAGCGCCAGAAGAACGACATGGCGGATGCCGAAGCGATTTGCGAAGCGACGGTGCGCCCGACGAGCCAAGGAGAATGACCTGGCCCGGCGTCTGATGACTATGCCAGGCATTGACCCCCTGATCGCAACAGCAATCGCAGTGCTGGCCCCGCCGCCAGAGACGTTCCGCAAGGCACGCGACTTCGCCGCTTGGCCAGGTTTTAGTGCCGCGACAGCATTCGACAGGTGGCAAGCAGCGCCTTGCAGCCACGACAAGAATGGACGAGCGGTCGCTCAGGCGCCTTCTGATCATCGGTGCCAACGCGTCATTATCAAACGGCACACCCATGCTTCAGCCCAGCCGGGTACGTGGCTGGACGGGGTGCTGTCCCGCAAGCCGCCGATGCTGGTGCGGGTGGCGCTCGCGAACAAGATGGCGCGGATCGTCTGGGCCTTATGGCCCGCGGTGGCGTTTACCAGTCTCCGGCCACAGCGGCATAAGCCCGCTGTAGGTCGCGAGGACGTCGGAGCGGAAGAGGGCGCGCAACAGTCGTGAGACGGGATCGGGAGAACCAGTGTGCAACAGAGTGCCATTGAGCAGGAGGCTTTGATCTGGACCCGACCTTCGAACACCATACGGGCCTGCGGCATGCATGACGCCGCATCTTGAGGCCGGACACATGTCAGCACCCGGTGACGCGCTAAAATCAGCTCTGAAGTTTCCTCTTGCGCAAGGGGCGGTTATACATGTCAGCACAAATCTGTTGATGGGATTCACTGTATGGCTTCAGCGTGATAGCTGAGTGGGATGAGCAGTTTGGCCCCTACGAAGTACGAGACCAAGAATTGGTCGTCGTACATCAGCCAATGCATGGCCGCGCTGAGCGAAGGCTGCCAGGTCCATCGCAGCTTGCGCTTCAAGGCCTATGATTTGTTGGTTGCAACCAATCGTCAGACTTCGGGCCGCGGCTATGAGCTTTTGAAAGATGCCATGCGCCGCCTGCAAGGCACGCAGATCGAAACCAATCTGCGCCAGGGCGGAAAGGAATATTTCAAGATCCTCAGCCTGATCGATTCCGCCGAGATTATTCGGGAGACGCGCGACGGCCGCATGCTCGATATCGAAATCACCCTGCCCACTGCACGCTTGCGACCGCTACGTTTACGCACTGTTAACCCTTCTTCGCGGTAGAACCGATACAGCTTCTTCCAATTCACCGCCCAGCCTTCACGTTTGAGCAAGATGTGCAGCCGCCGATATCCAAAGCGCCGTCGTTCAGATGACAGCGCCTTCAATCGGTCCCGTAAATCGGTGTCAGCAGGCCGCTTCGATACACGCCGGTAGACGCGTGGATCAATCCCGGCCAAAGCGCAGGCTCGCTTCTGGTTGTATTGCTTCTCTTTCATGGCCCAGGCCGCAGCATTGCGTCGCGATCCAGGCCTCAAAAGTTTTTCCCAGCATCCCTTTGAGGGTCGACAGATCCATCATCTGCTCAGCAAGTAGCTTCTTGAGCTTGGCATTCTCCACTTCAAGCGCCTTCAGCTTCTTCGCGTCAGATACTTCCATGCCGCCATACTTGGAGCGCCACTTGTAGAACGTCGCATCGCTAACACCATGCTTGCGGCACAGATCCTTCGCGCCAAGCCCAGCTTGATGCTCTTTCAATATCCCAATGATCTGTTCTTCGCTGAAACGGCTTCTCTTCATCTTCTTTCTCCTCAGTTGGAGAACAGGCTAACCAAAAACGCCGGACTTTTCAGGGGAGCAGGTCAGTCGAACGGGCCAGCCGATCGAGCCGTGCCACGATCAACGTGTCACCGGCTTGCAAAGCGTCAAGCGCCTTGGCGAGTTGTGGTCGATCTGATCACGCCGCACCAATTATCTCCTGGAACAATAGGTCGCATCCATGTGCGCGCAACTGTTCAAGCTGAGCATCAAGGGTCTGGCCAGAGGTCGATACACGGGCATAAGCGACGGTTTTCATACCGCCATTATGCACGCGATTCTTGAACGCTCCAAGCTGTTGATTTCATTTACTAACCAAGTGCTTGCAAAAGTTTTGATTTCTGCACGCACTTACACGCCGGCTCAATGAGCAAAACTACCGGCGCGGCGCTTACAAAATGGCCGGATCGTTCAGGGCCGCAAAGGGTTGCCCGGGGCCTCGAAAGACGTCAAGATGTGTCAGAAACCGGCGCACCCGGGGAAGACGCGCGATGAATTTCCCGGCAATTGTGCACGACCTGGATATACCGGACGCGATGTCAGAGAATTTCTATTCCGGCCTGGAGGCCCGTTCCTTCTGGAAATTGGGGGTGGCTGAGACCAACCCTCTGGTGCCAGCCGACATCTACCGTAAGAAATGGACGATCGCGCCTGAGTGGGAGATCGGAACTGCCGGTAGCTGTTTCGCCCAGCATATCGCCCGCCACATGACGAAGAACGGCTATGACGTCGTCGATGTGGAGCCCGCGCCAAAAGGGCTTGCCCCTGATCTGCGCCAGTCTTACGGTTTTTCGCTCTATTCCGGGCGCTACGGCAATATCTACACCACGCGCCAGCTTCTCCAGCTGATCGAGGAGGTGTTTTCGCACGCCCCCCCGGAGCCGCTGATCTGGCAAAAGGACGGGCGGTTCTACGATGCCCTGCGGCCCAATATCGAACCCGGCGGATTTGCCTCGGTCGACGAACTTGTGGCGGCCCGCGCCTATCATCTGGCACGGCTGCGCCTGCTGTTCCGGCGCATCGACCTGTTCGTGTTTACCCTGGGGTTAACCGAGGCCTGGATGCACCGCGCCAGCGGGCGCGTGACGCCGTTGGCCCCGGGGGTGATCGCCGGTCAGGACGTGGCCGAGGACTATGCCTTCGTCAATTTCGGTTTCCCCGAGGTTCTGGGCGACTTTCAGGCGGCGATGGCCGTGCTGGCGCAGAACCGCGACAAGTCGCTGCGCACCATCGTGACGGTGTCGCCCGTGCCGCTGACCGCGACCGCGACCGGACAGCATGTCCTGCCTGCGACGAACTATTCCAAGGCGGTGTTACGCGCCGTGGCCGGTCATCTGAGTGAGACGCAGGACAGCATCGACTACTTCCCGAGTTACGAGATCGTCACCAACCCTGCGGCGCGGGGGCTGTTTTTTGCGCCGAACCTGCGTTCGGTCACCGAGCAGGGCGTCGCGACCGTGATGCAGACATTCTTTGCCGCGCATCCCGCGGTGCCGATGCAGCCGACCGCGGATTTTGCCCTGCCGCAACCGTCGTCGATCGAGGATCTCCAGTGTGAAGAGGCCCTGCTTGAGGCCTTTGGCAAATGAAGCGCATCTGCTTTGTCGGCAATTCCCATGTCGGGGCGATCAAGGGCGGGATGGATGCGCTGGAGGCGACCGGGGCGCTGGACGGCTTCGACATCACGATCTTTGGCAGCCACGGCGAATCCCTGAAATCCTGCTATGTCCGGGACGGCGTCATCACCTCGGACAAGGACTTTGTGCGCGAGCGGTTTGCCTGGACCTCCGGCGGGCAGAGCGAGGTTCGGATTGCCGATTTTGACGCGGTTTTCGTTATTGCCGGGCCTTCGCTTTTTTCGGTGATGTACCTGTTCTCGGACAGTCCCAAGGAGGCCCTGCGCGACATTCCGGAAATGAGCGCGGCTTTGGTCTCGGTGGTTCTGGACAGCATGAGAGACGCCTGGCATTTCGACCTGACGCGGCAGATCGCGCTGGCCCGGCCAGAGGTGCCGGTGACGCATGTGGGGGTTCCGTTCCGGTCGGAAGCAGCACCGCGTCCGCAGTTTGTCCTGCAAAACGCAGCGGATGTGACAACGGGTTTGGCCGGTAGACTTGCCCGGCTGAAGGAGAATATCCGCACCAGTGCCCTGTCCTTTCCCGACGGGCTTTTCGCGCTGTCTCATCCCCCCGCCGCGGTTCTGGAAGAGCACGGCATCTTCACACGCCACGCCTTTTGCCGGGGTTCGCAACGGTTTTCCCCGAACAAGGACGGGGCGCATCCTGAAGATGATTTCCAGCACATGAATGCCGATTACGGCGTACATATACTGCGGCATCTGCTGGATCTGGGCTAAGGGGGACGGGGTGCTGAGGACACAAAACTTACCGAAATCCAGGGGATTCTACCTTCGCGATTTGTCTCGGCCAAACCATTGATATCTTTTGGGAGGCTGTGATGGACAAAGGCACCGCTACTTGGGGAATATCGGTTGAAATCCAGCGTTTAAATTTCTGCGCTGAGACATTGCCCAAAAATTGGCTTTCGAAATTAGTTAATAAATACAAATACCTCAGGCCGCTCGCAGCCCTTCAGCAGCTCGTCCAGCAGTTCCTTGGTAATCGTCATCGTCCTTGCTCCCCTCAGGAAACATGGACCAGTTCACAAATACACGGAAGGTCGGACACTCTCAGGCGGATCGCAAGACCGCCTGAGAGTTCCTTGAACTTCTGCTCAAGGCCGTCCCCTATCGCATCCACACGATCCTGACTGACAACGTCCTATGCGAGGAATAATTGGCTGATTTGGCATCAGGTCATTGTCATATCGAGTTGCCTCGATACAGTTCATAAACTGTCTCATTTTGGCAATTTGGTCCACGACAGTCTCTCCCATAACAAACACAGAGTACGCTTTTGCGGCTCTCACGGTCCTTAAGACGAGATCATCGGGTCGCTAACACCAGAGGCCGGGACTGAACAACTAGTGATGCCGCCATTCAAACTTGTCTGACGCTGAAGATCGCGGTTGGCATGCCGCTTCGCCAGACAACTGGCTTCTGCACGATCTTGTTGTGTCTTGCAGCGGGATGCCGCCCCCCAAACGACATCGGATGTGTCAAGCTGGTTCCGCAACCGAGACCAGCTTGAACGATGATCAGAAGTAGTGGATCACCTGTTGTCAACCACCTATCCGAAATGCTTGGCCGCTTCCCTCGCCGCGGACATATCGGCGACCGCAGCGATGGGTTGCTTTTGTTTGAGACTGCCGAGACCGACAAACATGTCCTGCAAATAGTCGATGTCGGTGTCGCTGATGGACAGATCTCCCGAATATGGGCGCTGGTTCTGGTTGTAGTCCCAGATCGCCTGCGCCGAAGGTTCGTCGAAATCCTTTTGGGCGGCCTTTCGGGCCTCGAAAAAGGCATCTCGGGCCTCGGGCGTCATCAGATATTCATAGAGCGCACCAAAGGCTGCCATCACCGCTACAAGACCTTCGTGCTTGTCGCGGATCGCCTCGTCCGAAGCATAGGCGGTCTGGAAGGTGTAGTGCGGCAGCGCCTCCCACATGTTGCCCTGCTGAACCACGTCCAGTCCGTCGCTGTCGTTCAGATGCGACACGCTGGAACAGCAGGCGTCGGCCGAGCCGTCGACCACGGCCTTGTAGCAATTGTCGTTGCTGCCCTTGTTGACAAATGTCACCTCTGTCGGGTCGATACCGTTTTCCTTGAGCAACTGGAGCATCAGAGCGTGCAGCAGGCCAAGGTCGCCACCAACGGCAATGGTCTTGCCCCTGAGATCCGCGAGGGTCGCGATACCCTCGGGTTTTGCAAAGACTGTCAGCGCAGTCTTCTTCATCCCGGCGCCGACAATCTTGAGCTTGGCGCCCTGCTCGATCCGCGGCAATACCATGTTGTAGCCTGAAACCATGCATAGGTCTGCGGCCCCTGAGGCGATGGTGTCAAACGGGCCGGTGGCACCGGGGGCGTCGACGATCACAGTGTCAGCGCCAAATTTCCCGAGAAAGCCCTGTTGCGCCATCAGCGCGTTCAGCGTCCGGTTTTCCAGCCCCGGATTGGTGGCAATGGCGATCTGGGTTGCGGCGGCCCGCGCGATATAGGGCGCTGCCAGACCGCCGACGGCCAGGCCTAGCCCGGTCAGGCTTGCGGTGCGCAAGAACCGGCGGCGGTTGAATATCTGGGTCATTGATGTCTCCTCCTGCGGACATTTCCGCCGTTCCCGGGAACCTGGCGGGCCGACGGCATACCCAGGATCGACCGCGGAAGGCCGGAGCACCAATTCGAAAGCCATCGCCAAAGATAGGATGGTTGCCCGCTACCCGAGTCATTGGAAATTGTGACCGACGGGGCGCATCGCGAAACACGCCGCGGTCATTGGAATTCAACCCAGCCCTATTCTCAGATCATGGGCAGGTGGCTAACTTGCCTACGATCAGCGTATCGCCGTGATGCGTGAAGGGGATGGAGCTTCGGACGTGTCCGGCAAACCAAATGCCGGGCGTCGCAGAACGATATGTGGGCGCTACGACGCGCCCAAGAAGAAACCAAGAGGAGGAAACGAAATGGCACTATCACACCTAAGGACGCTTTGCGGACTGGCACTGGTGGCGGCAACAGCAATCGCAGCGCCTGCCTTTGGCCAGACGGTCGAGGAATTCTACAGCGACAAGGACGTGACAATGATCGTCAGCGCCCCGGCGGGCACGCTGACCGACACCATCGTGCGCCAGTTCGCGCAGTATTACGTCAAGCATATCCCGGGCCAGCCCGATGCGATCGTGCTGAACGTGGCGGGGGCCGGCGGCATGGTCGCGGCGGCATCGCTGCAATCGAAACAGGACAACGACGGGTCAGTCATCGGGTTTCTGCAACGCAACAACCTGTATGTGCCGCTGCTCGATCCCAGCCAGAACGCCTTTGACCCGCGCGAGGTCACCTGGCTCGGCAGTCTGGACAAGGTCTATTACGCCATGGTCGCCATGACGCGGTCGGGCGTGACCACCGCCGACGACCTGTTTGACAAGCCTTTGGTGATCGGCGCCACCGGATTTGCCAATGAAAATCGGACAATGCCGGCGCTGGTCAACGACTATCTTGGCGGTCAGATAAAGATCATTCCGGGCTATTCGGGCCGGGGCGAGGTTTATCTGGCGATGGAACGCGGCGAAGTTGATGGCTGGGCCTCGACGGTAGACGGGCTGTTTCAGGGTGAACCTGTGAACATGCTGGCGGATGGCACCATGAAGGTGCTGCTGAATCTGGGCTGGGTCAGCCACCCCGCGTTCCCGGATGTGCCGAACCTGACGCCCTATGTCACCGACCCGGACGTCAAGGCACTGCTCGATTTCTTCCTGCTGCCATTGCAGGCGGGTCGCCCCTTTGCCGTGCCGAATGGTGTGCCGCAGGACCGTGTCGATGCGCTGCGCGCCGCGTTTGACGCAACCATGGCCGATCCCGAATTCCTGGCCGCGATGAAGGCGAAGAATTATGGCGTCGACCCGATCAGCGGTGCCGAGGTCGAACAAATCATCGAAACGCTCTGGTCCACACCCGAGGTGCAGCTTGAAACCGCACGTCAGGTTGTGACGCCACAGGGCTGAGCGACTCCTGCGACAATCCTGGCGCGGACCTGGTTCGCGCCAGGCCGCTAAACGCCAGATCTCCGTCAGGAGGCAGGCAGTTCACGACCCGGTCGCCGCGCGTGACGGTCCATTTGCAAGAGGTCCCATTTCCCATGACACCCCGGATCATCGACATCCACCCGCATATCATCTCGGCGGACACCGACCGCTATCCGATTGCCCCGCAGGCCGGCCACCGGTCGACCTGGTCGGAAAAGCGGCCATCGAGTTTCGAGGAACTGATCGCCGGGATGGACGAGGCCGGGATCGCCAAGGCAGCCATCGTGCATTCCTCGACCACCTACGGCCACAACAACGATTATGTCACCGACAGCGTGGCGACACAGCCAGAACGCTTTACCGCCGTGTGTTCGTTCGACCTGCTAGCGCCGGATGCCCTGCAGACCTTTGAACACTGGCAGTCCCGTGGCATGGGTGGTGTCCGCCTGTTCACCGGCGGCGCCACCAAACAGACCGACGGGCGTTGGCTGGTCAATCCCATCACCTTTCCGGTGTGGGAACGCTGCGGCGAGCTAGGCATGTCGATGGTGATCCAGACGACCCCTGCGGGTCTGTCGATGGTGGCGGAACTGGCGGAAAGGTTCCCGAAGGTCAAGATCGCTCTGGACCATTGCGGACGCCCGGTGCTGTCCGAGGGTTCGCCCTACCCTGCCTGTGCTGCCCTGTTCGATCTGGCGAAATTCGATAACGTCTATCTCAAGATCACGCCAAAGACATTCGATCTGGCGCAGGCTGCGCCCGGGGGGGCGGACGCGTTCTTTGCGCATCTGGTCGGGGTTTTCGGGGCGAACCATCTGGCGTTCGGCTCGAACCACCCGGCATCGGACGGGTCGATGAAGGCGCTGATCGACCAGGGGCAGACCTGCTTCCGCGCCCTGTCCGACGACGACCGGGCCTGGATCTGGGGCCGGACGGCACAGACGCTGTATCCGATGCTGGCGGACTAACGACCGGGCATCGGCACCACACACACTTTTGGGGGCCACCGGCCCGGTCCTGCCGGGCGGCGGATGGCCGCGCCGACAAAGAGGTAGCACACCGTGGAATTTCTGAGCGACTCTGTCATGTTGTCTGCCGCTGGAGAGGCGCTTGGCATCATCTTGCAGCCTGAACGGCTGATGTTCCTGTGGCTGGGCGTGCTGATCGGGCTGGCGCTGGGGCTGATGCCCGGTATCGGCGGGTTGACCGGATTTGCGCTGCTGGTGCCGTTCACTTACACGATGGACCCTTTCGCGGCTTTTGCCATGCTGCTGGGGATGCACGCGGTCGTCACCACGTCCGACACCATCCCGGCGGTACTGTTCGGCGTGCCGGGGTCGGCGGCCAGTCAGGCCACCGTGCTGGATGGCCTGCCGATGACCAAACGTGGCGAGGCCGGGCGCGCGCTGAGCGCGAGCTACATGGCATCGCTGCTGGGTGGGTTGATCGGCGCGCTGCTGCTGGCAGTGACATTGCCGGTGGTGCGGCCACTGGTGCTATCCATCGCCACGCCGGAACTGCTGGGCCTGACCATTTTCGGCATTGCCATGGTGTCCACGCTGTCGGGCAACGCGCCGATGCGAGGCATGGTGGCGGCCTGTCTGGGCATCTTGATCGGCATGATCGGTACCAACGTCCAGACCGGGCAGATGCGCTGGACCGGTGGGCTGCTCTATTTACAGGACGGACTACCGCTGTTGCCGGTGCTACTGGGCATGTTTGCCCTGCCCGAGCTGTGCGATCTGGCGATCGGTCGCAAGGCGGTGGCCGAAAGCGTGAAATTCAACGCCCGCGAAGGGATGAAGCAGGGTGTCACCGACGTCTTCCGCAACTGGTCTCTGGTGCTGCGGTGCAGCGGCATCGGCGCAATCATCGGCGCCATTCCGGGCATCACCGGATCGGTGGTGGACTGGATCGCGTACGGCCACGCGCTGCAATCGGAAAAGGGCGCCAAGGAAACATTTACCAAAGGTGACGTGCGCGGCGTGATCGCGCCGGAGGCGGCCAACAACGCCCTGAACGGCGGCTCTCTGGTGCCCCTGCTGGCCTTTGGCGTGCCCGGAGGTGCAGCCACCGCGATCCTGCTGGGCGCAATGATGGTACATGGCTTTATCCCCGGCCCGGACATGCTGACCAAGGATCTGAACGTCACCTATTCGATGATCTGGTCGATCGCGCTGGCCAACGTCTTTGGCGCCGGGCTGTGTTTCCTGCTCTCCGGGCAGTTCGCCAAGATTTCCACCCTGCGCTACACGCTGATCCTGCCGGTCATCATGGCCATCGTCTATATCGGCGCCTTTCAAGGGTCGCGAAGCTGGGGCGACCTTTATGCGCTACTGCTGTTCGGGGCGCTTGGCTGGGCGATGAAGCGACTAAAATGGCCGCGCCCGCCGCTGATCCTCGGTCTGGTGCTGGGTGTGCTGATCGAACGGTATATGTCGATCTCGTTCCTGCGCTACGATATGGGTTGGCTGCTGCGTCCGGGCGTGGTGGTGTTTCTGGTCCTTTCGGCTCTGGTCCTGCTTGGCCCGCTGTTCACGATGCTGCGCACTGGCGGGCTGGCACGGCTGAAACCCAGCGGCAGGGTCGATGTCGGCCCAGCGGATCTGATGTATGTGCTGTTCATCGGCACCGGACTTTACATGCTGATCACCGCGCAGGCCTGGTTCTTTAACGCCAAGATCGGGCCGACGGTGATTTCGGCCACCCTGGTCATCGCGGGGACGATCAGCCTGGCCTACAAGGTGTTCGTCGGTCGGCCCGCCGCTTCGGTCGCCGAAGGGGGCGCGATCCACATGGATCTGGAATCAGACGGCGACGAGGCATTGCCGAACAAGGTGGCACTGGGCCGGGCAGCGCAATTCTTTGGCTGGTTTGTCGCCTTTCTGGCCTGCGTCGCGGTCATCGGGATGATCCCGGCGGTGCCGCTGCTGATCGTCGCCTACATGCGTGTCGAGGGACGCGAACCGTGGCGGCTTTGCCTGATCCTCGCTGCCTGTGTGACGGTCGTGATCTATGTGGTGTTCGATCAGATCATCGGTATCCCCTGGCCGGACAGCCTGCTGGGGAACTGGTTCCCGACGGTCGCGCGTTACATCCCCTCGATGTGAGCCGCTGGTCCGGGAACACTTTCAGACAAATTGCGAAACAGGAGAACGACACATGGCCAACACCCGCATTACCCCAGTCGATCCAGAGACCGCCAGCCCGGAACAGAGCGCGATCATCGCACAGCTTGGCGCCGGGCGCGGACGGATCCCGACGCCGTTCAACATCTGGCTGCACAACCCGCGCCTTGCCGAAGGGATGGAGATTATCGGCACCCATATCGACGCCTCCCCGGTGCTGAGCGAGGCCGAAAGCGAGGTGGCGATCCTGGCCACGGCGGTCCACTGGAATTCGCCCTATGTCATCGGCAACCATCGCCGCCACGCTCTCAAGACCGGTGTGCCAGAAGCGGTTGTCGAGGCACTGCTCGAACAACGGCGGCCCGAGAGGGTCCAAGGGCGCTTTGGCGCGATCTGTGACGCAGTCTGCGACATCATCGCCGGAGGCGAGGTCGATGACGCACGCTTTGCCCGCTACGACGCAGAGCTTGGCCGCGAGGTGATCGCCGAACTGCTGGTGACAGTGGGGTATTTCAGCTCTGTCTCGCTGGCCATGCGGCTGCATGACATGAAGCCCAAGGGCTGAGCGACGCGCGCGATGTGATGCCCTGCACTATGCCCCGTGGCGTCACTCTTCGTGCTGCAAACTCTGGATCGCGCGGCGAACCCCGCGTGATCGAGGCGCCAAGCAGCATTGCCGAGATCGAGGCAAGCACCGGGGTTGTCGCATAGGCCATCGCCAGCGCGGAAACCGCGCCAATGCTCCACCAGACCAGCGCGCTGTGGCTCAAACGCACGGCGCTGGACCTGCCAACAGTCACTCCGGCGATCACCGCCCCAATCGCTGCGGCACCCGACAGCACGGCCAGTCCGCTGACGTTGTCCACATGTACGATCAACGCCGCGGCCAGCCCCGGCCCGAGTGTCAACGCCAAGGCCGCGCACGGAAACGGCTGGGCCAGAGCATCCGCCCCGACCCGGCCAGGGTTGGTCACATCAGTGACTTGGCCTTTTCAAGCGTCGCATAGCTGCGTGACGGGCTGGTGAACAGGATATCATAACCTTCTTTTATCACCTCGGCGACGTTAGCGCCGGTCACATGCGGATGGGCGATGCGCACCCCCGCCTTTTTCGCAGCGGCAAGGATCTTGCGCTTGGCCTCGGCGACCACCGGGTGTTCGTACTGACGCGGAAACCCAAGCTGCTGGCTCAGGTCGCCTTCGCCGGTCATGATCGCGCCGACACCCGGTACGGCAAGGATCTCTTCGAGGTTTTCCATCGCCTCAACGCTTTCGATCATCAGGACCACCATGATCTCGCCCTCGGGGACCAGCGGCCAGACATCAGCGCGGGCGTAATATTCCGGCACCGTCAGACCCCAATACCGCGCGGCAGTGTTGGGCGCGTCGCCACGCAGCCCTTTGGGTTCATAGTTCGGCGCATCCTTGGGGCGGGCATAGCGGCAGGCGGCCACCGCGTTGCGGGCCTGATCGGCGGTCGCGATATGCGGGAAGATCACGCCATAGACACCCTGATCCAGCACCTGTTTCGCCATCCAGGTGTTCATCTCGGCGCCGTTTGCCGGGATGCGCACAAACGGCGTCACCTGCGGCTGCAACGCGCCGCCCTCGACGATGCGGCGACGGTTCAGCAGGAATTGCAGCGCGTCACGCAGTTCCGACGCGGAATAGGGCGTATGCTCCATCTCGAACAGCACACCGTCAAGAGGCGAGAGGCCGAACTGAATCGCCTCCTCTCTATCAGAGCGGCCAAAGGCCATGGTCGGCTTGCCGCCGTTTTCGAGTGTGGCGATGATGCCGTTCAGTCGGCCGATTTTTTCCATAAGTCTCTCCTTTTGTCGTGTTTAGAACCGCAGGAACATGTCTTCTGCCTTGAATAGTTTGGGGATCAGCCCCTGCTGATGGCCATAGCGGATCAGCGCGTCGATCGAGGCGCGGTTTGCCTCAAGGCCGTAGGGAATGGGATCGTCGCCGACGATCTCGATATGCTTGAGATCCTTTTCCACGGTCTTGCCGCTCGCGGTTCCGGCGTGCAGCGCGTCAAGGTACGGCTGCTTGGCCGCGACAAAGGCATCGTAGAGCGCCCGCGCCAGGTCGGGGTTCTGCTTCAGCACGTCCTCTTTGATGGCAAGGCAACCGTGGATCGGGAACACGCCGTCCTTTTCGTAGACTTCACGGTCCAGCCGCGCCGCATCGGCAAACAGCGGCGCAAGGTTGTCGGGCAGCGCCGGTGCCGCCTCGTTCCAGCCCTCGCCGGGCTTGCCCGCGCGACCGACGCCTGCATCGCCGGTCACCGCCGCATCAATTTCTCCTGCCGCCATCATCGATACCAGCGACGATCCTTCGGCCACATGTTTCACATTGGCAGGCAGCTTTAGCGCCTGAACGTGTTCCTCGTCGTCGACGAACCAGGTCATCTTGTCGATATCGACGCCGTATTCGTTCTGCAACAACCCGCGTTTCCAGACGCCCGTGGTTACCGAATAGGCGCGGACACCGAATTTCTTGCCCTCCAGATCCTTCGGTTCTTGGATCCCGGATTCGGGCCGCACCACGAATCCGGCGTGATGGAACCGGCGCACAAAGAAGATCGGCAAGGCGATGATCGGCGCGCCATAGGCGCGGGCGATGATGTAGGTCGTCGGCGCGATTTCACAGATGTCATAGGCCAGGTCCCGCACCATCGCGCGGAAGGCGGCGATATGCGGTTTGACATCGACAAAGTCGAGATTGGCACCGGGCACCGTAATCGCGCCGGATTTCAGCGCCTCGGTGTAGGGATAGGTGCGCATGGCCACCTTGAGGATCGGTGCGGGCATGGCGGGCTCCTGCTTGGGTACAAAAACGTGGGGTGCCCGGGACATTGCCGGGCTGGTTCCCTTTAACCGGAAACGGCGGGCGACGTTTAATAGGAGATCGCACCAACCTCATAGAATTGCGTCCGCTTCCGCGCGGGCTCGATCAGTTCAGGTCGGACAGGTGCGCCGATTTCGCAACTTTGGCATCTGGCCAGGGAACCGATGTGTGCCCTGCCGATAGGTTATTGCGATCCGGGCATCGGAACGCCTGCCGGGGCACGGGCATGGGATTGACCAAACACCCGCATGTGCGGCGTTAATCGTCGTGCAGCGCATTCGGGACCCACTCTGGCATATGCCATACGTCAAAGGTCCGCAGCGCCCTGTGTTGCATCATAGCCCGGGTGAACCCCATGGCGGATGCCTTGAAAAACTGGAGGAGGATCAATCATGTTGTTTGGCTTATCAGGTAAGATCTTTGGACTGGCTGTGGCGCTGGCCGTCGGGTCCGGCGTTGCGGCGCAAGCCCAATCTGTCGAAGAGTTCTATTCAGACAATACGCTGACCATGATCGTCAGCGCTGGCCCCGGCGGAGCCAGCGACTTTTTCGGACGTCAGTTCGCGCCCTATCTGTCAAAGCATCTGCCCGGCAACCCCGACATCATCGTGATGAACCAGCCCGGCGCCAGCGGCATGCAGGCAGCGCTGCTGTTGCAGGAACGCGGGCCATTCGACGGGTCGACCATCGCGCTGTTGCAGCGCAACAACTTTTACGTGCCGATCATCGACGAAAAGGTCAAGTTCCGCCCGCGCGAGATGCACTGGCTCGGCAGTCTGAACAAGGAATTCTATACCGTCATCGCGCGCACTGATTCTCCGGTGCAGACGTCCGAGGACCTGCTGACAACGCCGCTGATTCTGGGCGCCACATCGTTCAACAACGAAAACCGCACCTTTGCGGCGATGATGAACGAAATCATCGGCACCCAGTTCGACATTGTCACCGGCTATGACGGTAACGCGGCGGTCGGTCTGGCGCTGGAACGCAACGAAGTCCAGAGCCGGATGCAGACCGTCAACAGCCTGCAATCAGGCGAAGCGGGCGTGATGCTGGACGAGGGCAAGATCAACATCATCGCCCAGATCGGCATGGAAAGCGCGTCGCAGTACCCCGATCTGAAGAACATGATCGACTACGTGGCCGACCCCGAGGATCTGGCCTATGCCAGCTTCATGCTATCACCGCTGGCCGCCGGACGGCCGTTCGCGGCACCGGCCGGCGTGCCCGAGGACCGGCTTGCCGCCCTGCGCGCCGCTTTTGATGCGGCAGCCGCAGACCCAGAGTTCGTGGCCGAGATGGCGCGGCTCAAATCCGATCTGGAGCCGATCAACGGCGACGCTGTGCAAAAGATCGTCAACGATCTTTGGGATACACCCGCGCCGGTTCTGGAAAAGGTCAAGGCGCTGCTGACCCCGCCAAAGTAAGTCAGGCGCCCACATTCCGGGCAACAAGAATGGCACAGCCACGGGCCGAACATGTCCCGTGGCTGCACTTATGATCGGACGAGGTTGCTTGCGAGGCAGGACGTGAAACAGACGGAAGACGGCACCACGGCTTCTGACACGGTGCCGGGCAAGAAGATGACCGGCGGGCCGCGATTCCTGACCGCTCTGAAGCACCGCAACTATCGCCTGTTGTGGACCGGCACGCTGGTGTCCAACAGCGGCGACTGGCTGGACCAGGTGGCGCTGAACTGGCTGATCATCTCGCAGAGCGGATCGGCGCTGGATCTTGCGGCTGTCAACCTGTGCCGTGCGGCACCGCTGATCGGGTTGATGCTGGTGGGCGGCGCCATGGCCGACCGGGGTGACAAGCGGCGGTTGCTGATCATGGTGCAGTCGGTGGCGATGCTGTTGGCCGTGGTCCTGACCGTGCTGACCTTTTGCGGGACAACACCGGTCTGGGCGCTGTGCCTGATTTCGGCGGGGCGCGGGGCGATCATGGCCTTTAACCTGCCGCTGCGCCATGCGCTGATCCCCGCGCTGGTCCCACGAGAGGACCTGCCCAATGCCATCGCGCTGAATTCGGTGACGCTGAACACCACCAAGGTTCTGGGACCGCTGTCTGCGGGCCTGCTGATCGCGCAGTTCGGCCTCGCCACCTGTTTTCTGGTCAACGCGGTCAGCTACATCGGCGTGTTGTGGACCCTGGCCGTGATGCAGCTGCCTGCGCATCCGCGTCGTGACAGCCGCGGAGAAAGCCTGGCCGCGTCGATCCGGGCCGGGGTGCAACATGTAATCGGACACCGCGTGTTGTTGTTGCTGGTGCTGGTGTCACTGCTGCCGGTGTTCCTGGGCCAGCCGTTCATCATGCTGCTGTCGGTCTTTGCCTACAGCGCGCTCGATTGGGGGCCGGTGGGGCTGGGGGTGTTGACCTCGGCGGCGGGTTTCGGCTCGATCGCGGGCGCACTGCTCATCGGCGGGTTTTCAACGCTGACGCGACGCGGCGACACCCTGTTGGTGTTGCTGCTGATCTTTGGGATCACCCTGATCGCGCTGGCGCTGAACCCGGTGGCGTGGATGGCGCCGGTGATCCTGATCTTTGCCGGGGCCGCCTACATGGCCTACAACACCTCGCTCAACACGATCCTGCAACTGAAGGTCACCGACGAATACCGGGGCCGGGTGATGAGCACGATGCTGCTAAACCGCGGGCTGGTGCCGCTGGGCACCTCTGCCGCCGCAGCACTGTCTGCCGTGGCAAGCATCCGCGTAAGCTATGCGGTGATGGGCGGGCTGATCCTGCTGTTCACTGTTTGCCTGCTGGCGTTTGCCCCGGCGCTGCGCAAACTTCGAGTCTGACTGCAAAGGAAACACCATGCTTCTGTACCACGCCGCCAACAGCGTCTGTTCCCAAAAGGTGCGGCTGTGTCTGGCCGAGATTGGATTGGGCTATGACACCCATCGGCTGGACCTGATGAAAGGTGATCAGTTCGCGTCTGACTATCTGACGCTGAACCCCGATGCGGTGGTGCCGACGCTGGTGGATGCCGGGCATGTGATCGTTGAATCCAGCCTGATTTGTGATTACCTCGACCGGACCTATAACCACGGCCGCCTGATGCCGTCTGACCCGGCAGCCGGGATTGCCGTGCGTCACTGGCTGCTGCGGTCGCTGGCGCTGCACGGTGCGATCAATACGCTGACCTTTGCCACCGCCAATCGGGGCGCCAAGTTTCGGGGGCTGACAGCCGAGGAACGCGAGGCAAAGCTGGCAAAGATGCCAAACCCGGTGGCGCGGCTCAAACTGATATCGTTGACGGACGACGGGCTGGCGTCGCCATTTGTGGCGCAGGCACTCACGGATCTGTCGCGGGCCTTTGGGGACATGGGAACGGTGCTGTTGCGGCAGGACTGGCTGTCGGGGGCTGCGTTCGGGCTGGGGGACATCGGCGTGCTACCCTATGTCGACCGGCTAGAGCATCTTAGCTTTGGCGGGTTGTGGCAGGCGCGGCACCCCGAAATCGCGGACTGGTTGGCCCGGATGCGCGCGCGGCCGTCTTATGCGGATGCCGTGCTGGCGGTTGCCCCTGCTGGATCGCTGGAAAGGATGCGCGAGAACGGCACACCGCACTGGCCGGACATCGCCGCGATGTGGGCCGCGACTGACGCAGGATCGGGGCCGGTTTGACCCGGCCCGTAAGGCGTCAGCTTTCTTTGGCGACGGTGTTTCTCAGGGTGCCGATGCCTTGAATAGTCACCTCGACCACGTCCCCAGGTTTCAGGAACACCGGCGGATCGCGGCGTGATCCGACGCCCGCTGGTGTGCCGGTGGCGATCATGTCACCGGGGTTCAGCGGCATCCAATTGGTGATGTATTCGATCATTTCGGCAACGGGCCAGATCATGTCGGCGGTGTTGGCCCTTTGCATCGTCGTGCCATTCACCGTCAGTTCCAGATCCAGCGCCTGCGGATCGCCCAGCTCGTTCGCCGTCACGATCCACGGGCCGACCGGACCGGTGCCGACAAAGTTCTTGCCCGCCGTCACCTGGCTGGAGTGGCGCTGCCAGTCGCGCACGCTGCCTTCGTTCATGCATGTGTAGCCATAGACCAGCGGCAGCGCGTCGGCGGCCTGCACGTTGCGCCCGGTGGGTTTGCCGATGATGGCGACCATCTCCGCCTCGAAATCCAGCTTGTCCGAGATTTTCGGGATCAGCATCGGCGCATCGTGGCCGATCAGCGTGTCGGCCCAGCGGGCGAACAGCATCGGCTTGTCGTTCGGATCGCGCACGCCTTCGGCCTTGTGGGCCTGATAGTTCAGACCGATGCAGACGATCTTGCCGGGGTTCGGAACCACTGGCAACAGCGTCAGATCGGCCAGCGCATGATCGGGCGCATCGTCGCCGATGGCTGCCAGAGCCGCCTGTTCCGACCCATCAGTCATAAAGTCGACGATGTCGCGGTACGGCGGCAGGCGGGTCGAGAGGTCATAGACCCCTTCGCCCCGCACCAGACCGTAGCGGGCCGCCCCGTCCACGGCAAAGCTGACCAGCTTCATTCCGCCGCAACCTTTGCGTCGGCCAGACAGGGGTACAGCTTTTGCGCCGTGCCGGCGAAAATCTGTCGTTGCACCGCCTCGGGCAGAAAGCTCATCTGCTGCCGCGCCACGTCCAGATTGTCCATCAGTTCACCATCCGACGAAGGGTAGTTCGACCCCCAGGCCAGACGTTCGGCGCCGAAGGTTTCCACCAGCTTGGTGAACAGCGATGTCGGATCGGCACTGCCCTTGACGGCCAGATCGGTCGTGCGCGGGGTGATCTTCATGTAGATGTTGTCGAAGGCCGACATCGCCCACAGCGACACAGCGCTGTTGTAAGGCGGGCCGTCCTCGACCACCGGGCGCGACAGGTGGTCGAGGATGATGTTCACCTTGGGGAACCGTTTGGCCAGACCGGCGATCTGCGCCAGACCGACAGGTCCGGTCTGAATGCAGATCGACAACCCCTCTTGCCCCGCCAGATCCCAGGCCGGAAAGCTGGCCGGATCGTCCAGATCGCTGGTGTCGAACGCCTTGGTCGAACCGCCGGTGAACAGCCGCAGCCCGGTCAGGCCACGCTTCATCCACGCCTTGATCTGCTGTGTGGCATCCGGTGCCTTGAGGTCGACCGACCCCACCGCCGTCAGCCGGTCGGGATGTTGCAGAACCGAGTCGCAGACATAGGAATTGTCATAGCCGTAGCAGGTCGAACTGTGGACGATCGCCGCCTTGCCGACGCCCGCCGCGTTCATCGCGTCCAGCAGTCCCTGCACCTCCAACGGGCGCTCCTTGGACCAGTCCGACTGTTTGCCGAACAGCGGCGACGGCGGGTATTTTGTCTGATCGCCCGAGATGATGTGCGGGTGAATGTCTATGTATTTTGTCACCATGTCAGCGACCCCCTTTTATTGCTGTTTGTCCGGATCGAAAAAGATTTCGTCGATCTCCATCAGGCGTGGCGTCATGCCCTGTTTGAAGGCAGCAGCCCTGAGCGCGTTGACTGTCGGCAGGTTGGCCTCCAGACCGTAGGGCAGCGGGTCGCCGACGAATTTGGCGAGCTTGCGATACTTCTCGTCGTCCTTGGTGTCGCCGATGCCCTTTTCCCAGTCTGCCATCCAGTCGTCCTTGGCCTTCTGGAAGGCGTCGCAGATCGACTTGGCCACCCAAGGGTGTTTGGCCAGCACGTCGTCTTTGACAACAACAGTGCCGTGCATCGGGTAAACGCCGGTCGCCTGAAACGACGCCTTTTCGCGCTCGGCCGCGTCGGGGATCAGTTTCGGCCAGTCATTCTTGACCGTTTTCCAGCCGCCGGTGGGTGAGCCGGTGCGGCCCACACCCGAATTGCCCGAAGAGCCTGCGACAATCTCACCGTCCAGCATCATGTCATAAAGTGACCGGCCCTCGGGCGCGTGGACCACGTTGGGCGGCAGTTTCAGCGCGGTCACGTGTTCCTCGTCATCGACGACCCAGGTAATTTTCGAGGTGTCGACGCCGAATTCCTCTTCGAGGATCTGCCGGTTCCAGACGCAGGTGGTCACCGAATAGGCCCGGATGCCGACCTTCTTGCCCTCAAGGTCTTTGGGTCCGCTGATACCTGCGTCAGGCAATTTCACCATGGTGCCGTGGTGAAAGGTGCGCATCACAAAGATCGGCAGCGCAATGAAGGGCGAACCGTAGGCGCGCGCGATGATATAGGTTGTCGGCGCCAGTTCGCAGACGTCGAATTCGACATCCCGCACCATGCGGCGGAATGCGCCGATCTGCGGCACTACCTTGATGAAATTCGCCTCCACCCCGTCGATCGGAATCTCGCCGCTGATCAGTTTGGCTGTATGCGGATATTCCGCGATGGATATGTCGAGTGTTACCTTTTCGGACACGCCGCATCTTCTCCTTCTTGCCGCACCATGCCTCGCAATTGCGCGGTTGGTTGCGGAACTATTTCGTTGTTGAACCTTGACTGAAACCGCGCCCTGTCAGCCAATCAGAAATCGGACGGGGGGCATCGGGATATTGCATTGCGCCAGTCCGGGCGTCAGTCGAGCGCCTGAGACAGCTCTTGCAGTGCTGTCACAACTTCGTCTTTCTGCTCGGAAAAGGCGGTTGCCGGATCGGCAAGTCGGCCTGCTTCGGTATAGGCTGCTTCTTTTAGCGGCAGGGCCGGACGTGTGGCGACGGGGTTCAGGTGAATCCCCTGCATCACCTGCACCAGTTGATCCGCCGCCTTGCCACCACCGCGCGACCCGTAGGTCACGATCACGGCGGGCTTGTCCGCCCATTCGTGGTACAGATGATCCAGCGCGTTTTTCAACGACGCCGGATAACCCCAGTTGTATTGCGGTAGCAGAAAGACAAAGCCTGCGGCCTCCTGGACCTTGCGGCTCCAGGCACGACTGTGGTCATTTTGATAGCTGTCCATCGCCGGATACTGCTTGGGCTGGAGCGGTTCGTCATCCATCGGAAGATGCCAGTCGCGCAGGTCCACAAGGTCGATGTCCAGCGTGGGCACCCCCGCAGCCTGATCTACGATCCACCCGGCGATCTGGTCGCCGATGCGCGAGGCGCGGACGCTGGAAATAACAAGCTGGATCTTGTGCATAGGGGGCATTCCTTTTGACAGCCCGCAACCGGGTCTGCGATGGTATGAAGCGGGCCCGTCAGTCAGCGGTCACTTGCTGTCCGCCACCCAGCGCGCCAGATCGCCATCCGTGCTCAGCGGGACGCCGGTGAACAGCGTTGCCTCTTCGCGCCAGCGCTGCGACGCGGGACCGCCCCAGGGTACTACCATGTGTTTGTCGGCATTCGACCAGACCTTTGGCGGTTCGTCCGGATCCATGATCTGCATCGGCGGCAGGATCAGTTCGATCCGGTGGCCATCGGGATCGCGGAA
Organism: Puniceibacterium sp. IMCC21224; assembly: GCF_001038505.1. NCBI lineage: Bacteria > Pseudomonadati > Pseudomonadota > Alphaproteobacteria > Rhodobacterales > Paracoccaceae > Puniceibacterium > Puniceibacterium sp. IMCC21224. The sequence goes on from NZ_LDPY01000002.1 coordinate 434,283, forward strand.
ATAAACAAAGGCGCTGTTGCCGGGGCCATGGCGGCCCGGCCCACGTTCGACCTCGTTGCCGATGCCCATTTCGCCGGCGATGTCGCAGGCGCGGAACATGGATTGCAGATCGGGCGTGATGAACGCAAAGTGGTGAAGGCGCGGGCCGGCCGCCATCGACAGCACGATGTCATGCGGATTGTTCTTGCGGTGCAGGAACATGCCGACGCGGCGCCCGGTGTCGCCCTGTTCGATCACCTCGGCGGCGCGAAAGCCCATGTTCAGGAAGGTGGCGCCGGTTGCTTCGACATCCGGCACGATCACCTGACAATGGTCCAGCCGCAGCGCGCCGCCACCTTTGCGCGCGCTGTACTCGGTCAGCAGGCGCGGAAGGCGGTCCATCCGCGCCGTCAGTTCAATCAGGATGCCCGACGGCAGGGTTACACCCAGAATACGCCCCTGCCCCGGTCTGTCACGCCAGACGGTCGCGATGTCCAGCCCGGCGAAATAGGCTTCGGCGGCGTCCAGATCCGAGTCCTCCAAAACGCGAAAGCCGACCACATCGCAGCTTGGCTCGTCACCTTGGGTCAGGATCAGGCTGTGGTGGCTGGTCTCTTCGACCGCACGCAAACAGGCGGTGCCACCGTCGCGATGACTCAGGATCAGACCGGCAAGCCGCTGGTAGAACTCCAGCGATGCCTCCAGATCGCGAACCTGCAAGGCGATGTGGCTGAGTCGGGTGATCCGGAACGGCGGCGAAACGTAGGTGTCGATCATGCCTCAGGCCAACCCGATCGTGGCATCGCTGAACAACTCTTCGACCGTCACATCCCTGGCCAGAAGATGCTGCTGGCGGCAATATTTGATCGCCAGTGCCAGCCCGGGGCGCAATGCCTCGAACCCGTAGGGACGCATGTCGATCTCGGGCGAAAGGTTTGCTCGCGCCTTGCTTTCCTTGAGCAGGCGGAACCATTCGGCGGCAATTTCGGGGCGGTCGCGGGCAAGGTCGGCGCGCATCACCGCCATATGGTTCATCGAGATTGCGCCAGTGTCGCGATACCAATCCTGCGCCGCCGCCTTTGGGTCGGGAATGACAGAGCGCAGGCGCGGGTCGTCGGGCATGTCGACCCCCAGAAGCGCCGCATCCAGTTCCCCGTCCAGCAGCATGGTGTCCAGCTTCTTGTCCTCGGCGGCGATCACCACGTTGGACGGATTGACGTAGCTGGCCACATGGGCGTCCTCGAAGGTGATCCATTCGACCTCGTCCAGATCGGCACCGAACTGGTTTTGCAGGATGCCGCGCACCCACATGCCCGTGGTCTGGGTATAGGCGCGCACGCCGATCCGCTTGCCCGCAAGATCGCCTGGGCGCACTTCGCCCAGGTCGGTGTTGTAGACGATGCACTGATGCTGGAACCGCCCCGACAGGGTGGCGGGCAGGAGTACCAGCGGCACACCGGCTTCACGCGCCTGAAGAAAGGTGACGATGGCCAGTTCGCCCGCGTCATAGCGCATCTCGCGCACCATCGGTTTGAACCCCTTGTTGGCACGGGGAAGCGGCGCAAACGCGAATTCGATCAGGTCCGACGCGATCTCGCCCTTTTTAAGGGCGGAGGTGACCGCATAGTCGGCAAGAAGGGTCTGTAGAACGATTTTCTGTGTCATGTGAATCCTTCCCGTCCGGTCGTACGGGTTCCTAGGGGTGGCCGTAGTTTGGCCTTGAGGCAATGGTGCGCCAGAAGCGCAGCCGTCCGCCAATCGGAAGCAGGCGCCTGGCGATAAGTTCCTTGGGTCGCGGGGCATAAGTTTCCTGATCCTGCCTGATGGTACAGGCGTATCTGTCCGCGATCTGTTCAGGCGCCGGGTCGTTCCGGTTGTCGGCTCGGTTGCATCCAAGAAATCAATGTCTTTTGCACCCCAGAATGCCGTAGCTTGGTCCCCACGGCACCCCGAAAGATAGGAGTATTTCGACGATCTCGACCTCGCCCTACGCTCGGCATACCTGTTGTCGTCTGGATCACACGCAAAAAGTGTGGCAAAAAAATTATGGCTTTGGGAAGGATCGAATTTGCCAGAATCGCCCATAGAGTCGAGGTTCAGCACCAGCGGAGGAGGAGCCTCGCTAGATTTCTGAAGAACCGGAAACGGCGCTCGGAGGAGGCAGTCTTGACAGGCTGTTGAGCGGATCGTTTTCCGTCTGGGAGGAAACCGGAATGACCAATTGCCCCGAGATACCCAATATCCGCCATCTGCGGATGACACAGGTCATCGGACGCCTTGGCGGCCTGAGTAGTGCCGCGCGCTATCTGAACACCTCGCAGCCTGCCGTGACCCAGGCGATTGCGAATCTTGAACTGCTGATCGGCACGCCGATCTTTGATCGTTGCACCACCGGCACCTATGCCACGGAAGCTGGCGCTATCTTTTTGCGCCGAGTGGACCGGTTCTTTGAGATCCTCGAAACCGGCATTCACGACGTGATCGGCGGGACCGAGGCGCAAAAGGGCCGCCCGCTGCCGCAGATCGAACGGATTGTCACCGGAACGCAGCTGCGTTCGCTTCTGGTGACTGCCGATCCCGCGACTGTTGCTGCGGCGGCGGCGCAGATGGATGTCTCGCCCGCCTCGCTCTATCGCTCTGCCCGCACGCTGGAACGGTCGCTTGGTCAGTCGCTGTTTGACCGTTCGGCCAACGGCCCGGTATTCAATCAACAGGGCGAGACGCTGGCCCGGCAGGTGCGCCGTGCGGTACGCGAGATCGAATTCGGTCTGGCCGAAGTGACAATTGCCCTGGGTTGCTCCAATGTCGAGATTGTCGTTGGTGCCTTGCCGATGTCCGGGGCCTTTGAGCTGGCCAACGCCATCACCGCGTTCAACAAAGAGCATTCGACAGTCCGCATCAAGATCGTGACCGGCAGCTATCATGCGTTGCTGGACGACCTGCTGAACTGCCGGGTCGACATGATCTTTGGGTTGCTGCAAAAACCCGACTGGGTCGATGAGATCGAAGAAGAGCCGCTGTTCAACGATTCCTATTGCGTTGTCACCCGGCCCGGCCATCCGCTCGGGCGGTTGCGGTCGGTGACTGCGGCGGCTCTGCTGGACTATGACTGGATCGTACCGGCCGAAGGGACGCCGCGGCGCGGACATATCGACAGCCTGTTCTGCGGCCTGAACAAACAGCCCCGGCGCAATATCGAATCGAATTCGGTGACCTATGCGCGCGCGTTGCTGCTGGGCAGCGACATGATCACGTTGATGTCGCGCAGCGAAGCGCAGCTTGATGCCAGCCTCGGCGCGGTGCAATGCCTGCCCTGCCCGAACCTTGACACGATCACGCGCAAGGGGCTGACCACGCGCAGCGACTGGTTGCCGACAGAAGTCCACGACAAGTTTCTTGACTGCCTGCGCGCCACCACCGCCAGCGCCGAACATTATGGCCCAGTCGCCCCCAAAGTGGTGGCATTGGCATCCTGATACTCGGCGCGGACGCGGAGCCGCAAATCTATGACCTTTGGCAGCTATCTGATTTTCTCTCAACGTGTGACGACCTTAGGCTAACGCCAACGGCCGCCCGGCCACGCATACGCCAGACAAGGAAACGACCGAATGATCATCGACTGCCACGGCCATTTCACCACTGCCCCGAAAGAATTGCGCAAATATCGCGATGCCCAGGTTGCGTCATACGAGGCGGGGCAAACGGATGGCTTTGCGGACCTGCGCGACTTTTCCGATGAGGAATTGTTCAAGGATCTTCAGGGCGAACAGATGAAGCTGCAGGCACAGCGCGGGATCGACATGGCGCTGTTTTCGCCGATTGCCGGGCTGATGGGCCACCATCTGGGCAACGAGGCGATGAGCCGCCACTGGACCACCACCTGCAACAACCTGATCGACCGCGTCGCCCGCGCCTTTCCGAAAAACTTTGCCCCCGTCTGCCAGTTGCCGCAATCGCCCGGCGTCCGCCCCGATAACTGTATCGAGGAACTGGAACGCTGCGTGCTGGAAATGGGCTTTGTCGGTTGCAACCTGAACCCCGATCCGGCGGGCGGCTACTGGACCGATCCGCCGCTGACCGATGAATGGTGGTATCCGCTCTACGAACGGATCGAAGCGCTGGACGTGCCCGCGATGATCCACGTCTCGGGCTCGTGCAACCCCAACTTCCACCACACCGGGGCACATTACATCAACGGCGACACGACCGCCTTCATGCAATTGTTGCAGTCGGACCTGTTCGCGACCTTCCCCAACCTGCGGTTTATCATCCCGCATGGTGGCGGCGCCGTGCCCTATCACTGGGGCCGCTATCGCGGTCTGGCACAGGACATGGGCCGCCCGCCGCTGTCGGAACTGCTGCTCAAGAACGTGTATTTCGACACCTGCGTCTATCACCAGCCCGGCGTGAACCTGCTGTCCGAGGTGATCCCGGTGGAAAACATCCTGTTCGGGTCGGAAATGGTCGGCGCGGTGCGCGGCATTGATCCCGAGACGGGTCACTATTTTGATGATACCAAACGCTACGTGGACGGGCTGGGCCTGAGCGCGGAAGACCAGCTCAAGATTTTCGAAGGCAATGCCCGGCGGGTGTTTCCGCGCCTCGATGCGCGTCTCAAGGCAATGGCAAACTGAGAGAACCGATGATCAAGCGCACCGCCGCCCGTATCCTTGTCGACCAGCTGGTGATCCAGGGCGTCGATACAATCTTCTGTGTTCCGGGCGAAAGCTTTCTTGCCGTCCTCGACGCGCTGGTCGATGCGCCGCAGATCCGGCTGGTGACCTGCCGCCACGAAGGTGCCGCGTCGATGATGGCCGAGGCGCATGGCAAGCTGACCGGGCGGCCCGGCGTGGTCTTTGCCTCGCGCGGGCCGGGCACCACCAATGCCAGTTCCGGCCTGCATGTCGCGATCCAGGATTCGACGCCCTACATCCTCTTCATCGGCCAGAACCCCCGCGACGTGATGGAGCGTGAGGCGTTCCAGGAGGTCGATTACCGCCGGATGCTGGCCACCCAGGCCAAGCTGGTGGTGCAGGTCGACGATGCCGCAAGGATGAGCGAATTTGTCACCCGCGCGTTTCAGGTGGCCATTTCCGGGCGTCCCGGCCCGGTGGTCGTGGCCCTGCCCGAGGATATGCTGACCGACGAGGCGGTCACCATCGACGGCAAGCGCTGCGAAGTGCCCGAAGGCGACCCCGCCCCGGCAACACTGGACAAGATCCGCGTGGCACTGGACACCGCCGAACGCCCGCTGCTGATGGTCGGCGGCGGCGACTGGTCGCTGGCCGAGGCCGACGATCTGCGCCGCTTTGTCGAGGCGACCGGCCTGCCCTGCTGCGCCACCTTCCGGCGTCAGGACAAGCTGAGCAACGATCACCCCAGCTACATTGGTGAAATCGGCCTTGGCGCCAACCCGAAACTGCTGGCGCGGGTGGCGCAGGCCGATCTGTTGCTGGTCCTTGGTGCCCGTCTTGGTGATATCGGCACCGACGGTTACGGGATCATGACCGCGCCCCGCCCGGCGCAAAAGTTGATCCATATCTACCCCGCCGCCGACGAATTTTCGCACGTCTACCAGCCCGATCTGGCCGTGGTCGCACGTCCCGGCCGCTGTGCGCAGGCACTGGCCGGCATTGCGCAGGTGGACGGGTCCCGCTGGGCCGACTGGACCCGTTCCGCGCGCGCCGACTTCGAGGCATGGACCGCCCCGCGCAAGACCGTCGGCGCGATGCAGATGTGCGAGGTCATGACATGGCTCGACGCGACGCAGCCCGACGACACCATCTACACCAACGGTGCCGGCAACTTTTCGGTCTGGCTGCACCGCTTTCACCGCTACCGGCAACTGGGCACCCAGGTGGCGCCGGTCTGCGGCTCGATGGGCTACGGCCTGCCTGCCGCAATCTCGGCCAAGCTGCACAAGCCTGACGCCCGGGTGATCTGCTTTGCAGGGGACGGCGATTTCCAGATGGTGCTGGCGGAACTGGCCACGGCGGTCGAAAACGACGCCGCCGTGATCGTTCTGATCCTCAACAACGGCATTCTCGGCACGATCCGGATGCATCAGGAACGCACCTATCCCGGGCGCGTCAGCGGCACCACGCTCAAGAACGGCAACCCGGATTTTGTCAAGCTGGCGCAGGCTTACGGCGCCTATGGCGAACGGGTCGAAACCGCCGATGCCTTTCCCGACGCCTTTGCCCGGGCGGTCGCCGCAGGCGTTCCGGCGGTGCTGGATCTGGTGATCGACCCCGAGACCATCACGCCCGCCGCCTCGCTCACCGAACTTCGGGAAAACGCTCTGAAATCACGCTGATCCCCGGCTTTTCTCCCTGGGCCGGGGCAAATCCTCGGGGGCCGCGTGCCCCCTGTTTTTTTCATATCGCACGGAGTGCCCCGACATGACCCGGACCTATCCCGCCACCGGCCCGCTGACCCTCAGCGCCAATATCGCCAGCTACCCGACCACCAAAGCATTGCTGGCGGGAGAGGTGTCCTCGGATCTGGTGACGCTGGAAAATGCCGGGCTGAAACAGGCGCACGCCGGTTTCAAGGCCATGCTACGCGAACAAAAGTTCGACGTGAGCGAGATGGCGGTCGCGACCTACCTTCAGGCCCGCGAGTTCGGCAAGGGCTTTTCCCTGTTGCCGGTGGTGGTTCTGGGCCGGTTCCAGCATCACTGCATCGGCTACAACGCCGACTTCGGCACGCTGACACCACAGGATCTGCCCGGCAAACGCGTCGCCGTGCGCAGCTATACCCAGACAACCGGATTATGGGTGCGGGGCATCCTGCAAAACGACTATGGCGTCGATCCCGACAGCGTCACCTGGGTCTGTTTCGATCAGCCGCACCTGACCGAATACACTGATCCCCGCAGCATCGAATGGGGTCCCGACGGCACCGATCCGGTCGAAATGCTGATGAAGGGCGAGGTCGACGCAGGCATCCTGGGCATGAACATGCCCGACGATCCGCGCATCCGCCCGCTGATCCCCGACCCGCATGAGGCCGCGAAGGCGTGGTATGCAAAAGAGGGTCTGGTGCCGCCCAACCATTTCATCATCGTGCCCGACGCCCTGTGCGAACAGCGCCCCGACGCGGTGCGGGCGGTGTTCGACATGCTGGTCGCCAGCCGCAACGCCAATCCCTCCGTGCGCGACGCGGTGCCCGATGCCGTCCCGGTAGGGGTTGAGGCGAACCGACGCGCACTGGAATGTGCCATCAAATATGCCTACCAGCAGCACATCATCTCGAAACCGGTCGCGGTCGACGACCTCTTCAACGACTTCACCCGCACGCTCGGCGCCTGAGTCAAACGCAATGTCTCGTGATGCCTGGTAGCACACTGCAACTTTTTTGCACCAAAGCCTGCTCTGCGGACTAGGCTGGGGGCACTTCAGGGTATCTTCGCACGGATGCTTCTCGAACTGGCTGATCGAGGCTACGATGCCG
>NZ_LDPY01000003.1 GCF_001038505.1 Puniceibacterium sp. IMCC21224
CGAATGGCCCGTCGTCTCCGCTCCAATGGCCGAGACCCTGACCGGTGCCAGCCGCGCCGCCGTCCAGCGCAACCTCGCCTGGATGGAAACGCGAGGCCTTATCCGCGAGGTGACCGGGCAGGGTCGGTATCGGATGTGGCGCGCCACCAACTGAAGACCTCAGCGAGACCCGCAGGCGATGAAGCGTAAGAGCGCGGAGCAAGCAAAACCGACTTTTTGTGTCACATCGCCGACCCAGAGCGCGATGCTACATCCGTAGGGCGGGGCCAAGCGGTCATTCGTGAAAATTGCAGCGAAAGAGGAAAAGAGCCCAAGGACGAAGCCGCTTCGCGGCATTGGCGCATTTGGCTGATGTCGTGAGCCCATTCCGCCGAATGCTGCGTTGCGTTCCAATGGCCGCAATCGCTGATCAACCGAACGATAACCCTCAACGGGATTTGTGGACAATCGAGACGCCGACGATTGCGAACGCGCCACCTAGGATAGTCGTCCAGTTTGGCCACATACCAACAAGTGGGATCGACAGAAGGCTGGCGACAGGGGCCATGAAAAACAAGAGGTTTGCGGCCTTTGGAGCGCCGAACCCGTCAATCGCGACCATCCATGTGACATAGGCGAGCGCGCCGGGAAAGAGCCCGAGAAAAGCCAGCGCCATCAGGGCGGAAGGGGGAGCAGTGCCAAACTGACCCAAGCCCCAGACCGCCCATGGTGACAACAGGACCGCCCCTGCAAGCAAGGTCCAGAAACTGCTGACCAGCGGACCATATCGCGCGATAAGCGGCCTCTGAAACGCAAAGAACGCACCGGAACAGACCGACGCCATCAGTATGAGTGGCGCACCGGCGCCAAGGTCCATCCCGCCTGGTTGACCCGTGGCAATGATCGCAGCCCCTCCAAGAGAGATGCCGGTTCCGATCCAACCAGCGCCCCCGAACCGCTGGCGAAAAAAAACGATTGCCACGATGGCGGCAAAGACGGGCTGACAGGCGATCAGAAAGCTCGCGGCAGCCGGGCTGACGGTCTTCTGGCCGGTATTCAGCAGGCAATTGTAGATTGCGATCCCAAGAGCGCCACAGAACAGAAACCATGCCGCATCCCGGACCGTTGGGAGCGTCGGCCCGCCGTTCCGGAACAGCACGAGTCCGAACAGCGCGACTGATGCGATCAGAAACCGGAAGGCTGCAAGAGGTAGCGGGTCGAACCCGGTCAGGCCCAAAGTGATGGCGGGAAAAGACCCCGCCCAGAACAGGATGGTGACAGCGGCACAAAGTCCGGCGGCAGTCAGCTTGGCTGATTGTGTTTGCAACATGAGAACAGGATACTTGCGGTGGATTCTGTTGCATATGCTGCAAAGAAAGGCTCTTCTGTGCGCATGACGCACAGCATTTCCTCCCTTCCTCCAACTGAAACCTTGCTGGCCTTCCAGGCCGCGCGTAATGGCGGATCGTTCGCACAGGCGGCGCGCGCACTGAACGTCAATCACGCGACTGTCTTGCGGCGGGTGCAGACACTCGAAGCCTGGCTCGGCACGCGCGTCTTCGAGCGCAGTGGTCGCGGCGTAGTGCTGACGCCCGCCGGTCAGCGGTTTTCGGCGGACCTCGATCAAGCCGTCGAAACCTTGGAGCGCAGCGCGGATCGGTGGAAGCCCGCTACCGGTCCGACGCTCATCCGGCTCAGCGTCCTGCCGTCTTTCGCCCGTCTTTGGCTGATGCCGCGTCTGCCCGATCTGATCGGCAAACCGCAACGCTACCGGATCGAGTTGTCTCTTTCGCATCAGCCTGTCGCACTAGGCGATGGCCAAACCGATGTCGCCATTCGCTATGGCAAAGGCGATTGGGACGGGCTGACCGCCATTCCATTGCGCCGCGAGACATTGTGCCCGGTTGCATCCGCCAGGTTGAGTGGCGCGGCGGAAAAGATGACACCGCAGGCGATTGCCGCTTTGCCGCTGATCCACGATTCCGACACATCGCTCTGGCAGCACTGGTTTGCGCAACACGGCATTAGATACCGGATGAAGGCGTCTGACATGCGGTTCGAGGACTACGACCTTGCTTTGGAGGCGATGCGGCGGGGCATCGGGGCCTTGTTGCGGCGCGAACATAACGAAGAGCAAGTGTGCGAGCCGGATGTGTTGCGGCTCAACGAAAGCAGCGCTGAAAATCCGCGGCGCCATTTCGTCGTTGTCTCAGCGCACGAGCAGCGCGTTTCTGTTCAAAGATTTGTGGAGTGTGTATGTGCGCACGACGTGTAATCCGGACAGGCAGAAGATTTGACGTCTGAATCTGTGCTTCACGCACCCATACAAAGCGATCATTGAACCCGATTTCGTAGACAGCCGCTTTGTCCCGCATTTCAGTCGCTCGTTGGCCGCCCAGAAGCTGAGACAGAATTTTTCCATGCCCATGATCCAAAAAAACAGACCGAGTAAAGCCATCGCGTCAAGATCGCAGTCGGGTCGTTTCACACTCATGACCGAACCAACTTGTAATCAGGGAAAACAGAGTTGATACGGCTTCCCGCTCTTCGATTTCGTTTCGCAGCATCACGCCAGAAAGGGCTTCTGCCGCGCCCACAATAGCCGTACAACGAATTGTAAGCACATCCATAGGAGCTTCGACGTAGGGGCGAAAGGCTTGTGCATACGCGTCGACATAGCGGCGCAGCAGATTGCTAGCAAAATGTTCCATGTCCTCGTCCCCCTGAAGCGCAGCGACGATGGCGAATGCTTCCGGCCCTACTGTCGCGTAACACCGCATGTACGCTGTACTTGCTGCTTCGGCGACAGACCGAAAGTTAGGGTCGGCTTTTGCCAAGCGGTCTCGGAGCATGCCGAATTGCCGTTCGGCTATCTCTTCGTAAAGCGCGATGAACAAGCCCGATCTTGTCTGAAACTGGTCGTACACGACCGGTCGGCTGACTCCAGCCGACTCGGCGAGTGACACAAGTGTCAGCGCGTCTGCGCCGTGCGCGCCGACCATGGCTTTCGCTGAATCAAGAAGTTGCCGCCTTCGTTGATCTCGACTCAGGCGTGTTCGCTTCGTTCTGACATCCATATAAGAATCCGATTGACTATATACATAGTGTAGGTTAAATATTGTACATAGATGCGCTCACTTAGTCTAGTGGGCGTAAGTTAGTTGTAGGATCAGAACGAGATGGCAAATGAAAATAGATGGGTTCTAGTGGTTGGCGCTTCCGGCGTTGTCGGGCGACAGACGGCAACTCGGCTTCGGCAGCGATGGCCTGACTTGCCTATTCTTGCAGGCGGTCGCAACCTTCAGCGAGCGGAAGCCATAGCCGCTGAGCTCGGCAACTCTAAGGGCGTGGCATTGGATTTGAGTCGCCGCGATCTCGGATTAGCTCATGGCGTTTCTGTCGGCGCTGTCGCCATGTTTGTCAAAGATGAGACCCTGAACGGCCAGCTCTTTGCGCAGGATCACGGTGCCGCCTTTATCGATATCTCAAGCGCAGCCTTCGAACTTGGGCCCCAGGCGGCGGTTTTCAGCGAGCGTCCGCAAGCCGCTCCCGTGCTGCTTGCCAGTAATTGGCTTGCTGGTACGAGCACATTTGCTGCTCTTGACCTCGCAAGCAGCTTTGATCGTATTGATAGCATCCTTGTATCGGCTTTGCTGGATGATCAGGATATTGGCGGGGGCGCTGCGGAAGCCGATTACGTGCGCCAGACACAGGCTGGACCGTCCGGCTTATTACGAAAGAACGGCCGCTTCATATGGGTCTCCGGAAAGGATGCGGCAGGTACGTTCGAGGCAGTGGACGGAAGAAGCTTTGACGCGCAAGCGTTCGGAAATCTTGACGTGCTGAGCTTGTCGGCAGCGACTGATGCACAGGATATTGTTTTTCAGTTTGCGGTTGGCGAAACCTCCTCTCGCCGACGCGGCGAAAGGTTTTCCCACGAGATACTGGTCGAAATCGGCGGCACCTCTCAGGATGGACGGCGGACGCACGCCAGGCGCGCTATAGTCCATCCTGATGGTCAGGCTCCCATGACCGCTCTGGGTGTCAGTTTGGCAATCGAAGACATGCTCGGGCTCAGGACAGGTAAGAAATTGGCCCCAGGACTGTACCTGCCGCACGCCGTTGTCGATCCCACGCGGGCGGTCAATCTGCTTCGCGAGATCGGTGTGACAATTGATGACAAATGGCATCATTCAGATGGCTTCGAAGCGATCAGGTCGGAGAAGCTGGTGCCATGAGCAGTGATAATAGTGGCATTCTCATGGTCGGTGGATACGGTGCCGTGGGTCGTGAGGCTGCAAAAACTATCCGGCAGCTTTACCCGAATATGAAGCTCATTATAGCCGGGCGTGATGTCACGCGAGCGACTGCACTCGCGGAGGAGCTGGGCGTCGCGCAGGGCGTCGGGTGCGATCTCACAACGCCCGGTTTGGGACTGGCACCCGGTCTTATTTATCGAGCCGTCGCTTGTCTTTGCCAAGGACGAGTATCTGCATGCGCTTGATAACGCTATCGCTAACGGGGCCGCGTATGTCGCGATATCTGACTATGCAGTCGAGATTGCACCGCTCACCACTCGCTCAGGCACCGACGGTCGACAAATACCAATCCTGCTGTTCGGCCACCATCTTGGTGGCCTTGTTACGATGGCAACTCTGCATCATACTCGGGACTTTGCCGACGTCATCTCAGTTCGCGTTGCCGCGATCTTTGATGAAGCCGATCTTGGTGGCGCGACGGCCCAAGCCGATGCCGCTCGTGTTGGGCGCGCAACACCGCACCCTCTGATCCGGCACGAAGGTCGTTGGCTCTGGGCAGAGGGGTCGAACCTGACGCGGCGGTTTGCTGGATCGGATGGGGTTGTCTATGAAGCCAGCGCTCTTTCGTTGTTGGATGTCGCTAGCATCGCCGCTGCTACGAAGGCGCGGTCGGTGCGATTTGATGTTGCTGTTCGCGAACCGTCGCCAACTGCCCGCCACGAGGTCGTTATCGAGGTCGAGGGACGCGGCAGAGACAGTCGTACTATCAATCGGCGGATAACGATAGAGAGTAACGGCTTCCATACGATGGCAAGTGGACGCGTTTTAGCATTCGCCTTGGAGCGCGTGCTAGGCCTTGATGGCCGATCAGCGACTCCCGCTGGCTTGTGGTTTCCCGAGAACGTGCTTGATGCAGCACACGTGGTCAGCCTGGCGTGCGAACACGGTATTGCGATCAATGGTCAGAATGCACCGATGTAACTCATAATGGCTTTGGGCGGACAGTTTGGCGATCTAAATTATCTTTGCACGTAAGCTCCATTCGCATGCGCTGTGAGCCGGGGCTTTCGACACTTATCGGCGGCATGGCGGGACTCGTCACGGGTCGTTTTCGCTATCTCCGCATCGCTGCCGGTCAGCCGGGTCGAAAATCTCTGGACTTAACTACATGGTCAGAAGCGGTTGGTTTGGTCAGGGAGAGAAAGGCTTGAGTTCTGGCTGGAGGGGCCGACGCAAGGAGCCCTTCTCGCACGCATTACACAGGCGGGACACGTCAGTGTCGGCACATGGCCCAAAGTCCGGGATGATCGGTTATCGCACCAAAACCGTCCGTGACGAGCGTCGCGCGGTAATCGTGCTGCTGTGAGGCATACGCATAGGTTTGCGGGCCAGTCCGATGGTAGCTTTGTGGCAGCCGTTTTACCGTCCAATCTTCGGTGTCAAGCCACACCGCTACGCAGTCCGCGTCGGAGCCCTCAGAGAGATCCATTCGTCTGATCGCATTGGTATTACTGGCGGGCGTGAAACCGAGGTCGACGTCACTTAACCCCTGCATAGCAGGGTCGATTTCGCCATTTATTCGCCAATCCCCTGTCCTCTCGTGTTCCAGGATCAGATTGAAAGGACGATCACCGATCCATCCCGATACAGATGCACTGCGACTCCGCCACGCGCGGTCGCAGAACAAGCGATACGCCAGATTGGCGACAGCTCCGTTTTGTTCGAAAACAGCAGTGCCTTCGATCGTCCAACCCTGCGCGGTCGCAGCAATCCGACAAGCATCGTGCCCTTGTTGATCTAATCGGCGCCACAATACGGTGTGCATCAAACTCTCCGTTTTCTGTATCATACTACCTTTCGCCGCTAACGGCAGCAATGCCCCCGCACAGCCGCCGTTAGCCGATAGGTTCGGCGCCGATCTTGCTTACGGGCGCGGCGAAGGTCCGGTTTGAGCCCTTCTTGCATTCCTCCTTCAATGCAAAGAATGTCGGCTTCAACTAGGTGAAGGAGATGGCTCGTGAAAATAATGTGTCTGAACGGTTGGGGAGGAAAACTGCACAGTGCCCTATTACCGTATGTCGAAACCACCGCGCCCGACATCTTGTGCCTTCAGGAAGTCATTCATAGTCCAGAGTCCAAAAAAGATTGGCTGACCTACCGTGATGGTGATCATACTCTACCACAGCGCGCCAATTTCTTCCGTGATGTCTCGCATGCCTTGCCCAATCATGTCGCGGTCTTTTGTCCGGCAGCACAGGGCGTCCTTTGGGACGAGGATGAGCCAATTCCGTCGCAATTTGGACTGGCAACCTTCGTGCATCGATCCTTCCCAATAATTGGTCAGGTGCAGGGTTTCGTTCACAAAGACTTTTCACCGGTTGGCTATGGCGATCACCCTCGGTCTCGTAGCGCACACGGTATCAGGGTCTATGACTACACTGCCAAACGGACAGTTAGTGTCACACACATGCACGGGCTGCGCGACCTAAACGGCAAGATGGACACGCCCGAACGTACCGCCCAAGCGCGAAGGTTTTATAATCTTTCATGTCAGGTATCCGAACCTGAGGACGTGGTGGTCGTCTGCGGTGACTTCAATGTCGAACCAAACAGTGAAACTCTCGCGATCCTGACAAATGCTGGGATGACGGAATTGGTGACAGGTCGCGGTTTCGCCAGCACCCGAAACACGCAATACAAGAAGCCCGGACGGTTCGCAGACTACATGGCTATAAACCAAAAAGAGGTCGTGAAGGAGTTCGATGTCATCCACGATCCTGAAGTCTCGGATCACTGTCCGCTTGTTCTCAAGCTATAGCCTCTAACGCCAAAGCTGCCCCTCAATTTTCCTGATCGAACGGCAGTAAAGTCCCGCGTTGCGGACGGTGGCAAGCTTTCCGATGAACGTCGGCTCGCTGTCCGGTAGGGGATTGTTCACAGGACGCCGGATCACCGATGACCTCGTCCCAGCATTTGCGGCAGAAAACGATTCTCATTTGACTGGTCCGGATATAGTATCATTGAGGGGGCGTCTTGCTTTACACAAGATGGCGGCCAGAACGAAGCCATGTCGCTTTTCACAAATGAGTTCAGTGGATTGTCGCTAGCCGTGCAGTGAGCTTGAACGAAGGTATGGAAGCGAGCCTTCGAAGATATGGAGTAGAAACCATATCAGGCTTCGAAGCCCTTGAGAAATCGCTTGAGCAGGTCATCCAGTTGGGCGCGCTTGTCGTCTGACAAGGCGGAGACCAGATTCGCCTGGGTTGAAACATGCTCGGTGACAGCCGTGTCGATGATCTCGACTCCTTTGTTCGTCAAAGAAACGAGGAAGCCGCGGCCATCTGCCGGGTTTCTGACCCGTTCAATCAATCCAACCTTCGCCAGTTGATCGATGCGGTTCGTCATTGTGCCTGATGTCACCATTGTGGATGCCATCAGTTCACCGGGCGACAAGGCGTAAGGCGAACCGGATCTGCGCAATGTTGCCAACACGTCAAAACTGGCGGCATTCAGACCGTGCGCGGCCCATGTCTTTGCCATGCCCAGCATGAGATGCTGATGAAGACGCTTGATCCGCCCGATCGTGCCCATGGGCGCGATGGACAGCTCGGGGCGTTCCCGATGCCATTGCTCCAGAATTTTGTCGACGTGATCCATACCGTCATCTTAGCAGCGCTTGTATCTTGACTTCAAGATTAATCGCATTGTATCTTGAAGTCAAGATAACTGGCTGGGGTGAGTAGATTATGCGGATATTGAAGACGGCTCACGAACTTCCATCCGGCACAGGCTGGCTGACCCCGTTGCTTTGTCTTCTGGGCGGGGGGGCGCTCCTCGGGCTTTCCACCAATCTGGCAAAATATGCGGGCGACGTTGGATTGGCACCGCTGGCCTTCCTGATCTGGTCTATTACCGGGGCCGCAATCCTTTTGCTGATTATTGCCCTGCTGCGGAATGATCCGCCGCCTCTCAACATGGGCAGTCTGAGGTATTACACCATTGCCGCTTTGGTCAGTGTGGCCGGGTCGAACCTGATCTTCTTCTCGACCATCCCCCATATTGGCGCTGGGTTTGTCGCCCTGATCATCGCCCTGCCGCCGCTCTTGACCTATCTCGGGGCGCTGGCGATCGGGATCGAACGGTTTCAGGCTCTGCGCGCTCTTGGCGTTGCGGCGGCACTTGCTGGCGCGGGCATCCTGGCGATCCGCAAGTTGTCTGCGCCGGACGCCGATGTTCTCTGGATTCTGCTGGCGCTCTGCGGGCCGGTGCTACTGGCGGTCGGCAACATCTATCGCACATTGCACTGGCCGCGCGATGCGTCCCCCGAAGCATTGGCACCGGGGATGCTGGTAGCGGCCTCGATCATGCTGGGAATGACAGGTTTGCTTCCCGGCTTCACGCTCGCAGTGCCAATGGGCGATGCTATGCCATTTCTCCTGATTGCCGCGCAGGTACCGGTTTTCTCGGGACAATTCCTACTGCTGTTCCTGCTGCAGAAGACCGCCGGACCGGTTCTGCTGAGCCTGCTCGGATCGGTCGGCGCGGTTGTCGGCGTTCCTATCGCGGTATTGCTACAAAACGAAGCTGTGCCAGACGGTCTGTTGCCGGGAGCCTTCCTGATTGCTCTCGGTGTTGCTCTTGTCACATGGGGCGGCATGAAGGCAGCGACTGCACGCAAAGGCGTAAAATCGTGAGCCCCCCAAATATCGACAAGGATTAACCAAATGAAGATCACCATTCTTGGAGCGACCGGTAGTGCCGGTCGCCGGATTGTCACCGAAGCCCTGTCGCGAGGTCACGAGGTGACCGCTGTGGCACGCAAAGGCTCAGATGACATGCCGGACAAAGTCACCTTCAACATCGGTGATGCCGGAATTTCCGAAAATGTCGCTCAATTGGCCAAGGGTCAGGACGTCGTCATCAGCGCAGTTCGGCCCTCTCCGGGCCAAGAATCCACCGTCGCCGAGACAACCAAAGCTCTTCTGCGCGGCATGGGCAAAAGCGGGACCAGATTACTGGTTCTGGGCGGTGCTGCCAATCTCGTTGTGCCGGGCAGCGACGGAAAGACAGTGATCGAGAATGCGAATTATCTGCCGCCGGAATTTCGCCATATCGGTCAGGCCAGTCTCGACCAGTTGGAGGTTTGCCGCACTGAGACGGAGGTGGATTGGGCATACCTCAGCCCCTCAGCGTCGTTCAATCCGGGAAAACGCACCGGTCGCTATCGGACGGGCCAAAACGAGTTGCTGGTCGATTCCAACGGGAAATCGGAACTGTCGATGGAGGATGCCGCTGTGGCACTGCTGGACGAAGCGGAAAACCCGAAACACCACCGAGCGCAGTTCACCATTGGATACTGACGCACCGTCATAGCTTGTTATTCGGTTTTAGGGGTTCCAGCGCCCGATAGGCTGTGAGGCAGGACACGCCGAGATTGCGGGCGATCCGGGTCTTGGAAATGCCCTGCGTTACCAGCCTGCGGATTTCTCCGTCGCCCACTCGCTTACGTCGTCCCTTGTAGGCTTGCGCCACGTCGTGCGTCCGTCGGCTCATGCCGTCCGGCACCAATCAAGCCATCGACATCCCCGGTAGCGGGCGCAGCGGCCAGGCCGGTTCCGGTTTTATGCCTGAAGCTCCCGTTCCATCATCTGCCGCCGGTACGAGGGTGCTTGGAAAATACAGTTCACCAGATCGTCGGGCTCAGCCCGCTATGCGATCAAAACGTGCCTGCGCCTGCTCTATTTCGCTCGCATGAGCGCCGATCCAATCGGAAACGACATCTAGCTTCATAGCGATCTCACGGCCCATATCCGTAAGTGCGTAAGATACCTGGGGCGGAATGGTTTTTTCTACATGTCGGCTCACCAGACCATCGCGCATGAGTAGTTTGACAGTTTGAGACAGCATTTTCTCACTGATACCCTCAACTGTGTTGCGCAACTCGTAGAAACGCAAGGGGCTGTTTACCAGAGCGATCAGGATCAGAAATCCCCAACGGCTTGTGACGTGATTAAAGACATCACGCCATAGACAGCCCTCCGTAAGAAGGCTTTGGGTTCTGTCATCTTTAGTCACGTCCACCATGTTAGCGCCTTACCAAAAAGTGCGTTCTTGTCTGGGTCGAGGGCTTTCATATAGTTAGTTCATAACCGAACGTCATGTGCAAGTCAGTGGACGCAAAAGGAGTGTGAAATGAAGCCATCCCCAGAATTTTATTCCATCATCGACTACTCGGCATCCAACGCCGAGGACCAAGCAAAGATCGCGTCAGCGTTCGCAGAGATCCAGAAAGAATGGGTTGCATCTTACCCTGGATATGGCTCCGCTCGCTTCTTGGCCAGCACTGATGGATTGATCGTGCGAGCAATAGTCGAATGGGAGACCGAAGATGCCTTCCACGCCTTCGAACGCGAGTCGGATTCGAAAGGTCGCATGGCTGCGCTGGAGAGGGCCTTTCGCGAGCTTTCCACCCAAGGTTCGAGACAAACCTTTGTCCCAATCGGAGAGGTCCGACCATGAGCATTGAAGTCTATTCCGACTTTGTTTGTCCTTGGTGCTACATCGGCCACCGAAAGCTGAAAAACGCGCTCGCAGACCTTTCACCCGATGCCCGCCCGAAGATCACTTGGCGCGCCTATCAACTTGATAGCAATGCGAGCAATGTCCCCGATCAGACCGCTGCCAAAGCCATGCTCGGATGGTACTCAAGCGTAGAAGAGGCAGAGGCGCGGATCGCGCAAATTATTTCAACGGGCAAGGATGAAGGTCTCGATCTAAATCTACACCGTGCGCTTCCCGTCAACACATTTGATGCGCATCGTCTCATCCATTTTGCTCAAGGAACCTTGCAAGCGGAAATGTTGCGCGAACGCCTCTTCCGAGCATATCACTCAGAAGGACTAAACATTGCTGATCTGGATGTCCTAGCTGGTATTGCTTTGGAGGCGGGTATTGAACAAGCAGAAGCACGTAGATTTCAGCAATCCGACAGGTTCGGTGATGCTGTTCGGGAGGACCTAAGCCGAGGTTCTCAGCAAGGCATTCGCGGGGTGCCAAGCCTAGTGATAGATGGTGGTCAGCCTGTATCAGTTAATCAAGACGGATTGGCGTTGAGAGACTTACTAAAGCGTGCCCTACACTAACCTCTTCGGCCGGACCTGCGCGCGCCTTTTGTGCAGGTCCGAGCGGGGTCGGAAATGCTTGGCATTTGGGTCGGAATTGCTTGGCACGGCTCACTGATTAGATACTGAAAATTGGGTGCCAAGAGTCGGAGATGCGTGGCATTTGACACCCGTTGTGTCAGATGCCAAGCAAAACCGACTTTTGGGGGGTGCGGACAAAAACTTGGACTGTTTTCACGGCATAAGGCCGAGGCTTTTTCGGTATTCGATTGGGCTTCTGCCGCCAAGGGACATCTTGATGCGTGTTTCGTTATACCAGCGGATGTAGGCGTCAACCTCGTCAATAAACTGAGCCGCGGTGAAGGCCCGCCAATCCCGAGGATAGAAGAACTCCGTCTTCAGGCGTCCAAAGAAGCCTTCACATGCGGCATTGTCTTGCGAGCTCGCCTTTCGTGACATCGACCGAACGAGCTTTGCCGCGTCTATACGTTCCAGCCAGCCAGGCCAGCGATAGTGGCCTCCGCGATCGCTGTGAACTACGGGCCGCGCTTCGCTGTCAGCGATGGTCTCAACCGCTGCATCAAGCATGGTGTTCACGAGATCGGCGTCCGGTCTGGTCCCAATGGTCCAACTTATGACGAGGCCGTCGAAGCAATCGATGATCGGGGAAAGATAGACTTTTCCCGATCGGAGGTGGAACTCAGTAATATCAGTTAGCCATTTCTCGTTGGGCGCGGAAGCCTGGAAGTCACGCTTGATTATGTTCTCGGGCGCAGGGCTGATCTCGCCCAGATATGAGCTGTAGCGCCGCCGCTTGGGCTTTGGGACGACCAAGGCTTCTTGTTTCATCAGGCGCCGCACCACTTTCTCGGAGATCGAGATAGAGTGCCGCATCATACAGGCTCTGAGGCGTCGGTAGCCATAGCAACGATGGTTGCTTTCGAAAGCCTCCTTCATGGCGTGGCGCACGGGAAGATACTTATCGTCCAGTGCGATACGAGCGCGGTGGTAAAAGTAAGAACTCCGCGCGAGACCCAGCCGGGCCAACAGCGCCGACGCCTTATACCGATTTTTTAGGGCGACGATCAGCTTGGTTTTTTCCCGATTTCTCAGCCCCTGCAGATCGCCGCCAAGATCCTTTTTTATCAGTTCACTCGCAGTCTTGAGCAGGTCATGCTCAATCTGAAGTTCGCGGATGTCGCGCTGCAGGGCTTCACGCAGAAGTTCCAATTCTTCGATCTCTGGATCTAAGGAAGCACTTTTCTTGCGTTTCATTGTGGCAGGAGCCTCCGAGCCAAGGAACTGGTTTTTCCAAGCATACAGCGTCGGCCTGCTAACTCCGACCTTTTCTGCCAAAGCCTGCGCACTTTCTTGACGACTATAAAGTCCAACCACAGCGGCTTTCTTCACGGCGTCAGAGTGATTTCCTGCTCCATATGCCCCGGTGGAAACTGTCCCGGTCTCAGGAAAGGCCTCGCGCACCCAAGCCGTCAGCGTGGCCCGGCCAGGATAGCCTAAGGCACGCAGCGTCCATGAAATACAGCGCCCCTGGCCGGCATAATGCTCCAACGCCACCCGCTTCTGTGCATCTGAGAATTTAGGCGGGCGCGACACAGAACGTATCCGCAAATCCTGCCGACGTTCATATTCTCGATGCCAGCCTTTCAAGGCATTCTTCGTCGGATACCCCAACTCACGGATGGTGGCCCGCACGCGCTTGCCGAGCTTGATATAAAGCTCAACCGCGCGCATTCGATCTTCGTAGCTATACATGAACTATCTCCAAGATAGTCCAACTTTTCGTCCGCACCCCCTTGGGGTCAAAATTGCATGCTTGTTCACATATCTGTCGGAGCCGACGGCTACCTTGCGAGTGACCGCACGAGCGCCACCAAGGGCGCGAAGTCGTGCTGATCGGCGGCTCTGAGTGCTGCGATGTAGGCTGACCGGTGTGCACTTTCGGCGTTCAGCGTTCCACCACCAGACCAGTCGAGGAAGATGTCCGGATTGATCTTCGCCAAGTAGGCGTCCGCCATGATCCGCGCCCAACGTCCATTGCCGTTGGCGAAGGGATGGATCCACACATGGCAATACCCCTAGATCATATGGAAGCAATTGGCGTATTCTGACCCGCTGCAAGCCACCATTGCCCGCGTCTTCGGACAAGAACATAGAGTGCCATCTCGGAAAACACTCCGGCGGCCGCCGGTTCGAGAGCTACTCCGCTCGCGTCGATCGCCGCACGCCGCACATGGGCTACCACCACATCAACGGCGACTTTGCGCGCCGCGACGATCTCGTAGCGTGACGGCCCGGCGACGTTGGCCGACAGGAGCTGCCCATGGATTGCGTGTAATTCTTCGTATCCGAGCAGCGTGCCTCCGTTTGGATTGCCCCACATCACATCCAGCGCGAAGTGCCGGTTATAAATATCGGCGTTCCCTTGGTCGATGCCATCCTGTAGCTCCGCAATGATGCTTTCTGTTGCAGCTTGCGCGCTATCGAGATCACTGCAGCCAAGTCGGGGCCGGTCCTGATTGTCGTCAGACGAAACGCGCAGGGGGGCAAGCGCCCCGCACCATGCGATCAACTTGTCTAGCATGGCGTCGAGTGCAGCGGCTTTGCGTTCGTTCGCAGACACAACACCATCCGAAAAATCGCTCAGCGATAGACCAACGGATGGGCCGACATGTGCGATACCAAGTTCGCTCAGGATTCCGCGCAGATGCTCCACCGCCCGAACGCCATTATCGACACCGTAACTGACGAATGCGGCAGCCTTGTCATGCCACTCGACATACAGATGATCGAGCGCGTTCTTGAGCGGGGCGGGAATTGAGTGGTTGTACTCCGGCACAACGAAGATGAACCCGTCATATCCTGCAACGGTCTCCGACCAGGCGCGCGTTCTTTCCTGTTCATAGGGCGGGCCGAAAACCGCGGGTTTCGGTTCGGAAAGGAGCGGCAGGTCGATTTCAGCGAGATCAACCAACTCAAAGTGGGCATCGGGGCGCGATACGTTCTCCAATACCCATTCTCCGACATGCCGCCCCTTTCGAGTTGGTCGGGTCGAGCTGACCACGATCGCTATCTTCATCATCAAATTCTCCAATTCATTGGGTTGCCAACGATTGGTATTCCAATTAATATCTCTCTATGAAATTGTCAATGCACGGTGCCGCGCCGACGCGGCGTTTATGGAGCCGACCCACATGGTTGCTCAACCATCTTGCCGGAAGCGGGCGGCGCGTTCTGGGAAACCAGGTCGGGCCTGCCTTCGAACGCAACAAATATGGTATCCTCGCTGCACTCGCTGACGGGGGGGCTGCCAGCCAGAGCGTTCTCTCATCGCGCACCGGGCAGGACCGGGGAGACCTCGTAGCCATGCTCGACAAACTCGAAGCCGAGGGCCTTGTTGCTCGACAACCCGATCCATCCGACCGACGCAACAAGCGCGTCGAGATGACGGAACAGGGCCGTTCCGAGTTGAAACGGCTCGACAAGCTCGTGGCCGAGGCGCAGGACATTTTACTCGCGCCCTTAACACAAGATGAGAGGGCAGAATTCTTGAGGTTGATGAAGTCTCTGCTTATTCATCACGAGAATTATCAAGAGCCAGATTGAATGAAAGCCAGCATGAAGCAGCCATCCATATGCGACTCAGCACACGTCAGATTGGGCTCGTTCCCGACTTTCGCTGTCCAAGCTGCGAACAGCTGCTACCGGACAAAAAAATTCGGTCAGAATATGTAGGACAAATACGGTCCGTCCTATGTACCCGGAGTAGAAACGCTTGGGTTCAGGTCTGCTGCGTGTCGCAGTTGACCGATGTGAGGCCATGTCCTGTTAATGTGTTCAGCCAGCGCCAGCGGGTGCTTGTTCCTTGGCACGCGATTTCAGTCGCTCGTCGGCCGCCCAGAAGCCGAGACAGAATTTTTCCATGCTCAAGATACAAAGAAACAGACCGAGTAAAGCCATCGCGTCAAGATCGCAGTTGGGTCGTTTCACACTCATGACCGAACCAACTTGTAATCAGGGAAAACAGAGTTGATACGGCTTCCCGCTTTTCGATTTCGTTTCGCAGCATCACGCCAGAAAGGGCTTCTGCCGCGCCCACAATAGCCGTACAACGAATTGTAAGCACATCCATAGGAGCTTCGATGTAGGGGCGAAAGGCTTGTGCATACGCGTCGACATAGCGGCGCAGCAGATTGCTAGCAAAATGTTCCATGTCCTCGTCCCCCTGAAGCGCAGCGACGATGGCGAATGCTTCCGGCCCTACTGTCGCGTAACACCGCATCGCTGCCGGTCAGCCGGATCGAAAACCTCTGGACTTAACTACATGGTCAGAAGCGGTTGGTTTGGTCAGGGGGAGAAAGGCTTGAGTTCTGGCTGGAGGGGCCGACGCAAGGAGCGCACAGCGGACGGCCATCGATGGTCAATTAATCGCGCCCCAGCTTATAAGCTGGGGCGCGATTAATCGTTATACGCCGTACTGCTCGATGACATCTGCAAGTGCGACATGGCCTTGACAGCACCCGTTGCCAGTAAGCTGTTCACCATTCTCAAGCCCTGTCGCAAACACAACAGCAGGGTCTGCCTCAAGAACTTGACGGATGGCTGAGATTTTCGGCCAGCGCGCGACTTCTGCGACCTGATGAAATTCCAGCCAGCGTGCTACACCGACAAGAATACCATCTGCCAGTGTCGGCCGGTCCCCCATCAGGTAGGGCCCGCTCTCAATCAGCCCTTCCAGTTTGTCGTGACGGTCAAGTACGCCTTCAATGCCCAGCTTTTGCCAGGCGGCCTGAACAGCAGGCTCGGGGACGTCCATCTCCATTGCGGCCCAAAGGGGGCCGAAGGCTCCGGTGAAGCCTGTATTGACGAAGGCCATCAGCTGATGCATGCGATCAGCGTCACGCGAGAGCGGATCAAAACTGATGCGCCGCTCAGCATCCCTTGCTTCCAGCCAAGCGGCGATGGCCATTGTTTCAGTCACGATCTGGCCCTTATCCGCGATCAAGGCAGGGGTTTCGATGCGTGGGTTTAGCTTTGCATAGGCCGGATCGCGCATTTCTCCGAACATATCGACACGGCAAAGCCGGTAGGGCTTACCAAGCCATTCCAGTGCTGCGACCAGCCCCATGGAGCTTCCCGACGGGAAGCCATATACTAAGATCGGCGTCATTGTTTATTGTCTCCAAGGTTACATAGGATGACGCTGCGCAGCGTATTCCGAACCTGAAGTGTCTGTCGGATCAAGTAAATTACGAACCTTTTTGTTACCATGAGGCGTTTATGAAAGAGCTTATTTCACGCTGTCCGATAGAAGAGGTGATGCAGGTCCTCAGTGGCCGCTGGCCGACGCTCTTGGTTTACTATCTTCAGGATGGGACAAAGCGGTTCAGTGATCTGCGTCGGGATAACCCGACGATCTCGCACAAGATGCTGACCCTTGAACTGCGCAAGCTTGAAGATGCCGGTGTGGTGCAGCGCACCCAATTTCCCGGCTACCCCCTTCGGGTTGAGTATGACTTGACGGAGGCTGGGCAAAAACTCGTCCCGTTGCTTGATGGCTTGGGGGAATGGTGGCTGCAGAATGATGAGCAAACAGGGGTCAACGTGACCGATGGCACTTCGCTAGGTGCTGAGTAGAGTACTTCGCGTCATAGAAGCGAATGCGCGTCCGATCCGTCTTAGGCTCAGGACCCATTAATCGACTTGAGGCTACGAGGCCTGCATGATTCACCGTCCCCAAACCAAAGGGGGCATTATGAGCAATCTGTATTGGCTGAGCGAGGCTCAGATGAAGCGGCTTCAGCCTTATTTCCCGAAGAGCCATGGCGTGCCACGTGTCGATGACCGGCGGGTCCTCAGCGGTATTATCTTCATCAATCGCAACGGCTTGCGCTGGCGTGACGCGCCGCGGGAGTATGGGCCGCACAAGACACTCTACAACCGATGGAAAAGGTGGAGTGATATGGGCGTGTTCGCCAGGATTATGACAGGCCTGGCGGCAGAGGCACCCGACAACAAAACGATCTCCATCGACGCGACCTACCTCAAAGCACACCGCACGGCCTCAAGCCTGAGGTCAAAAAAGGGGGGCGTGGACGTCTGATCGGTCGCACGAAGGGCGGCATGAACACCAAGCTGCATGCCGTCACCGATGCGCGTGGGCGGCCCATACGGTTCTTCATGACGGCTGGTCAGGTCAGCGACTACACTGGAGCGAGAGCATTACTGAGCAGTCTTCCGACCGCAGACTGGCTCCTGGGGGACCGGGGATATGACGCGGATTGGTTCCGTGAAGGCCTTATAGACAAGAAGATAACGCCCTGCATCCCCGGTCGAAAGTCACGCGACAAGCCCGTCAAATACCCCTTTCGTGACATTGCTTTGCAATGCACTGTCGGGCAATGGACAAGCGCCGCTACAGAAAGCGCAACCGGATTGAAATCATGTTCGGACGTCTAAAGGACTGGCGGCGCGTAGCAACGCGCTATGACCGAAGCCCCAAGGTCTTCCTTTCTGCCGTCGCTCTCGCCGCAACCGTGATCTTTTGGTTATGAGTCCAGAGCCTAGAAGCGGTGACACGAACTGTCCCAGGAATAGACTTGCTGTAATCACACCTGCTGTTCGACCACGAGTTTGTGGCGATGCAAGTGCCATGGCACTTGCGAAGATATTCGGGATGGCGATCCCCATCCCGAGACCTGTCAGCCCCGTCCCACACATCACCGTCAGTAATGTGGTGCCTGCGCCTGTCACGGTAATGCCGAGAGCCATCGCCGCCAGACCGACCACAAAGATGACCTTGGCACCCATTCTACCCCGCAACCTGCCGAAAGTCAGCGACGCCATAGCGGAAACGAATGTCATTAGCCCCATAGATCCTTGTGTGGATCCTTCACGCCCAGAACTTACCACAATGCCGCTTCAAACTAAACTATTCTAATAATGTATTAGAATCACTTGAATGTGATTTAAAGTATCATAATATATTATTCTAGAGAATCGACAACGGGGAGGAACTGCAATGCGTGAACCGCTACTTCAAATCACGGGTCTTTCCAAAGCCTATGGTCCGGTCAAGGCCCTGACCCACGTAGATTTTTCGCTAGAGCGAGGCACGGTTCATGCGTTGGTAGGAGAGAACGGTGCGGGCAAATCCACCTTGATAAAGGTGATCGTTGGGGCAGAAGAGCCTGACAGATCCGGCGTGCTGCGTGTCTATGGACAGCCCATCAAGACGCATTCGCCACGACTTGCTCGGCATCTTGGGATCGCAGCCATACATCAGGAACTCAGTCTCGCTGACAATTTGACGGTGGCCGAGAACATGCTTCTTGGCCAAGAGGTTGCGAAAATTGGCTGGGTCCTGCGCCAGGCGACGCAGGCGCGCTGCGCCAAGGTGCTCTCTCGTTTGACGCAGGACTTCACCTGCACCGCGCGGTTAGGCGATCTCTCTTTGGCGCAGAGGTATTTGGTGGAAATTGCTCGCGCTCTGATAGCCGACGCACGGGTCTTGATCCTGGACGAACCGACGACCGCGCTTTCGCACCGCGAGGCCGATGCATTGATGGAAATCGTGAAACAACTCCGGGACGACGGCGTGGGCATCGTCTATGTCACGCACAGGATGGAGGAGATCTATCGTCTAGCAGATTATGTCACCGTCCTGCGCGACGGGCGTAGCATCGCCCGTCTGGATCGGGCGGAGGTGACGGAGCGCAGGGTGCTGGAGCTGATGGTTGGGCGCGATCCGTCGGACTTTTTCAAGCGGCAGCGGCGGGCGGAGAACGGCCCGATTGTGCTTGAGGCCAAGGGACTGGCCGGACCGGAGCTGCTTCGTGACGGCACTGTAACCGTCCGGGCTGGTGAGGTGGTCGGGCTGGCGGGGCTGGTCGGATCGGGGCGAACTGAACTGGCAGAATGCCTCGTCGGTTATCGACGGGCCACCGCGGGCGAGGTCCGTCTTTTCGGCACGCCAATCCAGCCAGCGGGCGTCGCGCGTTCGGCGAAAGCCGGTCTCGTTTATCTCACCGAGGACCGGCGAAAACTGGGTTTGTTTCCGGATATGTCCGTCGCCGACAACATCAACGTCCTGACCACACGCGCCGACGCCCGCCTGGGCTGGCTGCGCCGTCGGGGGCGCGAGAGTGTGCGGGCGCAGAGGACCATACAGGCGCTGGCAATCCGCGCGTCGGGTCCTGACCAGAGCGTACGGCGACTATCGGGCGGCAATCAGCAGAAGACGATGCTGGCGCGCCTTTTGGAGAGCGCACCCAAAGTCGTACTGCTGGACGAACCGACGCGAGGGGTCGACGTCGGCGCGAAGGCGCAGATCTACGGCATTATAGAAGACTTCGTGAAGGGCGGCGGGGCAGTGCTGATGATCTCGTCCGACCTGCCGGAACTACTGGGTGTGGCCGACAGGATCTTGGTCTGTTACGAGGGTCGCATTGTGGGCGGTATGGCGAACACGACCGACGCACCTGCAACCGAGGCACAAGTCATCGCACTGGCGACCGGAATGACGGAGGCGGCAGCATGAGCGACGCGCCCCAGTCCGCCAATGCATCGCTGTCGCCCCTGCGACTTGACGCGCGGAGGATGCTACGGGCACTCGGAATGCTGCCGGTGCTGGTCCTTTTGTGCATCGGGTTCACCTTGCTGAACGACCGGTTCATTACGATTCAGAACCTGCAAGTGATCACCCAGCAGGCCTCGATCAACCTGGTACTGGCATGTGGCATGACAGTGGTGATCCTAACTGGCGGCATCGACCTCTCGGTCGGGTCGATCCTAGCCGCTTCGGCGGTGGCGGGCGTGGCGGTCAGTCTCTCGCCCGCCTTCGGCGCACTGGCCCCGCTTGCGGCGCTCGGGGTCGGGCTGGGCTGCGGTCTGCTGAACGGCCTACTAATCGGCGGGTTTGGCTTGTCGCCCTTCATAGTGACGCTTGGCGGGCTGACCGCTATACGCGGTCTGGCGCGCATGATGGGCGAGGACCGCACCGTCATCAACCCCGAGCTGGCGTATGACGTCATCGGGAACGCGCATCTTCTCGGAGTGCACTCGCTGGTTTGGACCGGCATGGCCGTCGCGCTGCTGACCTGGGTGATCCTGCGGCGGACCGTTCTGGGCGTACGGATTTACTCCGTCGGTGGCAACATGGAAGCGGCGCGCATGGCTGGCATCCGGGTGTGGGTCATCCTGCTAGTGGTCTATGCCTATTCAGGTCTGCTGGCGGGGCTGACCGGGGTTATGGCCTCGGCCAGGCTCTACTCTGCCAACGGGCTGCAAATGGGACAGGCCTATGAACTTGACGCGATCGCGGCGGTGATTTTGGGCGGCACCAGTTTCACCGGAGGACAGGGGGGCATCGTCGGCACCATCGTCGGCGTGCTGATCATCGCGGTTCTGTCGAACGGGCTGGTTTTGGCCGGAGTGCCGGACATTTGGCAATACATCATAAAGGGCTCGATCATTATCTTCGCCGTCGCGTTGGACCGCCTGAGGACAGGGCGCGGCTGAGCATTCATCACCACGGGAGGACTACCATGAAACACCATGCATTTGCCGTCGCGGCCGGGATTTTTGGAGCGGCGACAGGAGGCGGCTGGGCTGAAAGCCTGGACAATATCGGCATTATCTCGGGGCCACTCGGCAATTCGTTCTACGTGTCGCTGGCTGCCGGGGCAGAGGCCGCCGCGAAAGAGATCAATCCAGACGCCAAGGTCACCGTGACTTCTTACGAGAACGACTTGGGCAAGCAGTTCAACCTGATCGACAGCCTCACCGCCTCAGGGGCGCAGCTGATCGCACTTGTGGCGGCGGATCCGGATGCGATCACCCCGGCCATCAAGAAGGCAGTCGATGCAGGCGTCACCGTCGTAGGTATGGATGCTGCTGCCAATGCAGCGCAGGCCAATGTCGTGACAGACAATGTGCAGGGCGGGTATATCGTCTGTTCCTACATAGCCGAACAGATGGGCGGAGAAGGCAAGGTTGCGCTGATCAACGGCCCCCAGGTGCAGGGGGTGATCGACCGGATTGCCGGCTGCAACCAGGCATTGGCGGAAAATTCTGGTATTAAGATCGTCGCGGATGAGGAAGGCGATGCCAGCCGTGATTCCGGCTTCTCGGTAATGCAGCGCATCCTGACGCGGGAAGGCAAGGTCGACGGGGTTTTCGCGATCAACGATCCGATGGCCATCGGGGCCAATCTGGCGGCAAAGCAGGCGGGCTATTCCGGTATTACCATCGGTGGTTTCGACGGCGGGGCGGAACTGGTGAACGAGTTGAAGTCGGAAAGTATGGTCGCAGCCTCGGCCGCGCAAGACCCCTTCTCGCTTGGCTTTCAGGCGGTGAAACTGGGCGCGGCGATCCGCGACGGCAGCGAGGCCGCCGGCCAGCTGGTCAAGGCGCCGACGGGTCTGGTGACCCGCGACACCGTCGACAGCTATCCCGGCTGGCGAGAGAAATAGGCGCATCGGGCGTCGGAACGACGGGATCCCGGGGGGGCAGGCCGCTCCGGGTCTCGCAGAATTTCTAGTAGGAGAGAAGCATGACGAAAAACCTTACGGCTTATCTGCAGGGCGCCGCGGAGACGGGGCAGATCCATGGCGGAGAACTGCTGGTCCTGAAGGGCGGCGAAGCGATCTATCATCAAGCCTTCGGGCGTCGGGACGAGATTCGGAAGATGGAGACTGGGCAAGTCTATCGGCTGGCCTCGATCACCAAACCGCTAACCAGTGCGGCGGCGCTTTCAGCTTTTGCAGGGGGGCAACTAGAACCAGGAATGCCGGTGACCGACTTGCTGCCGGAGTTTCGTCCGGTGCTGCCGGACGGTCGCGTTCCGGTTATCACACTCGGTCACCTGCTGACGCATACCGCTGGGCTGAGCTATGCCTTCCTTGAGCCGCGCGACAGCGCACATTGGCAGACCCAGGTCTCGACCGGGCTGGACCAGCCGGGGCTGTCGCTGGAGGAAAACCTCGCACGCCTGGCCGCCGCGCCGCTGCTGTTCGAGCCGGGGACCGCCTGGCACTACTCGCTCGCGACAGATGTAATCGGCGCGGTGCTTGAGCAGCTGCACGGCCAACCGCTGGAGACGGTGCTCCGCCGGGTCGTTCTGGATCCGCTCGGCATGTCGGAGACATCCTTCGCCGCGCCGATGGATCGCGACGGGATCGTCCCGCCCTACTGGGACGGCGACGGCATCGCGCGGCTGATGAATGCGGAGGAGCAGCTGGTTCCCTTCGTGGAAGGGGTGACCTATGCGCCGGGGCGGATCTTCGACGCAGCGTCATACCACTCCGGCGGGGCGGGGATCCGCGGCTCGGCGCGGGACATTGCAACGTTTCTGGAATGCATCCGAACCGGCGGCGCGCCAATCCTGCCAACGCGCGAGGCGAAGCTGATGCACACCAACATGATCGGCGACATCCCGGTGACGACCGATGGGCCGGGCTGGGGCTTTGGATACGGCGCTGCGGTTCTGCGCGATCCGGTCGCGGCCGATACACCGCACCGCACCGGCACCTTCCAGTGGGGCGGGGCCTGGGGACATCATTGGTTCGTCGATCCGGAGGAGGAACTGGTGTCGGTCCAACTGACAAACACCGCGCTGCGTGGCATGACCGGTGACTTCCCGAACGGCGTGATCCGCGAAGTTTATGCCGCCTTCGCCAGCTGACGATGGTCCGGGTACCGCAAGACGGCGGCGCCCGGCATGCATTCAGACCGCCAACACGTTCTCCGGAATATCGAACCCGGCGCTGGTCATCACGTTGCGCAGGGTCGATCCGCTTACGCGGCCGACATCGTCCACGTGCATCGCGTCCGCGGCATCAGAAAAGACTTCGGGTCCAATGTTTTCCAATCCCTTTTCACGCAGGATTGACAGGATCTCGACCACTGGCATCTCGCCCTCGCCACCGAACTTGCGGTAATGCGCAGTGTCGTCAAAGAGCGAGGTACCCTCCTGCTGCTTCAGCGCGTCAGCGACCTGGCAGGACTTCAGATGCCGCTCCGGGATCGACCTCAGCAGGTCGGGGTCGTACTTCCCTTTGGGAAAGTGCCAGGTGTCGATTAGGATGCCGGAATTGTTCGCGCCTACAGCCTCCACTATGGCCCAAGCGTCTTCGAGGTTCGGCAGGCCCCAGAAGGGCATGAATTCGAGATCCACCCAGATGCCTTCTGCCTTCGCGCGGTCGCAGAGCCGCCCGAAGCCGTCGACCAGCGTGTCGAAGGGCACCGCGCCGAGGTCGTAACCCGCGACCGCAAGCATGTCTGTGATGCCCAGGCCCGCGCACATCCGAAAACATTCGTCGGCGTCGATGTCGAACTTGCCAGCGAGAGCCGGATTCACCTCGTCCGGCACTCGGATAGGAGCCCAGTCGGTGATCGTATCGAGATGGCTGATCGTCAACCCCGCATCCCCGGCCATGGCCACCATGTCGGCGTCGCTGAGGCCGTCGGCCCGTGCGTTGCGCCAAGTGATCGGGTCGACCGCCAGATGCGTGAACCCGCCAATACGTGCTGCGCGCACGTGTGTGCCAAATCCGTGTGTCCGCACTGCCGCGGGCCAGAAAACATATCTCATTCGTTCCTCCGATGTGTTTGAGGACATGGTATAGTAATCTATTAGATGATCAACAATATATTTTTATGTTGACGAATCGATATTGGGCAGACAGGTTGATACAGGGAGCGGCCGGTTTGACTCGGTCGAGGAGTTTGGAGGTTCAATTGAAAAATCTGTTGATGAGCACGTTCTTGGCGGGAACGGCGTTACTTGCCCCGGTAGTAGCAACCGCACAGGACAACATTCCGCTGATCGTGAAACACACAGGCAACTACTATTTCGCCATCGTTTCGGCCGGCGCCCGCAAAGCAGCGGAAGAGCTGGGTATCAATACTCCCGTTCAGGGTCCCACATCGTTCTCGGACATTCAGGGCCAGATTGGTATCCTCGAAAATGCGGTCTCGTCGGGTGCGACCGCCATCGTGATTGCGCCGCTGGAGTATTCCGCATTGGGTGGGCCGATCGACGAGGCCGCTGAAAGCGTGCCAGTCATCGCGGTCGATTCAGCGGCAGATTCCGAGGCGATCACCGCAATGGTCACCACCGACAACGTCGAGGGAGGCCGCCAGGCGGCCGTTGCCTTGGCGGATGCAGTTGCTGCAGCGCATGGCACACCCGAGGGCAAGGTCGCGCTGATTGTGGGACTCGCCGGACAGTCGACATTCGATCAACGAGTCCGCGGTTTCAAGGAAAAGCTCGAGGCCGACTATCCTGGGCTGGAAATCATAGCTGAACGCATCGCGGGTGGTCAGGCCACCGAGGCAGTGAACATCATGACTGACCTCCTGACTGTGCATCCCGACATCCGCGGTATCTTCGCGCCCGACCTCGTGACGGGGGCCGGCGCCGGGCAGGCAGTGCTGGAAAACGATGTGCAGGACCAGGTGAAAATTGTGGCCTTCGACAGCGACGAAAAACTGGTGCAATTTCTCTCGGATGGCGTCATCGCAGCGCTGATCGTCCAGGATCCCTTCCGGATGGGATACGAGGGCGTCAAGGCGGCCTATGCAGCGGCCCATGGCGAGACGGTCGAGAAGCTCATCGACACCGGTGTGAACGTCATCACAAAGGAGAACATGTCCTCTGAACGGTCGCAGGAACTGCTGAGTCCGAAGGTCGACTGACATGACGCTGACAACAAATGTCTCGGGCGGGTCTGCGGCATTAGCACCCACTGGCCCGGCGCCCTCCGAACCGGCGATCCAGCTAACCCGCGTCAGCAAGCACTTCGGGCGAACGCGGGCGCTGGTAGAGGTTACGCTCGACATCGCGGAGCGCGAGGTGCATGCAATCGTAGGAGAGAACGGGGCCGGCAAATCGACCTTGATCCGCATTCTGACGGCAGCCTTCCAACCGACCGCCGGTTCGGTTGAAATCCTAGGTCGGCAGATCACAGATTTTCGCCCAGGAACGGCGCTGGATCTCGGTGTCTATGCTGTGCATCAAGAAATGCTTCTCTGCCCACACCTGACTGTGACCGAGAATCTATTCCTTGGCCAGGAGGCCACTTGCATGGGCCGTCTGTGCAAGCGGGAGATGCGGGCGCGTGCTGTAGAGACGTTGCGGGATTTCGGCGTAGAAATTGACCCAGGCGCAGTGTTGTCGACACTGTCCATCGGCAGACAGCAGTTGGTTGGTGTGGCGCGATCGATCCTCTTCGATAGTCGAGTCGTGATCTTCGATGAACCGACAGCCTACCTGACACGGCACGATACTGATCTGCTTTTTCGCTATATCCGTCGGTTAAAGGCCGAGGGACGAACGGTCATTTATATCAGCCACAGGATGGAAGAAATCTTCGAGCTGTGCGACCGCGCATCGGTCTTGCGGGACGGCCAGTTGGTGTCGACCTTCGAAACCGCGGCGACATCGCCAGAAGCGCTGATCGAATGCATGGCGAACCGGGCCGTCGGCGACGTTCACCACAAGGAGTTGGTCACGCTCGGACCAAAGGTGTTGGCTGTAGAGGGGCTGAGTGGCGAAGGCTTCGAAGATGTGACCTTCGACGTCCGGGCGGGTGAGATCGTCGGCTTCTTCGGCCTGATCGGATCGGGACGATCCGAGCTGATGCGGGGCATCTTCGGACGCACGCGAAGTCGGGCCGGGCAGGTCTACGTCGAGGACCGAGCCTGCGTGATCCGGCGCGAAGCGGATGCGATCGGGGCGGGCATAGTCCTGATCCCCGAAAGCCGTCGAGACGAAGGACTGTGCCTGTCGCTCGGGATCCGGCCCAATCTGTCGCTGCCCAGCCTGCCTTCTCTGGCGCCTGGTGGGATCGTCAACGGTGGGGAAGAACGTCAATCGACGCGCGGCTGGATGCAGAAACTGGGGATCGTCGCCTCGTCGGTCGAGGTAGAGGTCGGGCGGCTGTCTGGCGGGAACCAGCAGAAGGTCGTGATCGGCAAATGGCTGCAACGCGGCGCCAAGCTCTACATCTTCGACGAACCGACCGTCGGTGTCGACGTCCGCACGAAGTCCGAGATCTATCGCATCATCGCGGGTTTGCTGAAGGAGGGCGCTGCGGTGATCATTGTGTCGTCTTACCTGCCCGAGGTGTTCGACCTGGCGGACAGACTGCACGTCATGCGCACGGGTCGGGTCGTGCAGTCCTTCGACCGGGGACAGGCCAGTCAAGCCGCCGTCTTGTCGGCGGCAATCGGATAGGAGCGGGAAATGCATTCGATCAAATCAAAAATCGGCTCGGTGAATGTCACCCTGCTGCTGAACCTGACGCTGGTTTTCCTGTTGCTGGCAATGTGGACGGGATTGTCGCTGTCGACCAGCACCTTCCTGACTGCTGGGAATATTACCAATCTCATGCGGCAGTGTGCGCTTCTCTCCATCCTTGCGATCGGTCAGACGCTTGTCATCATCACTGCTGGCATCGACCTGTCGGTTGGAGCGCTTGTTGGGTTATCGTCGGTGATCGTGGCGCTTCTGCTGACCTCGGGTGTGTCTATTCCCCTCGCGATCCTGATCACGCTTGTCATGGGCGCCGCGATCGGGCTCTACCATGGCATAGCAATCCGGAAGTTCGGCATACCGCCTTTTATCATCACACTCGCCTCGATGTCCGTGTTTGTAGGCATCGGACTTCTGATTACCAACGGCGCCACAGTTTCCGGCCTTCCGAAGGAGTTTACGCGATTCTCGCGACAGGATTTCCTCGGCATCCCCAGTCTCTTCTGGATGGTGATTGGAGTGGGTCTGCCAATGCACTTTCTGCTCAAACAGACCAAGTGGGGACGACACATCTATTCGGTCGGCTCGAACCCAGAGGCGGCAAGACTGAGTGGCATCGACATCAATGCAACCGTCTGTCTGGTCTACGTGCTGTCAGGAAGTCTGGCTGCCCTGGTCGGCGTGCTAACTGCGAGCCGTATCTCAATCGGCCTCGCCACGACGGGTACGGGTTGGGAGCTCCTGTCCATCGCGGCGGCGGTCATCGGCGGGGCGAGTCTTTTCGGCGCCGTCGGCGGGGTGGCCGGTTCAGTTCTAGGAGCTCTGGCGCTGACCACGATCAACAACGGAGCCAACCTGCTGAACGTCAACCCATATTGGCAGCAGATCATCACTGGGTTTCTGATCGTGGTGATCGTCTATCTCGATCAACTCCGGCGCCGTAGATGATGGGTGAACAGTGAAATGCAAGAAGCAAGGGAACGATCATGAGATTTGTCAGGGGTAATCATAAAGGCCAGCACATTCTCTGCGTTGAGGCGGCGGGCCTCCTACGCGGGCAGGTGATCGAGACAAGGCAAAGCGACCTTCTGGAAGCGGCGTTGGAGATTGGACCAGCGGGTCTGACTGCCCTTGGCCAGTCGCTCGCCAACGGGGCGGTCTTCGACGTCGAAGCGATCAACTTCCTTCCACCGCTGCCCCGTCCGCCTAAGACGGTCTGCGTCGGTCTGAACTACCGCGACCATACGGAGGAGTCCGGTTATGACCAGCCTGACTTCCCGACTTTCTTTGCGCGCTTCCCGTCCAGCTTCATAGGACACAATGCGCCGATGATCGAACCCGCTGGATCGGCGACGTTGGATTTCGAGGGCGAATTGGCGGTGGTGATCGGCAAGCCGGGCCGCCATATCGCGAAGGACCGGGCGCATGATCATATCGCTGGCTTTTCGGTATTCAACGACGGGTCGGTGCGGGAATACCAGTTTAAAGCACCGCAATGGATGCCTGGCAAGAACTTCGACGGCACCGGCGCCTTCGGACCATCGTTGGTCACGGCCGACGAACTCCCCGCAGGCGCCAAAGGACTGAAGATCGAAACCCGGCTCAACGGCAAGGTCGTGCAGAGCTCCAATACCGATGCGTTGGTTTTCTCGATTGCCGAGATTATCGCCCATTTGAGCGAGGCAATGACACTGCAAACGGGGGACGTCATCGTTTCCGGCACACCTTCTGGGATCGGCCATGCGCGCGATCCCAAGCTCTACATGAGAGATGGCGACGTCTGTGAGGTCACAATTGAGGGCCTCGGCACATTGCGCAACCCTATCGCGAGACAGTGAGATGACCGTTATCAGATCGCGCGTGATCAGCCAGCCGGGCGAAGGACATCTAGGGGTCCATTCGCTGAACCACTTCGCAATGACCGTGCCGAGCCTGGAGGAAGCAGAGCGCTTTCATACGGGTTTCGGGCTGGACGTTGTGAACAGGGCGACCGGTTACGCCGCGCGGACGGAAGGCTACAATCACGACTGGGCGCTGTTCATCGAAGGAGCGGCAAAACGCTTTCATCACCTGTCCTTCGGGGTGTTCCCTGAGGACCTCTCACGCTTTCAGGAGCACATTGAGGCTTCGGGCCTACCGCTGTTGGATGCACCGCCGGGCTTCCAGTCGAACGGCCTTTGGCTGCACGACCATGATGGCAACCTGATCGAATTGAAGGTGACCGCGAAGACCGCGCCGGAAGAGAAATATTACGGCACGCACCTGTCCTCCCTTCCCGGCGAGGCGGGTGCGCCAAAGCGGCAGGATGCGCGTCAGGTGCGGCCACGGCGGCTGGCGCATGTGCTGATCTTCACGCGCGACGTCGACAGAGCTGTACGGTTCTACGTACAGATCTTCGGCATGGGCCTGTCGGACCGATCCGGCAACGACATCGCATTCATGCACGGGCGGCACGGTAGCGATCACCACATGGTCGCCTTCGTGCGGTCCGAAGCGCCGGGCATTCATCACACGTCCTGGGACGTGCCGTCGGTGGACCAGGTTGGGTTAGGTGCAAAGCAGATGGCTGACAAAGGCTTCGTCCGGGGATGGGGCGTTGGGCGGCACGTACTGGGCTCGAACTTCTTCCACTATGTCCGCGATCCTTGGGGCAGTTACGCAGAATATTCCTGCGATATCGACTACATCCCGGCCGATGTGGAGTGGGAAGGCCGGGATCATGCGGCGGAGGACAGCTTCTACATCTGGGGTCCAGAGCCGCCGAAAGATTTCACGGTGAACCACGAGGCGTGACCCGACTTGTCGTTCGACATTACAGGAGGACAGAATGACGCTAAAGATCATTGTCATGATTGAGACCAAACCTGGTCAGCGCGCGGCCTGCGTCGAAGCGCTGAAGCGGCTGTTCGACCGCTTATCGGTCAACCCCGACTCCCTGAATACAAAGGTACTGTTAGGGGTGGACGACACCGGCGTTGCGCTGGTCGAGGAATGGAACATGACGCCCGATGCCTTCGGGCGCTTCATGGCCAACGACCCCGCGTATGCGACGTTTGAAATTGAAGCTGGCGCGATGATCGCGGCACGCCACGTATTGCTGAGCGCTGGCGAACCCACTTGGCAGCACCAAGGATAGGACAAAAGATGGCAAAACGACTAAAATCCAGCAAGCCGGACGCGGACCGCGCCGAGGACGACCGCCGCGTGCGCACCACGGTCGAAAAAGCGCTGACGGGAATCGAGACTGGTGGCGACGCGGCAGTGCGAAAACTGAGCGAGGAGTTCGACGGTTTTGCGCCCGCGGCATTCCGGCTGACAATATCAGAGATTGAGGCGGCGATACAAAAGGTCTCGGCTCGCGAGATGGCGGATATCCGGTTCGCGCAGGATCAGATCCGCCGGTTCGCCGAGGCGCAGCGAGCGTCCATGTCGGATATCGAAGTCGAGACGATTCCGGGTGTCATCCTCGGCCATCGCAACATCCCGGTGCAGTCAGTCGGCTGCTATGTGCCGGGCGGAAAGTTTCCCATGGTCGCCTCGGCACATATGTCGGTGCTGACCGCATCGGTTGCGGGCGTGCCGCGCATCGTCGCATCGGCCCCGCCAGTCAAGGGGGCGCCGCATCCGGCCATTGTTGCGGCGATGCATATGGGCGGGGCGCACGAGATACTTTGTCTTGGTGGGATCCAAGCGGTGGGTGCCATGGCCATCGGAACCGAGACCATCGAACCGGTGCACATGCTGGTCGGTCCCGGCAACGCCTTCGTGGCCGAGGCCAAGAGACAGCTTTACGGTCGCGTGGGTATCGACCTTTTCGCCGGACCAACTGAAACCATGGTCATCGCCGACGATACGGTCGATGCCGAGCTTTGCGCGACCGACCTGCTGGGCCAGGCGGAACATGGCTACAACTCCCCAGCTTGCCTTCTGACGAACTCGGAGACGTTGGCCAAGGCGACGTTGACTGAAATCACGCGCCTGCTCGAAATTCTGCCGACGGCCGAAACGGCGCGTGCGTCTTGGCAGGATTACGGAGACGTGATCCTCTGCGACGATCATGACGAGATGCTGCGGATCGCGAATGACATGGCTTATGAGCATGTGCAGATCATGACTGATCGTGACGATTGGTATCTGGACAATATGCATTCCTACGGCGCGCTTTTCCTTGGTCCTCGGACCAACGTGGCCAATGGTGACAAGGTGATTGGCACCAATCACACGCTACCCACGAAAAAAGCGGGGCGCTACACCGGCGGTCTTTGGGTCGGTAAGTTCCTCAAGACGCACAGCTACCAGCGCGTGACCACCGACCATGCGGCTGCTCTGATCGGCGAATACGGGTCGCGGCTGTGCATGCTGGAGGGGTTCTTCGGCCACGCCGAACAATGCAACATCCGCGTCCGCCGCTACGGCGGCGTCAATGTGCCATATGGCTCTGCGGCCGAAGTGCGGATGGGCAAAGAGACGTGACCCCCCTTCCGGTCACGCCTTCCTTTCGCCTTGATGGCAAACGGGCCCTGGTTGCGGGGGCATCCTCCGGCATTGGCCTGGCGGCCGCCGTCGCCATGGCCCACGCGGGGGCCGAGGTCACGCTGCTGGCGCGCCGCGAACGTGAAATCGCGGTGTTGGCCGCGACTTTGGCGGCCGAGGGTCGCAGCGCACATCCAGTGCCTCTCGACATCACCGATCTGGCGGCAGTGGCGGCATTCTGTCGCGACAACGACCCATTCGACGTGCTGGTTAACTCGGCCGGCCTAGCCCGGCACGGGCCCGCGGTTGACACCACGTGCGAGGACTTCGATGCTGCGGTCGATCTGAACCTACGCGCGGCCTATTTCTTGTCGACCGAAGTTGCGCGGGGCCTGATTGCGGCGAACCGACCTGGTAGCATCCTGCATGTCTCCTCGCAGATGGGCCATGTCGGCGGGATCGACCGCAGCGTATACAGCGCCTTGAAACACGCACTCGAGGGCATGACAAAGTCGATGGCCGTGGAGTGGGGGCCTTCTGGCATCCGCGTGAACACGCTGTGTCCAACCTTCGTGCGCACGGCGTTAACGGAACAGACTTTTGCCAATCCCGACAGAAAGAAGTGGATCATGGAAAAGATCAAATTGGGTCGGCTGGCCGAACTTTCGGACCTTATGGGTCCGGTGGTTTTCCTGGCGTCGGATGCGTCGGCAATGGTCACCGGAACGCATCTGATCGTGGATGGCGGTTGGACAGCGGAATAGTACATCCTTCGGTTGACGTTCTTCAACTCATACCGATAATATATCCCTCCAGTATTAATGGATTTTCCATGGGGCGAGATATGAAGTCGGGTAAGAACACAATATCCTCGGACGTTTACAGTCGTCTTCGCGAAGACATCATTTGCTGTCGCGTACCGCCAGGGTCAAAGCTCAACATCCAGCAGATCGTGCGCGATCATGGGGTCAGCCTCGGTGCTGTCCGTGAGGCGCTGTCAAAACTATCTGCCGAAGGCCTTGTCCAATCATTCCAGCGACGCGGCTACGTGGTTCCGGAACTGACTAGGGAAAATCTGGTTCAGCTGACCGCGGCTCGCATCGAGATCGAGAAACTGTGCCTCCGAAATGCTATTGAGCACGCAAGCCTAGAGTGGGAGTCCGAGATCATCGCGTCCGTGTACAGGTTAAATAGCACGCCATATCTAACAGGGGTACCTTCAATACTTTCGCCCGAATGGGCTTTGGCACACAAGTATTTCCACAATGCGCTGGTCGCTTCGTGTGAAAATACTTGGCTGTTGAAGATGCGGTCCCTTCTTTACGATCAAAGTGAGCGTTACCGACAGTATTCTGTTCCGATGGCAAAGTCAGTTCGCAACGTTCAGACTGAGCATTCTGAAATAGCAGAGGCTGTAAGGTTAAAAGATATTGCGAAATCTGAAGTACTTATTTCTCAACATTTCCAGCGAACCTGTACAATCCTTGTGGAGGCGCTAGAGTAGCCTTCACGACCGTACATAAAGCTAAATTCGGGAAAATTTTGGTTCCGTCGCAAATTTCCGAGCCGAATTGGGATAGCCAACCTCTGGACATGATTATGCCGCCAGCTGTGCGAATTGCTGAAACGCGATAAGACCGTTTGCGCCGAACTGACCCTTTCGGATCATGTGAGCGGTTTCGATTCCCGCGATGGTTGCGGCAGTTGAGGCGGACCCGCAGGTCCGCCTTGTGAGAATCAACTCATGGCTTCGCTCAGCGCCTCGGTATCCTCGTAGAAGTGGTAGAGCGCGATCTTTCCGTACTCGATCCGTGTTATCAAGGCCCAATCGCTGAGGAACGGCCTGCCAGTAGCACGCACGGTGTGCCTCAGTTTGCCATAGAACGCGGCATGGCTCTCGTCGCCAAACGCCGTAATCACTTCAAAATCGCCCGGTTCCAGAACCTCGGCAAAACCAGAAAAGAACGCGGCGGCGCCGTCATGGCCGGTAAAGGTTCCGTGCATTGGATTGCCGGGATTGTCGCGTGGGTTGGTCGAAATGAAGACTGCATCGGGCGAAGTCAGGGCCATGGCGGTTTCCATCGCACCCGAGAAGATCGCAGCGAGGAAGGCTTGAGTAACCTCTACGGCGGATTGTGTTGCGTCGGTCATCAGGAAGCTCCTTGGTTGATTGTGGTTGGGGGAAATCCGGCAAGCACCAGCTTGCCAATGGTGCGCTTGCCCTCGATCCGGGAATGGGCCGCGCGCAGGTTGGCAGCATTAATCGGACCGAGAATTTCGGGCGCGGCGGGAGTCAGTCGACCGGCATCGATCAAGCTCGCCAAACGGTTTAGGATGATGCCTTGCCGTGCCCGATCAGGGGTGACGAACATGGCCCGCGTGAACATGAATTCCCAGGTCAGCGCGGCGCTTTTCTGCATCAGCAGATTCACGTCGGGCGGTGTGTCAAACGGGACGATACAGCAGATGCGTCCTTGCGGCGCGAGCATGGCCGCGAGTATCGGGAAGTGCGTGTCAGGATCGGCAGCCAAAAGGATCAGGTCCGGTGCAGGCAGGTCGCGTACAGTCACTTCTGCGGCCATGTCGCCCGAATGGTCGATCACTGCGTCCGCGCCAAGGTTCAGACACCAATCACGCGTTTCACTCCGTGACGCGGTGGCGATAATGGTCAGGCCAGCCACCATCCTACCGACCTGGATTGCCATTGACCCTACCCCTCCGGCACCGCCGACGATCAGAAGGGTCCTTGCTGTGAACAGGCATGCAATTTTGACCCCGTAGCGGGGTGATCGGCATCCAAAAATGACCCCCTTACACTGATGTGGATAATGCCCCCGAGGCTATCGGGGAGCACAGTGTGGGATGTTGGTTGTGGAGACGATTGCGAAGACCCGGCGGGCGTATTTTCAGGACAAGAAGCCGATCAAGCAGATTTGCCGGGAGTTGCGGGTATCGCGGAACACGCGACTTGATGGACAGGGCCACACGCGACTGCCTGGTCACCGGCTATGAGGCCTTGGTGCCGGCCCTCATATTGCCGGATCCCGACGACCGGCACGTTCTGGCGGCCGCGATCGTCGGGCGCTGTGACGCCATCGTCACTCAGAACCTGAAGGACTTCCCACCAGAGGCACTTGAACCATTCGGCATCGAGACCCAGCACCCCGACGACTTTTTTCGGAACCAGCTTTCTCTCGCGCCCGGTCTGGTCTGCTCCGCGCTACGCAAAGTTCGCGCCCGCCTCAAAAGCCCGCCCGAGAGCGTTGACGAATATCTGTCGATCCTGACGCAACAAGGGCTGGTCGCAACTGTTGCTGACCTAGACCAGTTTGCCGATCTGCTCTGATTGGCGCCATCGCGGGTCTGGGCGTGTTCAACTCGTTTTGGCATTGCAAGTGCTAACCTCTCCATTGTCACCGCGCAATCTCCCCAGCCAATACAGCTCGACCATGCACAGCCCGCATGGCTGTGAACCGCTGGCATCCAAACTGGTGGATGACCTCGAGAACCCGCGCCTCATAAGCGGCCATACCGATCTTGCTGCACAGGTCCGAAGCGTGAAATTGGCGGTTTGCGCTTGGTGCGGCCTTGATCTGATCGCGTAATTCGCGCTCTCTCGGATCGAGCATCACCTGCGGTTCGGGCAATTCTCTTGGTCGAGGTGTAGCGCCTGGCGCGGTGCGCCACCTGCGCATGAATCCGAGTAAGAAACCCGCCGGAACCTTCTCGTTGCCGCGCGCGCGGTTGAACGCAAGGAAGCGATCCCAGATCACTTGCGTATCGACATTCCAGCATGGAAGCACGGTCTTCGCAGCCTTGATCAAGTCGGCCCAGCATGTCTGGAACACGTTTGAAACTGCATTAATGTTGATATGCCCTGAGAATACAGTTTTGTTATAATCTTTACTAGATAGTGATGTGTCGTCTCTACCTGACGCGACATCTTCGATCTCGCCTTCTTCATCAAAGGCTGTGAAGCGAAAGAGCCACGGTGCATACTTGCCATTGGGCTTTTGGCGGGTGAGTTGCAGCTGGGAGGCTTCGAGTTCAGTCAAGAGCACGGTCAGATACTGGCGCGAAACGCCCGTTTTGTCTGCGAGCGCAGATAGGGTGAACGCGGCTGTCCCGCGTGACAAGCCGTTGTAGCCTTCCTTCCAGGCGATGCCATCGAGGATGATCGTTGCCAACTTATGGGCGGATACGGAAAGCTCTGTCTGTGTGATCCGTCGCAAGATCAGGCCGGTAGTGGGTTCCATGGTCGGTGTCTCCTGAGAGAGCCGAGGCCATGCCGTGAGATAACAACATTTATGCAAGCAAAACAACTTTGCTGGTTGCAGAGGTTCGGACAGTGCGCTAGAAAAACCTTGTTCACGGGTTTTTTTCTAGCGCGGCGTCAGGCTTCACGGTCTGGCGTCGTTTCCCTTTTTGGGGTCGGTGCACAGTCTCTGGTGCAGGGTTTATCGGATACGGGTCGGCGCCACGCCGCCCCGCGCAGGGTCAGTAGCGGACCTCTTCGAAGCCGTAGTTTCCCTCGTGGTCGCGCCAGTCCACGAAGACGGAGCGGTAGCTGATCGATCTGCAGTGAACGGGCTCGGGAAGTTGCGATACTGGAGGGACATCGGCTACGCTCGACCGTGTCCAACGATAATCGCCTTGCACCCCATATGAACCCAGGCGGGTGCTGTCGTAAC
This sequence comes from Puniceibacterium sp. IMCC21224, assembly GCF_001038505.1. Lineage (NCBI taxonomy): Bacteria > Pseudomonadati > Pseudomonadota > Alphaproteobacteria > Rhodobacterales > Paracoccaceae > Puniceibacterium > Puniceibacterium sp. IMCC21224. The sequence goes on from NZ_LDPY01000003.1 coordinate 35,798, forward strand.
GGTTGCAATCGCCATCCCGGTTTTCGTGCTGGCTGAACTGGATGTGATAGACGCGAATGCTGCGAACGAAGTCGAAGGCATCGCCTGAGATGTCGATGTCAGCTTGTTCGTCTGCCTGCACCGGCACAACGAGCGGCGGGTCTTGCGGCACGCTGATCTGAGGCTCAGTTCGAAAAGCGATGTCGTAGAGCCGTTCCATCGGCGAAAGCGGGGCAGGGGCGCTGAACAACACTCCCATCGGGCATCGCCATATCTGTAGGGGCGGCTCGATCGGCCACGGTGTAATCCGCCGAATGAAGACGGCCCGCGCATGGGCGCAAGGCGCCGATGCTGGCCAGCCTCCGGCCAGGCAGAGCAAGATGGCGCAGTCAACCTGGTAGGCTTGCGCCTGCTCGACTGAACCGACGAGGCTCGATACGGTGATAGCAGCGGCGGCCGCCGCGCTTCGGACCCTGTGCTTCATGACGCCGCCTCCAACTATAATGGTGCTGCGATACAAAACAACACTAACGATAGCAAGACTATTTCATCGTATCCTGCTGTTTTCGCACTTCCCTAGAGCCGCGACATAGATCGGTTCGCGAAGTTGAAGACGCAACGGTTGCTCTACCGCCTCGCCTTGGGGCAACCAAATCAGGAAGATCTTGTCGATTTGCTGACGCAAGACGACGTGGAAACCACGCGATCATTGCAATCGCTTACCCTCGATTTATCTGCATTTTCCCGCATGAAACGCGAGTAGGTGCCCGTCGCCCTATACGCCTTGCCTATGCAGTTCAGGTGATGCAGCCGATCCGAAGCGCATAAGAAACACACTTAAAAGACTCGTTTGAGCAAGGAGTTATTGTTGCAATTCGCGCCTCGCCGCATTTTCCATGCAGCGGCGCCATCCGACCGCTTTCCGTCTAGAGGTCACTCAACCGCCTCGACAAACCGCCCGTAGTCCTCGCTCACCTCCCTAGCCTCGACAAAGGCCCGCGCGCGTTCCTCATCGAGGCAACGGAAGTAGTCCTGAACATCGGCGATGTAGGCCTCGAAATCCCCCCGGATCAGATCCGCGTAAGTGCGCATGTCCTCTTGAGACTGGGGAAGAAACGGTCGCTCAGGGGAAATGCAGGCGGCAGCCGGACCGGCCGCTCCAACGTACAGGATCAGCAGCATCAAGGTTATATTGCGCGCACAGTTTATGTGCAGGGCAAAACTCCTTTGCCGCCTTTAAGATTATCGATCTGTCAGGTATCACTCTTATCGAAGCAAGGCGATCTTCGTCAAGTCGGTATTATTGTCTTGCTACCGTTAATGTTGTATTGTATCGCCCACGGTGTTTCGAACCCGTGGGACCGGTACTGCACCTCAGGCAGGAAAGGACCCAAGGGAAGGCCATGATAGAAGAAGCACCGAATGTGGTTACAGAAGACGGATTGCGCGGCCTGCTGGCCGAACACTACCTCATCGAGGTGGTCTGCAAGGATGGCGCCGAGAAGCGCCATAACAGTTGGTACGGCACATGGGTCATCCGTGCCGTTGCTGAGGACGGGCGTGACGACAAGATGCTCGTCACGAGCCGTAGCTATCTCAAGGTTCGCGAGTTCAAGACGATTGTCGGTCTTGTCAGCTTCCTTGCCGACATGGGTTGCACGACCGCCAGCATCCCGCTCATCGAAGGCGCCCGCGAGCGCCATGCAGCACCCGGGCGCACGCCCGAGCCACGAACCGGCCCGGTTCTGGTCAAGGACAACTGACCGCGCATTTGCGCTCGTCGTTGCATTGGGTACAGGTGTTTGTTCAGCACCCCCGGCCCTTGCCGACGGTTTCATCTTCCAGGTCAGCCCCGATGGCCGACTGATCGACATGGCCGAGACCACGAGCAGCCTGCGCTCGTTCACCGGCGACGACGATGCCCAGAATGGGCCCCTTCCAGATCGCCTCTTTCTTTTTGCAGCGCCGCAGTCCCGCGGGGATGATGATCCCCTGAGCGATGTGACGGCTGCAGCAGCGGTCGCCCCGCGCGCGGTCCGCGCCTCACCCGAAATCCTCCACGCCATCGAGACCACCGCCTTGCGTTACGGCAGTCATGACGCTCTGCGTCAGGCAGGTCTGTCGGTCAGTGATTGGGCGCTGTTCTACCGCGCCAATATCGAGGTCGAAAGCGCCTACAATCCTGGCGCTCTGAGCCCGGTCGGGGCAATCGGGCTTGGGCAACTGATGCCCGACACCGCGCGCGATCTCGGCGTTGACCCGCACGACCTTGCTCAGAACCTCGACGGCTCGGCCCGATACCTTCTGATGATGCTCGAGGAGTTCGGCGATCCCGCGCTGGCGCTCGCGGCCTACAATGCCGGTCCCCATGCGGTCACCCGCCATGGCGGCATTCCCCCCTTTCGAGAAACCCAAGGCCATGTGGCCCGTGTGACAGCCGTGTTCCAGCGGCTGAGAGGAGACCTTTCGTGACGTCCAAATCTTCCCTTGTCGCGCTCGGCGCGATGGCCCTTATCGTGCTGGCGGGCCCGGCGCTGGCCCAAAGCATCGACCTCTCGCCCGTGCAGACGCTGCTGCAAGGCATCGTCGACGCGATCACCGGCCCCTTGGGCATCGTGATCGGCACGCTCGCGCTGATCGGCGTGTTCCTCTCCTGGCTCTTCGGAATCTTGGATTTCCGTCAGGCGCTCTGGGTCGTGGTCGCGATCGCAGGCATCGCCGCGGCGCCCACCATCGTCGCCGCCATCTGGACGACCTGAGCAAGTCTGGAGTTCTTGGCGATGTCCGACCAGTCCCGCGTGTTCATCGGCCTTCTCAGGCCACCCAAGCTGATGGGCTTGCCGATCATGTATGCCATGGTCTGGCTCTTCGGCTCGACGCTTCTGTTCCTCTGGGTCCAGAGCTGGGTGGTGGCTGTGTTCGCGGGCTTGGCCTGGCCGGCGCTTTGGAAAGCCGCGGACTGGGATCCGAACTTCCTCGATGTCCTCGTGATCACCTTGCAGGAAACCCCGCCCACGACGAACCGCAAGCTTCACGGGGGCGACAGCTATGCCCCGTGATGGAGTAGCCGATGACGTGGCCGACACACTCGATCCGCTGACCGCGCTGCCTGCGTGGGTCAAGGGCGAGAAGCGGCTCTCGTCCATGCTGCCCTATGTGAGCCTCGTGACCGACCGGACGATCCGGACGCGCGGCAACGAACTGATGCAATGCATCCGGCTCGAGGGGGTGAACAGCACCACGAGCGAGGACGGGCATCTCGACCGGATCGGCGGACTCTTGGCGGGCATCATCGCGCAGGTCGGGACGGAGTTCTCCTTCTACCTGCACAAGGTGTCGAAAGCGGTCGACGTGTCTCTGCCGGCGATCCCGGGCGAAGGGTTCGCCGCCGCCGTCGATCAGCGCTGGCGCGCGCATCTGGGCCAAGCGGGCCTGCGCGACAAGACCCTGACCCTGACAGTGCTGAAGCGCCCGGAGATCGGCAGCCGCTTGCCCTTCGGTCTTGGGGCGTCCCGCGCGCGGCATGCAGCCGACACGACCCGACGCTTGCGCAAGCTCGATGAGGTCGTGGGGTTTCTGCAGTCGTCCTTCGATGAGTTGAAGCCCCGCCTGCTTGCGGCCAGCACGGGTGAGCTGCTGGGCTTCCTCGGCTCGCTCAACACAGGCGAAGAACATCCGCTCTTCCCGCGGTCGCGCCTCGGCGTGATCGCCGAGGATGTCGCCAATACCCGCGTCACCTTCCGCGGCACGACCATCGCGCTCTCCGACGGCGCTGTGGGCGACAAGCTCGGCGCGATCTTCGCGGTGAAGAACTATCCCGCCAAGACGGACAGCCTGATGCTCGACGAGCTGAACCTGCCCGTCGACATGGTGGTCACGCATTCTTTCGTGCCGATCAACGCAAACATCATGGCAGGCCGGATCAAGCGGCAGTTGCGCCTGATGCAGGCGGCCAATGACGGGGCCGTCAGCCTCGCGCAGGAGTTGGAGCTTGCGCAGGACGATCTGGAATCGAAACGCCTGATCTTTGGCGAACACCACATGACGGTGGCGGTTTATGCGCGATCTCAGGCCGCCCTCGACGATATCGCAGCCGAAATCCGCAACATTTCCGCGACCTCCGGCATAAACCTGATCTCGGAGGCCTTCGGGGCACGGGCGCATTTCATGGCGCAGCATCCGGGGAACACTGGCGCGCGGAGCCGCAAGGCCGCGATCACGAACCACAACTTCGCCGATCTCGCCACCTTCCACCGCACCCCGCTCGGCAAGACGGCCGCGCAAGTGCCCTGGGGCGTGCCGATCACGCTTTTCCCGACGCCCGAACGCAGCGGGTTCCGTTTCAACTTCCACGAACAGGGCGCGCCTGACCGTGAGCCCACAGGCGGGCACACGCTGATCTTGGGGCGCCCCGGTTCGGGCAAATCCGTGCTGGCGGCTTTCCTCATGACCATGGCCCGGCGAGCAGGTGCCCGACTCTTCGTCTTCGACTATCGGGCTGGCATGGAAATGGCCGTCCGCGCGCTTGGTGGTAGCTATTCGACCGTGCGGGCGGGACGGCCCACGGGCCTGAACCCACTGCAGACGGAGATCGACCCGCGCGGTCAGGCCTGGCTTGCCGACTGGCTTGCCAGCCTCCTCGAACGCCGCGACCGGCCTTTGACCCCGGTACAGACCAACCGCCTGCAGGAGGTCGTGCGCCAGAACGCCAGCGCCGGGAACGCAGGTCTTCGGAACTGGTCGGACTTCGCCTCGCTCCTCGTCTCGACCGATGACGAAGGCGATCTCTTTGAGCGGATGCAGGAATGGACGGCTGAGGGCCGCTACGGCTGGATCTTTGGGGCGAACACAGACGACACTTTCCAAATCGGGGGCAGCACCGACGGTGACGTCGCGGGCTTCGATCTGACCGGCATCCTCGATTCCGAGAGCGAGCGGGAACGCATGGCGGTCCTGTCCTACCTCTTTCGTCGCGTCGAGCGGGTGATCGAGGACCGCAAGCCCACGATCATCGTCATCGACGAGGCCTGGAAGGCGCTCGACAACGCCTACTTCGCGGAGCGGCTCTCGAACTGGTTGGTGACAGCGCGCAAGCAAAACGCAGTCGTCGTGATGATGACGCAATATGCCAGCCAGCTCGAGCGCACGCGGACCGGCAAGACCATCGTGGAAGCCGTGCCGACCCAAGTGCTCCTGCCCAATATCCGCGCCTCGGCCGCCGATTACGCGATGCTCGGCCTCAGCGACAAAGAACTCGATGTGCTTTTGGGCGTCGGCTCCGCCTCGCGGCTGGCCCTCGTGCGCGATGACCGGGGTTCCGTCGTGATCGACGCCGATCTCAGCGCCCTCGGCCCCCTCGTAACCATCCTTGGCGGCATGGAGAAGGGCGAGGCCCTCGTTGGCCCCGACTACCGTGACCGCCCTGATTTCTGGAGAGTGACATGACCCGTACCATCATTCGCAGCGTCGCGCTGCTCGGGCTCGGCCTGACCCTGACAGCCTGTGCGCAGCATAACCCCCAGCAAGCCAACTGCTTCAATTTTCGCGAGGCTCCTGCGCAGGCAGGAGCCGCCGCCGTCACGATCTCGACCATGGGGGCGGAGGTCACGCGCCGCGACACGGCTTGCGATTTCGTGATGCTGGGGGCAGGCGGCTAATCGCATGCGGACCTGGCTCCCCCTCTCGATGGTCAGTCTTGCACTGGCAGGCCCCAGCGTCGGGCCAGCGGTCGCTCAAGGCGTGCCGACCTTCGATCTACGCCTGTTTGCCGAACGACAGGCAATCCTCGAGCAGACCGATCAGGATCTGGCACTTCAGCAGGACCGGCTGACCCGCGAAGAGGAACTGGCGGAGATCGAGCGCCAGCAACTCGCCTCGCTAGAGGGGCTCATGGATGCCATGTCCCTCGGCTCCGGCGATGTCGCGGGAACCGTTGCGGGGCTCGAGGCGGGGCAAGGGGCGGTTGACGACGTCGAAAGCGCGGCCGCCAGCCTCTATGCGCCGGAGGACAACAACCCGGCCGCGGCCCGGATGTTCGGAGATGCCCGGGAAGGGATCGAGGAATTGATCATCCGCGCCGCGCGTCATACCCACGGCCTGCCGGGTGTGAGCCGTGCGGGCCTTTCGCTCGTGCAGTGGCGCTGCCTTCTGCAGGCGCTGATCTGGCAAGAAAGTCGCTTCCAAATTGGCGCGCGCTCGCCTGTGGGGGCCTTCGGGCTCACGCAGATCATGCCCGGCACCGCGGGCGATCTCGGGATCTACCCGGCCTACTATGACGATCCCTGGCTGCAGGTGACGGGGGGCGCCCGCTACCTCGCGCAGATGCTGAACATGTTCGATGGCAACATCATCCATGCGCTCGCCGCTTACAACGCAGGCCCGGGCAACGTTCAGAACTACGGCGGCGTCCCGCCCTTTGCGGAAACCCAGCATTACGTCGTGGTGATCCCGCAGCAGTACAACAGCTACCTCGCCGCCGTGGGCGGCATCGATGCGCTCGGCACTATCGACCCTGTCCTTCTGGCGAACGCGAGCTTCAGTCTCTCCGCCCATGGGGCGGGTGTCTACGGCGACTACTCGTTGGTCTCGGTCCGCGCAGCTGCCTTGCGGGTGCAGGACATCATCACCCGCATCGGCGAGACCGAAGACCTGCACGAGGCCATCGCGCTCAACACCTACGCGCGCGCCGAGCTTGCCCGGCTGGTCGCGATCCGCACCCGGATCAAGGCCGCTCACACCCAACCGCTGAGCGAGGAGCAACTCGCCATGGCCGCGGCCCAAGCCGCCGAGCGACAATATATGGATTTCACCCAGGAGAATTTGCGATGATCCGGCGCTTGTCCCGTTCCCTTACCACCACCGCCGCGACGCTCGCGCTGGCCACCGTCCTTGCGGGGCCTGTCACCGCACAGGGCGTGCCCACGGTCGATACCCAGAACATCGCCCAGGAAATCCGTCAGCTTCAGCAGATGCTGCAGGATTTCGGGATCCAGACCGATCTTCTGGACAATGCGCTGGAGCAGCTCGACCTTCTGCAGCAACAGTTCGACCAGCTCGAGGAGATGTATGCCTCGCTGACCGGGCCGCGCAGTATCCTTGGGTTAGCCATGGGCGGCGATCTCGACGACCTCCTGCAGGCCAATTTCGAAGACATTCCCGGTCTGATCCGGGGCATCCAGGCGGGCGACTGGTCAAGCCTGATCGGCCCCAACGCAGGGCCCCTGCGCACGCAGATGGAACAGGCGCTCGCCAGCGCCGGATTCGATGAGGATTCACTCCGCGAGATCGCCACCAGCGGCAATCCCGGCGCAGAAGGTGTCGCGATCCGCGCCACGACGGGCGCCGTGATGTCCGCGGCCGCCCAGAACAGCCATGCAGAGGCCGCTCAGTCGCTCGAACGCGTCGAACAACTCGTCGAGCTGATCCCCGACATGGAGGACCTCAAGGAGTCAATGGACCACAACACCCGCGTCACGGCGGAACTCGCGATCGCCATGACGCGGATGTGGGAGCTTGAAGCGATCCAGACCCTCGGCGCGGGCAACGCGGGCGTGGTGGATGCTGCCACCGTTGCCGAAGAGCGGCGCTACATGGACTTCACCCTGCCGAGCCTCGCGCCATGAGCAAGGCTCCAGACATGACGGCAGGTATGAGCACGCGAGAACTCGTCGAGGAGGAACTGATCCATGGCGCACTGCGCCGGGAACAGCTCTGGCGGTTGATCGGCCTTTGCGGGGCGGGCTTTGGCGTTTTTGGCTGCCTTGCAGCCGCAGTCGTCGCCCTGATGGTCGAGACGCCCCCGCCAGTCGTCGTGCCCTATGACCCCGCGACCGGTCTCGCTCTGCCGAACGCCACGGTCGAAACGGTCTCGTTGGCGGAGCGTCCCGCCATTATCGAGGCGCAGATCTACCGCTACATCCTGGATCGCGAGGCCTACAACCAGCTCGACAACGATCTGCGCGTGCGCCGCGTTCTGGCGCAATCCACCGGGGCGGCCGAGGCCAGCATGCGCACCATGTGGACCTCCGGGCAGGAGAGCTATCCGCCGACCCGCTACGGCCCCGCGGCAGAGATGGCTGTCGAGATCGCCTCGATCACGCTGATCGGTGACAACCGCGCCCAGGTACGTCTCAGAAAGCGCCTGACCAGCCCGCAGGGCGCGCAGGACGGATCGTTCACCGCAACATTGATGTTCGCTTTTCAGCCCGAACGGACCCGCTCGATCGACGATGTCTGGCAGAACCCCTTCGGCTTCACCGTCACCCAATATGCCATCCGATCGGACCGTTCCGAATGACCTCTGTTCCCGTTCTCGCATCCGTTCACGCCCTGCTCGTCGCCGGTGCCCTGGTGCTTTCCACACCAACAGCCTTTGCCGAGACCACGCCGCGCGCTGGCCCCCATGACAATCGCGTCCGGATCGCCACCTGGACCGAGGGGCAGGTCTACCGCGTCGTCACCACTCTGACCCGCGTCACCACCGTCGAGTTCGGCGAGGGCGAGACCATCCGCTCGATCATCGCAGGCGACACGGTGGGCTTCCAGTTCGACGGCGTGCCGGGCGGTCGGGCCTTCGCGATCAAGCCTGCCGCCTCTGGTGTCGCCACCAACATCACGGTCTACACGAACCGTCGCTCCTACTATTTCCACGTGGTCGAGGCGCGCGAGACCCCGCATTACGTCGTGCAGTTCCGCTATCCCGAGAGCCGCGTTCAACCGGCCCGGGCGGTCGCGGCAGAGGCGCCGAATGCCAACTACGCTGTCAGCGCCCGGGAGGAGTTCACACCGACAGCCATCTGGGATGACGGCACCTTCACGTATTTCCGCTTCGCGCGGAACGCGCCGGTCCCGGCGATCTTTCGCTATGCGAATGGCGGCGAGCGGGCGGTGAACAGCACGGCACTCGAGGACGGTGTGATCCGGGTCTCGGGTGTGAACCGGCAATGGGTCCTGCGCCTCGGCGAAGACGAAGTCTGTGTTCAGGATATGGGTGGGCCCACGTCATGAGCCAGGACACCGAAGACCTCGCCGCCCGCCTCGCGGCCCTTGAAGCGACAGGCGACAAGAAGCGCGGTGCCGCGCGGGCCTCCCCGCTGGCCGCCATCCTCGGTGTGGCCGGGATCGTGGCCGTGGGCGGGCTGGCCTGGGCCGCCCTACAGCCATCGCCGGAAGCCCCACTGCCGACCGCAGCTCCGGAAGAGTTCCAGACCACAGGATCGGGCTTTGGGGACCTGGCCCCAATGCCAGTGGTCGAGTCTGCGCCGCCGCCCGCCGAAACGGGCCCCTCTGCGTCTGAACTGGCGCTGATGGAAAGCCTCGCGACGCTTCGGGCGGAACTCGAAGACCTGCGCGCGCGGCCTGTCGAGGCATCGGACAGCGGCGCGGAGCAGGCTATCGCCGATCTCACGGCGCAGATCGCGGCGCTGCAGGAGGCCTCGACCGAGGCGCAGCGCGCGCTCGAGCGGCAATTGACCGAACGCGACCGCGAGCTCGACCAGCTGCGCATGGACCTCGAAGTCGCGCGGCTGCGCATGCGGCCCGACCGCATCGTACTGGGGGAGGTCCGGGGGCGGGAGGCAATAACCTTTCTTGAGGCGATCAACACAGGCCACGGTGGCTCGCTCACCACGCTGCATGCCGAGACCCCACAGCTGGCCGTCCGCCGGCTCGCCATCGCAGCCCTCAAGACTGACGTACCCATGACCTATGCCGACATGGTCGACTACATTGAAGGCTCCATCGACGTGGTCATCCAGGCCGGTCGCCATGACGGCGCCCGCGGCATCACCGAGTTCTTCCTGCCGGGGCAGGCAAGACATCCAGACCAGAACACGGGTCCAGCCGGGGGTGCCGAGCGCCCCACGGTCGCGGCCAAATGAACCGAAAGGAAACCCCCATGCGCCAGACCATCCTCGCCGCAGCTGTCACCCTGCTGGCCGCGCCACTCGCGGCCCAGACCTCGCCTCAGGTCACGAACGATCTCACCGTGACCATCACGCCCCAGCAGTACCGGATCTGCAACGACCGGCCCGCTCGCCCGACCTGGATGGACGAGGTCCACCCGCGCGAGGCCTACAAGGCGCTGACGTTGATGCGGCTCTACGAGCTGCGGTCATGGGAGGCGATCAAGGAAACCGGCGATTGCGGCTGTGATGTCCGCTTCCCGTCATGGGATGCAGCCTCCGCCGAGTACGAGGAACGGTTCGCGACAAGCACCCAAGCGGAGCACACTCAGGCCCAATTGGCCCTTCGGAACGAGCAGAACCAGATCGCCCGCGACGTCCAGGATATCTGCGAAACGCAAGGCAACTGGTAATGAGCATCGTCAGCTGGATGGTTGGAACCGCTGACGGTTTCCTTGCCGATGCGGCCGAGTCTCAGTTCGGGGCGGTGGCAAGCAATACCGGCACGATCATCCTGCTGATGGTCACGCTTTCGCTGATCGGCGTTTGCATCAACATGGCCTTCCAGTTCCGAAGCATGGATGGGGCCAGCTTCTTCTGGTACCTGATAAAGCTGATGTTGATAGGGCTCTTTGCCTTCAACTGGGCCAACTTCAACGCTGTGGCCAATGCCGTGATCGGCGGGCTCGACTACATCGCCGGGGCACTGATCTCCTCGGTTGGCGGCGGCGGGGCAGGGGCCACCTACTTCGCGGGCGAATTCGACCGGCTGATCACCGAGTTCAGCCAATACCTCAACGCGATCGGCAACAACCTGAACTGGATGACCGGCGCGATCCTCGGCGGGATCGGCCTTGTCATGTTGAGCCTGCTCGGCTTCATGACTGGCATCGTCCTCATCTTCGCCAAGATGATGCTCACCCTGATGCTCGGCCTCGCGCCGATCATGATCGCGCTGTCGCTCTTCGATGCGACCAAGGATTTCTTCCACAGATGGGTCTCGACGACGATCAGCTACGCCTTCTACCCCATCGTCATCGCCGCCATGTTCTCGACCGTTGTCGGAATGGCGAATTCGCTTCTGGCCCAGCTCGGTGATCCGAACTCGGCCACCAACATCGGCTCGCTGGTGCCGTTCTTCGTGATGGTGTTCCTGGCCAAGGGTTTCGTCGCGGCTACGCCGCTGATCGTGCGGGGTATCTCTGGGAACCTGATGGTGGCTGCGGCACCTGCTGTGGTCGCTGGATCGACCGGGATCATGCGGGGGATATTCAATACCGACGGCGTCAAGGGCCGGGCGAGGATCGGTGCACTCACGACAGGCGAAGCGATCGGACGAGGGGCTGTCCAGGCTCCCGCCGCCGTGCGGAGCGCCGCGGCAACGGCAAGCGCGCAGGTGGTACGGATGGCCGAGAGGGCGAAAAGGTTGGGTCGTTGAAGCCAGAAGCGAGTGTGGCTCCCGTGATGGATGGTGACGATTTAAGCATTTTTTCAATTGGTTGTGCGATGCCGTGTGCAGTTCATGTGCATGTTTCGATCGCGTGATATCGCACTACTTCGTGGGCATTTCGGTGCGCTGTCATGTCCGTACAGTGCCGCCAACGAGATGGCTTTGTAAGCTGTAAGTGCTTTATCTCGTCCAAATGAATGGTGGGCCGAAGCGAATTATGGCTAGAAACACGAAGCTACAGAGAGGACCTTCCTCGGCAAATCGTCAAATTGGCGACATCGTAAGGGTGATAGCCGGGATCAGGATAATGGCGAAAGCCGCAGTAATCGCATAGGCGCGACCAAGCGATCCGACAAAGCGGGAAAGCAATAGCGGGCCGAGGATCCAGTAGGCCAGCGCGGTGACGAACCCGGGGAAATAGCCACCAGTCCAGATGACCCACCACACATGGGCGATGGCATTCCCGATGGCCCCGTAGACGATATAGAAAAGCACCGGGATCAGCAGGAACTTCAGCCCCTTCTCGAAAACCAAAATGAAGCCGACGGCAAAAACGAAATACGAGAACATGTTGATGCCGACGAAAAGCGCGTCGCTGTAGGGCGTTGCGCCGTATAACTCGGGAAACAGGCTCCGGAAGCCGGTCAGATATTCCTCGAAGAAGTGGATAAACTGCCAGGCGAAGACGCCGTAGTAGAGCGGATAGAGCGTGCCGCCTTTCGGCAAGGCTGTCTGCGAAACATGCAGCCAGGCGAAAACCCCCCAAGCGACGACGAGCCCCGGAACGAAGGTCACGACAAGGGGCCTGCCTCCGACCAGGACGAAGATCGTTCCGATGATTAAGGCAAGGAGCGTGCCGATCGCAAGATCCCTGCGGCTTACTGTTTGGGTACTCATGGGTATGTCCTTTGCGCGCTGGGGCAGCTGACCTCGGCATGAAAGTCAACGGTTGTTGGCATACGTCATGGTACTTGCATTTGTCAACGCTTGTTGGCAAATGGTTTTTGTGAGGGGAAAGATCAAAGGAGAAGGACGCGTCATGCGCAAATCCGATCGAACGCGCGCAGGCATCTTGGAGGCAGCCCGGGCAATGTTCGCCGAGCACGGCTACGAGGGCACCACGGTGCGCGCGATCGCGGAGCGCGCGTCGATCGACCCGTCGATGATCATCCGCTATTTCGGAGGCAAGGACGGGCTGTTCTCGCTGGCTTCGAAGGTCGAACTGGGATTGCCGGACATCAATCCGACAGCGCCGGTCCCAGTTGGCGCGATGCTCGTGGGGCATTTCCTCGAACTCTGGGAAGGAAGCGGCAAAGACATGGGGCTTGTTATCCTGCTGCGCGCGGCGGCGACCAACGAGGCGGCGGCAGAACGGATCCGCACGATATTTCGCGAACAGGTTCTGCCAGCGGCAGCGCGCTTCGGCGACCCGGCGACGGCGGAAACGCGCGCGGGCCTGGTCGTCAGCCAGTTGTTCGGCCTCGCGCTGTGCCGCTACATCCTGGCCATCCCGCCGGTCGCGGAAATGTCCCGGGCTGACATCGTGGAAAATCTTGCTCCGGTCGTGGATCTTCACCTCTTCGGGGACGGCCGCGGGGAAAGCGTCCGCTGACAGAGGCCATCGGATCAGTGACTCGGTCCTTCACGTCTTGCAAAAATCACCGCACTCCCTTAAACGAGCAACATGTTCATGGAGATTTTATGACCCGATAATGCGGGGAGGCAAAGCGGCCTCCCGAAGCAAAGCTAAGCGAAACCAACGTCGCTGCGTTACTGCTGCGGGCGAATAGCTTAGTTTTGTCTGGTCAATTTCGATATTTCGACGCGGACTTGTTCCGCTCTCCGAACATGAAAGATCCCAAGAATGATACGGGACTATTCCAAATTCTTGCTGCCTTTGGGCTCGAGCAAGATCCCACAACGCGAGCCTTCCCCTTTGGAAAGACTTGGCTGGAAACCCTTCTTCAGCCAACAAACCGATGTTGATGCGACCGTTGATGCACCACCAGTTCGCGTGGTTGAAGTCCACAGAACCGGCCTGCGGGTGCTGGGTGAAAAGCTTGATACCCTCATCCCGCCGGGGCCGAATGCGACCGTCGGTGACTGGCTGCTCTATGATCCGCAAAAGCCCTCCAATAGTAAGGTTTTGGAACGCAGGAGCGTTTTCGAGCGTCGTGCGCCGGGCTCTGACCGTAAGCGGCAGCTGATTGCTGCCAACGTTGATACGGTCTTTATCGTGTCGTCCTGCAACAAGGATTTCAACATCGCGCGGCTCGAGCGCTATGTGGCGTTGGCGTTCGAGGCGGAGGTAACGCCTGTGATCTTGCTGACCAAGGCCGACCTTTGCGACGATCCAGACGCCTACGTTAAAGCGGCAAGCGCCATTTCAGACCGCGTTCTGGTCGAAGTGCTAAATGCCTTGAGTGAAGAGCCAATTGCCAAGTTGGCTCCATGGTGCACGCCAGGCCAAACGGTTGCCTTTCTGGGGTCTTCTGGCGTCGGGAAATCGACGTTGGTCAATGCTCTCTTTCGGGACGGTGTGGCCGATACGGCTGCCATTCGCGAAGATGACAGCAAGGGTCGCCACACGACGACGCGGCGACAATTGCACTTCACAGCCGATGGCTGCGCGGTGCTGGACACGCCCGGCATGAGAGAGCTTCAACTCACCGATGTCGAGGCCGGAATTGCAGATGTGTTTGCTGACATCGTTGCCTTGGCAGGCCAATGCCGTTTCAGCGATTGCAGACATGACAGCGAACCTGGTTGCGCCATCCAAGGTGCATTAAAGCGAGAAGAGATTGATCCTGACCGATTTGCGCGATGGAACAAGCTGGCAGCGGAGGAACGCTTTAACGCGTCTACGTTGGCCGAACGCAAAACAGCCGACAAATCTCTCAAGAAGATGATCAACGCGATCCAGCGTAAGAGTAGGAAATAGAACAATGATGCGTGGATACAAAACCAGCGATACCGATGCGTTGATCTCAATCTGGGATAAGGCAGAGCCACTCGCGCACCCATTCTTGTCGGATGAAGTCAGGGACCAGGTGCGCAGAGACACGGTTAACATCTATCTGCCGAACGCCGAAACATGGGTTCTGGAAAATGATGGCACGCCGGTCGGTTTTATTGCAATGATCGGCACGGAAATTGGAGGCTTGTTCCTCGACCCGTCTGAACAAGGCAAAGGCCTGGGGCGTCAAATGGTTGACCATGTTGTCGCCATCAAAGGTCCGCTGACCGTCGAGGTCTTCAAAGACAACAAGATCGGTCTGCCGTTCTATGAGCGATGCGGCTTTGTGGTGACTGGCGAAGGCGTGTTCGACGCCAGCGGCGACGAAACCTTCAAGATGGCTATGCCCGGTTCCTGATAATCACTTGGGAGGCGCTGATCATCAGTGCCTTCCAACAACGGTGCCCGCCGCAAGGAGACCTGAACTGTTGTTGATCCAACATGATTAGTCGAAGAAGCGGTGGTATAACGACGACCAGGCTTTTGTTTGGCCAGCAGGAAGATCAATGATCACTTTGCCCCTCGTTTGGCTCGTAAGTGTTCTGACGACAATCGCAGCGTTTGCATTGGCGCAGGATACCCGCATGCCCTTTCAAGCGCGCCTTTCTCTGTGCGTTTTTCTTCTGACCTTGGCGAGCATCGGCCTGCTGCTCGGGCTCCGACTTTCATTTGACGTGCCCTGGGCCGCATGGCTCCAGCCATTGGTGGCCGTGATGGTCGCACCTTCGGCCTATCTCGGCTTCTCGGCTCTGACCCAAGACCTGGGGTTGAACTGGCGCAAGAGGCTCCTTTTGAGTGGGGCACCAGTCGCCGTCGCGCAACTGGCAATACTGGCAAACCTCCCGGTCTCGGCAGATGTGTTTGTTCTTGGGATCAACAGCATCTACCTGGTTTCGATTGCCCGCCTTCTGCGCCGCCAACCAGATGACTTCGTCCATGTCGCGCCGCACGCATTGATAATCGTGCGCTCCGCGATCAAAGCCACCATTGTCCTGCTTGGCATGATGGTGGCCACGGATCTTTCGATTGTGGCTGCCAGCCTGTTCGCAGGCGATGCCCATATCCTGACATTTCTGACCGGGGTGTCAGGTGTTTTCACAGCATTCGTCTTTGTCGTCGCTCTGGTCGGTGCCCCGATGTTGCTTCAGGTCACAAAGGGCGACACAGCCAAAGCCGAAGGGCCGACCGACATCGATCGCGCGACACGGGCTGTGCTTGATGCGCTGATGAACGACACGCACCTCTACACGGACAGCAACCTGACGCTTGCGCGGGTCGCGCGGCGATTGTCGATACCTGTGCGGGATGTCTCCAATGCCATAAACAGAACGACGAGCGAAAATTTTTCTCGATATATCAACGGCTTTCGCATACGCTACGCGCAAGAGGCCCTACGCAGGACCGAGTTGTCCATCACGGAAGTGATGTTTGAAGCGGGCTTTGTCAGCAAATCGAGCTTCAATACCGAATTTCGCCGGGTGACTGGGAAGACTCCTTCACAATTTCGCGCCGAAACGGCGACCACCTGACGGGGCGCAACGATGGAAATGGTCGTGGCGAGCCTACAGCGCGACGGCAAGCTCCCAAAATGCAAGGTGGGTGGCAATATGGGCAACCATCGCGTGTTCGAGGCCACGCCGCCAGAACAGCCAGCCAAAAGCCAAGCCAAGCAGGGCATTAAGCCCGACAGTGCGCAAAATCACGACCGGTGTCAGTGGGATGAGCGCCGCCATCGCTGGCAGGTGACCGGCTCCGAAAAGGACCGCCGAAACGAGCAAGGCGCCGAAGTAAAGCCCGGGCGGGAGCGTCGTCCATACTTTTGCGCCGACCCAGACAAGAAACGTCATCAGGCCGTATCGGAGAGTAAGCTCTTCGGTAATCCCACCGTAGCTGATCGCCATGATCGCCGTGCCTATGTCCGGAAGGCTCGCGAGCGAGGGGAGCCCGATCCAGGGCGCAAACAATCTGTCGAGCACGACCACAACCGCACCTGTGCCGAAGCCGACAAGCGCGGCGGGCGCCAGTCCCGACACTTGCATCAAAGGCGGCGGGTCGCCCCGCAACCGCGCGGCTACCCAGGACCGAAGTCCAACACGTTCCCCGAAGGCCACGCCTGCTCCGACCCCGGCGACCAGAAGGATAAATGGCTGCACGACGATCAGCGCACGCAAAACGTTGTCAGACACATCAGGGGAAACACCGAGTTCACGCAGCGCGTTGATGTCCTGGCCGAAGGCAAGCGCTACCAGGCCGAGACTTCCAAGACACGACCAAACGAAAAATGGGACAAAGAAGCGGGCAGACTGAGCGCGCATAGCGGGTCCTTTTCACTTCGTTAAACGATCAACCCTTCCTCGCCCAAGGGCGGTTCAGCGACGAAAGCGGAAAGCAGCATATTGATGATCGCGGACCGAGGTCATGTTCGCCACGCGTTCCGCGAAGCACTGAACGATCTCGGCATCAAAGCCTCGATCGGCGGGCGCAAAGACCGCAACATACCGGTCGAGGACGGGACGAAATGGCACAAGCCGCGCAAAAAGGTCGAGCGCATGTTCGACCGCCTCAAGGACTGGCGATGTATCGCCACCAGCTTCGACCGATGCACACACGCTTTCACAAGCACATGTGCATCGCCGGGGCTGTCATCTTCTGGTCATGAGCCCTGAGCCCGAAGCTCGGAGCACGCGGTCCGGCCTGTCGTCGCGCCGAAGATGTCGGCTACGATGGAGCTTCCCGGATTGAGAACGAACCCATGACTTTCACTCAATCCTGTCTGAATGAAGATGTCCGCCTCAGAGTCATCCATCTGGCCGCTGATGCGGTACATATCGCTGACCGGCATTGCCAAGTTATCTTGGCGCGGCTTCAAGAAGCACGGTTCCCGCCTTCAGGCGATCATCTCGGCGGCATAGTCCGCCCAGAGGCAGAACGCGTCTGCCCGGGCGTGACGATAGGAGGCGGTCGTAAGGCTGTAGCGGCGAGGGCGGAAGATGGTGTTGATCTGGTCGTGTGCCGCGAGGAAGCGTTGCGCCTGTCGGGGCGACTTGAAGCCGCCCATGATCTTTTCTCGTCGTCGCGTCGGCCTGTGACTGCCCTCGATCCGGTTGTTGAGCCCTTTGTGGGCTCGGTGATCGGCGCCCGGTACATAATGGACAATCGGCTTGATGTAGCTGCGTAGCTTATCGGTGATGACAACCCTTGGCTGGCCGAACTGGGCAACCAGTCTGGCCATGAACCGCTTTGCAGCTTTGGCATTTCGGCGGGTCTGCACGAGAATATCGAGTGTATTGCCGTTAGCATCGACAGCGCGCCATAGCCAATGCTTCGCGCCACCGATCTGGATCACGACCTCGTCGAGGTGCCACTTGTCGTTCGGTCGCGGCCGGTCACGGCGGATGCACCCCGCAAAATGCGCACCAAACCGGTTGGCCCACAGGCGGATCGTTTCCCGGCTGACCATCACACCACGCTCAGCCAGCAGATCCTCGACATCCGCCGTACTCAGCGCGAAACGATGATACGCCCAGACCGCATAGGCGATGATCTCACGAGGAAAGCGAAAGCCCTTCAGGCGCGGCATGGACGTCGGTATCTTCATGCATCAACCTGTAACCACCTCAGACCAGTCAAACAACTTGGCAATGCCCGCCACAGCCCCAGCTTTCGTCTCGCATCATCCAGGCTGTCGAATATCTTCTCGTTCAAGCACTCGTCGCGCAGGCCGCCATTGAATGACCCGATAAAACCGTTCTGCATGGGCTTGCCTGGCGCGATGTAGTGCCAATCGACATCTTACATGCGCCTTGGTAAAATTCCCTGTCAGATCAGCAAACTCAACCGAGGTCGCTGTTTTGAAAGATATCGACGATCTCATTCGTTATGGCCCGAACCCCGGGGTGCAGCAGCACATCACGGTGGACCAGTAGTGAGGCTTCACGGGTCGTACGGAATCCCAGACCTGTCAGTTCCAGAAGTTGAGGGATCGTACTGCCCAGAAAGCGCGGCAGTAAGGCGACCCCCCATCCAAGTTGGGCTGCACGGGCCATTGATAGAAAATCGCCTGTTCGCATGACCACTCGGTTTTGCCCGATTATCTTTTCGAGCGCTTGTGCAAGCGATTGCGCTCGGGAAAGCTCATCAAAACCGATGTAATGAAGGTCGGTGGTCGGGCATGCACCCCACTCTGCTGTTCCGAATAGCTTGTATTCGATCTTCCCGAGGCTTCGGGTCATTAGCTCAGACATTGCTGGCGGGACGAGCCGGATAGCAATGTCTGCCTCATTTCGATTCAGGTTGCTTAGCTCCGTAGACGCCTGAATTTCCAGTGCCAGATTAGGGTATCGCGCCATCACCTTATGCAGGCCGGGAACAAGGACATGGCTGGCCAGCATGGGTGGGACAGAGACGCGTACCCGGCCCGTCAGATCATCGAGGCCAGCCGCGGTTCGCGCAAGTCCAAGCGCTTTTTCTTCCAATGCACAGGCCTGATCATACAGCGCAAGGGCCTGTGGTGTCGCAACCCAAGACCGCGGCAGCCTCTTGAATAATTTTAGCCTGACGGACGTTTCAAGCTGACCAATCCGTCGCGATACAGTCGAGTGCTCCACACCCAAATCCCGCGCCGCCGCCGATAGCGTTCCGCTGCGGTAAAGAGCAAGAAAATACCTGATGTCGTCCCACTGCATGATGTTCCGATCATTTTTGCACAGATGACACGAATATTTTTGGAATTACGTGCATTGGCAAGCTGAAATATAAACCTTAGTATGAAAAGTATTGCTCAATATTCCGCCCGGACCGCCTATGATCCTCAATGTTTTGTGGACGTTGATCTTCCTGACCCAATCCCCGGGGACTTTGACCTGCTCGTCGAGATTGAGGCCGTGTCCGTCAATCCTGCCGATGCCCGTGTCCGGATGCGCAAAACTGATGACGGGCACCCGAAGATTCTCGGCTACGATGCGGCTGGTCGCGTTCGCGCCGTTGGCTCCGCCGTCAAGGGGTTTTCACCGGGTGATCTTGTCTGGTATGCGGGCGACCTCGATCGCGCAGGCACAAATGCCGAATTGCATCTGGTAGACCACCGAATTGCCGCGCACCGGCCAGGATCGCTGAGCGCGTCAGAGGCGGCATCCCTGCCTCTCACCTTACTCACCGCTTGGGAATTGCTGATCGACAAGATGGGGCTGAAGCCCGATCAACCACGACACCATGAAAGCATCCTCATTATCAATGGCGCGGGTGGTACAGGGTCGATGATGATTCAGATCGCCAGACTGGTTCCGGGATTGACAGTTATCGCGACAGCATCTCGTCCAGAGACCAAGTCATGGTGCGAAAATATGGGCGCGCATCATGTGCTCGATCACCGTGCAGACATGGCCGCGCAACTCGACCAGCTCGGTATCGAGACTGTTGATCAAATCGTATTGCTCGCTGCACCTGATAAGCATTTCCCAACAGCTGCAGGAATTGTCGCCCCGTTTGGCGCGATTGGATGCATTGTTCCGTTTGATAATCCGCCAGACATGAATCTGCTCATGGGTAAAAGCGCCAGCTTTCACTGGGAGTTCATGTTTGCACGCCCCAGATTGGGCGGAGAAAAATCAGCGCGCCAGGGCGAAATCCTGACGACTGCGACCGATCTAGTACAGTCCGGCCGCCTACGCAGCACGCTTGCACGAACCTTGTCGCCGCTTTCAAGCGAGACGGTTCGTACTGCCCACGAATTGATCGAGAGCGGTCAAACCATCGGCAAAATTGCCATCACGAAAAATCTGATAAATCAGGAGAACAAAAATGACTAACCTCGAAATCGTTCAGGCCTTCCTTGGGCATATCTTCTCGGGCGAAATGGACGAGGCACTCGCGCTGGTGTCCGATGACGCGACATTCATTTCAGTTAGCCCGCTTGCAAACGAGCAAAATCCCATGCTCGGAACCTTCAAAGGGAAATCGGGCGCGGTAGCATTCTTTACAGCATTTGGGGAAGTACTTGAAGCTGGCGACTTCACGGTGACCGATGCATTCGGAGATGGTCGCCATGTCGCTATGTACGGGCATTTCAAACACATAGTTCGTACCACGGGTAAGCCTTACCCAAGCGATTGGGCCATGATTACGCAGGTGGTGGACGGCTTGCTGACATACTACCACTTCTATGAGGACAGCGCAGCCCTGAACGAGGCTTCGGTAGCTTAACTAAGCGCCTAAAGGACTTGAACTTCGTTCCAGTATTCGTATTGCCGAACAGGCCTCGGCAATGCGAACATCTTGCAGTTTGCCAAAGAAACGACTCCGCCAGAACCTCTTGAGAATGACGAAGATCTCGGAATGAGCGATGCAATGAAGCCCCTGATTTTCGCTGCATCCGAGGGTCCGCTGTCGCGTGCCCAAGCAGAGGAGGCCTTTGGCTATTTGTTCGAAGGTGCCGCAACGCCTGCTCAAGTCGGCGGTTTTCTGATGGCGTTGCGCGCACGGGGCGAGTCCGTGTCCGAATACGCCGCTGCCGCAGCCGTCATGCGCGCCCACTGCGTCTCGGTGAATGCGCCAGAAGGTGCAATAGATATTGTAGGGACCGGGGGCGACGGGAAACATACGCTGAATATCTCAACCGCGACTGTCTTTGTTGTAGCTGGGGCTGGTGTCCCCGTAGCCAAACATGGCAATCGCAATGTCTCGTCCATGTCGGGTACGGTAGATGTACAATCGGCACTCGGCATTAATACGATGGTTGGGCCAGAAGTCATCGAACGCGCAATTATTGAGGCAGGCATTGGTTTCATGATGGCCTCGATGCATCACCCAGCGATGAAACATGTGGCGCCAATCCGTTTGCAGCCTCCAAAATCTGGTCGAACATCGCGCCTATTGCGAATGTCTCCAGGGTCAGTCTTTGCGAATTCTGCCCGTTCACCAGCGCTGCTAGACCGCGCAGCGGGCCGGATGCCGCTTCCGCTTCTTCAAGCTTGCGCAGCGTCTCTTCCATCCCCTTTCTAAGCCGATCCAGATGATCGACATGGCCCTGAGCGGCGACGCGTTCTTCGGTTGCGTTGCCGAGCGCCTCGCCATGGGTTTGGTGCGTTTCTCGTAGCGCTTCGAGATCAGGCCAGGACATCCCTTCGATCGCAGAGGCGGCATCTGTGGCTGAATCAGACGCACTCTTGTGCTCGCGCCGGTATGTCTCGACGGTTTCCCTAGCCCAGCTCGTCAAGGATCACGAGGTCGAGCTTGGTAAGGCCTTCTGCAAGCTGCCCAGTTTTGCCCTTGGCCTTTTCTTGTTCAAGCGCGTTGACCAGTTCGATGGTCGAGAAGAAGCGAACCTTTCGGCGATGATGTTCGACGGCCTGCACGCCAAGGGCTGTGGCTGCATGGGTTTTGCCCGTTCCTGGGCCACCAATCAGCACGACGTTTTGCGCCCCATCCATGAACTCG
This sequence comes from Puniceibacterium sp. IMCC21224, assembly GCF_001038505.1. Taxonomy (NCBI): domain Bacteria; kingdom Pseudomonadati; phylum Pseudomonadota; class Alphaproteobacteria; order Rhodobacterales; family Paracoccaceae; genus Puniceibacterium; species Puniceibacterium sp. IMCC21224. The sequence continues at coordinate 57,579 of NZ_LDPY01000003.1, forward strand.
CATTTGTGCAACTGGCGCAAGGTTGCCTCGTTGATCTCGCTGGCGGCAAAATCAAAGCCTGAGAGATCCTTGTAAGCTGGGAAGCGCGCAGCCTTCATGTGATAGGCAATAGATCGCACCTCGCGCTCGGCCAATTCGGCTTTGAGCAATTGCGACAGGATCGGCACCGCCGCTTCAAAAGCGGGCGCCCCCTGTTCCATCAGGTCGGTGACAGCTTGTGCTAGACCATACATCTTCAGGCTGCGGAGCATGATGATGATTGCGCCACTTGCAGGATCATGACGCATGGCGACCTCCGGCTGTTTGGGCACGCAGGCCATCATAGCGTTCGACATTGGCTTTGGGTTCGAGGCGCAGGATCAAGGCTTGCGGTGTGTCGATATCTGGGCCGCCAATGGTCTTGCCGTCCACCAAGCGGTGCAGCAGGTTCAGCACATGGGTTTTGGTTGCCACGCCTTCGGTCAATGCCATTTCCACAGCGGCCAACACATCTTGTTCATCGTGATGCAGAACCAAGGCCAAAATGTCGGCCATCTCGCGATCGCCACCGGGCCTTCGTAGCATCAAGTCCTGCAACTGCTTAAACGCCTGGGGTAATTCCGTGAACGGCGCACCGTTACGCAGGGCACCAGGTTTGCGCTGGATGACGGCCAGATAGTGCCTCCAGTCATAAATCGTGCGCGGCAATTGCTTGTGTGAGCGGTCAATGAAGCGCGGATGTTCGCATAACACTTGCCCTTCGGTGGCGACAACGAGCCGGTCAGGATAAACCCGCAAACTGACAGGGCGGTTCGCAAAGGACGCCGGAACACTGTAGCGATTGCGCTCGAAGTTGATCAAGCAGGTGGGCGAGACGCGTTTGCTATGTTCGACAAAACCATCGAAGGCGCAGGGCAATGGCATCAATGCCGCCTGTTCGTCGGCCCAAACATCAGCAATACTGCCGACCAACCCACCATGCGGAATCTCATGCCACATCTCCATGCAGCGCTGCTCCAACCAATCATTTAGCGCATCGAGATTGGGGAACTCCGGCATAGGCTGCCAAAACCGATGCCGAGCGTCACGAACGTTTTTCTCAACCTGACCCTTCTCCCATCCCGCCGCAGGGTTGCAGAACTCTGGCCCAAACACATAGTGATTGGTCATGGCCAAAAAGCGCATGTTGATTTGCCGTTCTTTGCCACGCCCGACACGGTCAACCGCAGTGCGCATATTGTCGTAGATCCCGCGCTCTGGAACGCCGCCGAATACACGGAAGCCATGCCAATGGGCATCAAACAACATCTCGTGGGTTTGCAGCAAATAAGCGCGGACCACAAAAGCCCGACTGTGCGACAGCTTGATATGGGCGACCTGTAGCTTCGTGCGCTCACCAGCCAAGACCGCAAAATCCTCGCTCCAATCGAATTGGAACGCTTCGCCAGGGCGGAAAGTCAAAGGCATAAAGGTGCCGCGCCCCGTCGTTTGGCTTTCTTGCTGCCGATCCAATCGCCAGTCACGGGCAAACGCTGCGACCCGATTGTAGGACCCAGTGTAGCCCAGCTTCACCAAATCCTCATGCAGCTGCTTCGCTGTTCGCCGTTGCTTGCGCGACTTCCCAGCTTCAGTTTTTAACCATCCGGCCAATTTGTCGGCAAAAAGATCAAGCTTGCTCTGCCGATCTGGCGTCGTGAACTGCGGCTCAATCGTGCCCGCGTTCAAATGCTTGGTGATCGTATTGCGCGACAAACCAGTCCGGCGCGAAATCTCCCGTATCGATAGCTTCTCGCGCAAAGACATGCGGCGAATTATGTTCAAAAGTCCCATGTGTATCACTCCATTGCTCCCCGTGGCGCAGCGCGCTGGGGGAAGGGTCACATGGCTCAATTCTCAGTGGAAATTATTCGCTAAACCGGCTCACTTCTAAGTGGAAATCAACACCTTGCGCTAAGGCACTGGCGGCGGGCATGGGCATTCGATTGCCAGATTTGCGGCACAAGGCTTCTTTCGATCTTCGCCATTCCACATGGCGAGCTCGCGTCCGAAAAGCTGCTCCGCCGCGCTCGCCGCGGGGCAGGGCATCTCGAACTCGCGATTGCGTCCAACAGTGCCGCCCACTTCCGGCGTGCCATGCGGGCAGTCACCTTTGCCATGGCACTCAAGACTGTCCGTGGGGATAAGGCATTCGCACTGCAGCACCCCAGACCAGGCGTCAGGATCTTCTGCCTTGCCGCCATCGCTGCGGCTCAGGCACATCCTCTTATCAAAGCGGCGATGTTCAGCCGCAGTATCGACGGATTTGCAAGAGCCGCGTTACTGCGTACCTATGGAAAGGAGCCCCGTTTGCTTACTGCAGTTGATCAAATAGTGAAACAAAACCTGAGAAGCGCGCTGCTTATGGACGCAGAATCTCACATTTAAGGGTAAGAAATAGCCTCCAGCGCGCGCCATCTCGGATTTAAGAACAACGCGACAGGCATTCTATGACTTTGAATTCACTCACAGTAACCCTGCATCCACACATTTATTATGTTCATTTTGTAGAGTTTGAATAATCAATCTTGGCATTTTATTGCCCTTACGACTCCGGTGCATGGAATAACAAAGCCTTGGGGGCGAAGACGACTTATATCGGATCAAGATCACCTTGGGGAAACGGATAAAGCGATAGCTTCATCGCTCGTTTCAGAGACGAACTGCTTAACTGAGAGGTCTTTAATTGCCTACGCGAAGTCCAAATTATTATCGAGGAGTGGAGAAAGCACTACAACACCAAATGACCGACAGCGCGTTTGGCTAGCGCCCACCGGCGTCAGAAACCATCATCCTGATGGACCAGACGCCAATCATGCACTGATATTCAGAGGTGACCACTCAAGTGGAGCTGATCAAGAGTAAGATCAAAAAACACATGTTTCCTTGATTGAAGTGTTGCTGGATGGGCCGCTAGAAGGCAAACCTTCAACTCCACGAGGTTGTCTAATCGCGGCCCTCCGGTCAAGTGCCACTTTCTTCCTTCCCGGCATTTTCAAGCAGATCACGGCCTGCGGTCTTCAAAGAACCATCGGCATGCAAGTAGTGGTATAGGGTTGAGGGCCTGATCTCTCCGAGTTCCTTGCATATATCCGGTATGGATCTAGTGCTGTCGGCCATGAGGTGCTTTGCGTATCGCAGCTTGTCAGCAGTCATGATCCTAGGCCGCCCGCCCTTGCGTCCCCGTGCGCGCGCAGCGACTAAGCCTTCGTTCACCCTTTGGCGGATGATGTTGCGCTCCATTTCAGCAAAAGCGGCCTGAATCTGAAGGAAAGCGCGCCCTGTCGGGGTTGTCGTGTCCATCGGTGCATTCAGCGCCCGGAACGCAACGCCCCGTGCAGCCAGTTGATCGATGAGAGTGATCAGCTCGCCCGCAAGCCGCCCGAGCCGGTCGAGATCAAGCACCACAAGCACGTCGTCCTTACGCAAAAAGTCCAGACAAGCCGAAAGACCGGGGCGCTCGGCTTTCGCGCCGGAGGCACGATCCTCGAATATCCGCTCGCATCCGGCAGCGTTGAGGGCGTCAAGCTGGCGGTCGAGCACCTGCACGCCCTCTATGGTCGAAATCCGAGCGTAGCCGATCAGTCCCATGGCCGTCTCCTTCGAAGAGATCACGATAAACCTATTTCCGTTTCAAGTTTTCGGCAATTGATTTATATGGTGTTTTCGTAGACCGCTGATCGCTAATATCAGGCGCCAGCCTGAACCGGTAGCATGTCACGACAAACATGCGTTTTTCACAGGTCCTACCGCAGCAATGGGACGCCTTGCCACCTTATGTAGAGATGCGAAGTGCATGGCCGGGGTCAGGGTTGTCTACGCGGTCAACCCACAAGCTGCCGCACGATGAAGTTCGAGACGGGCCCCGCTATGTCTCGAAGCGCAATTCGCCGTTGGACGATTGCAGCGCGCGTATCGCGGTGGCCCTCATGTCTCACGTCCCGGTGGACGCACCCGCAGCTTACAGGCAGCGGATCTCTTGGTAGGTGCCTACATGGCTATCACCTGTTTTCTCTCTTGGCCTAAGCTGGCATATTCTTCTCCGCCTCGAACGGCAGTCCGCTTCGCCACATTGCGTGCAGGACCACCGCCAGCTTCCTTGCGACGGCAACATTCGCCCGCTTAAACCCGATGCGCTCGCGCAATCTGAGGCCCCAGCGGCGAAGTGCGCTGTCGGTGCGCGCCCGCGTCAGAATATGTGCGGCTGCTTCATACAAATACGACCGAAGCAGCTTATCCCCTTGCCGGGAAATTCTTCCCTGCACATTGATCGTGCCCGATTGGTAGCGCCTTGGAGTCAGCCCAATCCAGGCCGCAGCGGTTCGCCCTGACCGGAACATGGCCGGGTCACCGACTGCACCGACAAAACCCACAGCTGTCAGATAACCAACGCCTGGAACCGTCATCATCAACTGGCACCTCGGATCGGCGCGCACAACAGCGCGAATTGCTCGTTCATGGCGCGCTACCTGCACTCTTCCCGCACGCCATGCCTCCAGCAGGGGGCTGATGATCAGCCCAAGGTCGGGGCGTGAAGCAAGATGTTCGACCACTCGGCGCTCGAAAGTCTTCGCCCCTCCGTTTCCGGTTCCCGCTGCAAGCGAGATACCGAACGTGCGCAGCGCCCCGCGTATCGCATTGGCAAGATCGAGAACGCAGCGCAGCATAGTCGCACGCGCTCTCAAAAGCGCTCGTTTGTGCATGTCCTCCCAACTCTTGACCCTCACTTCCCGGAAAAGCCCCGTGCGCAGCAGATGTGCCAGACCCTGTGCATCATTAGCATCCGTCTTGTTGATGCTGATCGAAAGGGCCGCATGTGCTTGTCGGGCATCCATGCAAACCATCGGAAATCCACGGTCGGTCAATTCATGCCAGAGCCAGGTCGTCCAACATCCGGTTTCCAATCCAACCAAGGCGAGGTCGTCCGCAAACGGAGAAAGCGCCACGGCCAGCGCATCGGGATCGGTCAATGTCTTACCCCGCCACAGGCAAGTGCCCTTCTCATCGACAATATGGACCGACGTGCTCTTCTTCGACACGTCCAAAGCGGCAAAAACAGTCATGATATCCTCCTGTGAAAATTGCAGAATCGCAGAATGCACCAAACCGCCGGAATTGCGCGCCCGCGATTACGTCATGTCCCTAACGCACACCATGCCGAGTGAACCTTCTCCTTAAATTGAAATTCCCTACGACGCTAACTATACTCTGAAATATCTGGTTGCTCTGGTAGTAAAGTTGCCAAACGACCAAGCGCAGCAGTTATCTGTGTTCGGAAAAGAGTCGTTAGGTGCTGGCTTGACAGAAATGCCAGGTTATGAACAAGAGTTACATTGAGGTGCCAGTTTATGAAGAAGCTAATGAAGATCGGAGAGCTGTCACGCTTATCCGGGGTCGATCAAAAAACCATTAGGTTTTACGAGCGGTCTGGCTTGATTGAGCCTGCGCAACGCGATGGTGGCGGATACCGATATTACGACCAAGGTTCTGTTAGCCGTCTTGAACTAATATATAGACTCAAAGCTATTGGACTTAGCTTGGAAGAAGTAAACGACGTCTTACCCTTTTATTCCCAAGATACGAGTGGTGTCATGGGCAAGACCAGGGTCATTGCTATATTGCGAGATCATCTCGATCGCACCAATCATAAAATTAGTGAATTGGCGTCTTTTCGTGATGAACTTATGAGGAATGTTGCTCGCTTTGAAGTGTTTGTAGCACAAGCTGAAGAGCGTGATGTCAGTATCTGCACCTTTACAAACACGCCGAACGATTCTTGATCGCAATTTAAGAATTATAGTTAGATGTAAGTATTGACTCACTCCATTTCGGTTGTATGTTGTCGTTCAACGCTATCGATACGGGAGGATTGGTAATGCCAAGCGCGAATATCAACGGTACAACATTGGCATGGGAGATTGTCGGGAAAGGTGAGCCCCTACTCATGTTTCCAGGTCTCGGAACGGGGATGGGCTACTACAGTCAGGTCGCAAGCAAGCTTGCTGAAAACTACCAAGTAATCCTCATAGATCCTCGTGGTATTGGCGGTTCAAAATGTGATCAAACAGAGTTTGTAGCACAAGATTGGGCCGATGACGCATGTGCTTTGTTAGATCATCTCTCGCTGCCTAGTGCGCACATGGTTGGCTCCTCGCATGGTGGGTGCATGGCGATGGCACTTGCTGATACGACCCCCGAGCGGGTTTCAAGCCTTACTCTCATTGGAGCTTTCTCCGAAATTAACACCTTGATGGAAATGAATTTCCGGTTTCGGATTGCGCTAATTGATAAGGTTGGGATCGGGCCAGAATTGGCCGCCCACGTATCCATGTGGATCATGAGCCATCAGTTCCTCGAAACGGAGCGTGGCCGCCAGGTTGCTGCTAGTGCGACGGACATGGTCAAACTCAATGACGCTGACACATATATCGGCTTGAACCGATCAATACTCGAATGGGGTCGCTGTCTCGAGGGGCAAGAAGCGGAGGAGAAATTTACAGATCGCTTATCTACGTTTCAGGTGCCTACCTGCGCCATTTCCGGCGACTCCGATCACTTCATTCCTGCGCGGTTTTCTAGGCTGATTGCGGATAATGTGCCGGGTGCAGAGTATCATGAAATTAAGGATTGTGGCCACATTCCGGTCATGGAGAAGCCGAAGGAGACTGTTGCCCTCATTTCTGCATTTGTTGATAAGCATAGCGCAAAATGATCGTAGCGGATATGAAATTAGCCGCAACGGCGCTCTCTGGACTCGAAAAGTATGAGCAAGATCGGATCTTACGCGTTCTGGCAACGGCCGAAAACGGAATCGTTTCTGAGGACGGTCACACGTTAGGATGGGTTCAATTCGGGGTGGGTCCCAAGTTGGTCCTACTTCACGGCATCGGCCTTGATCACCAATCCTGGGTTCGCCTTGTGCCTCTCCTAGCACCTCACTTTACAGTTCTGGCGATAGATTTGCCGGGTCACGGCGCTGATGCAGTACCTGGTCCTGATGACGCGGAGAAGACGGCAAGCATCATTTTAGGTGCCTGTGCGCGCCTTGGCATAACTCGATTTGCTGTGTGTGGAGTGTCGTTTGGTGGAACAGTCGCGCTGGCAATGGCGGTGACTCGGCCAAGCGCGATTGCGCATGTGGGGGTCGTTGCCGGAGTGGCCGATGGCTTCCCTGCTGCTACAGAAAGATCTCGACTTGCTCTGGCACAGGGTGTCGCACCACAGATTGCCGAAACGCTGGAGCGGTGGTTTATACCGGAAGAGACAAGCCCGCAGTCCTGGCAAGTGTGCTATGCTCATGCCCGTTTGGTTAGGATGAAAACCCAAAACTGGGCGGCAGCATGGGCTGCTTTGGGCGCATCACGGCTAACGCCCTCATTGCCCGGCCTTGAGAGCCCTGTAACCCTCGTAAGTGGAGCTCTTGATCGGTCGGTGCCGCCAGCCGCCATGTCCAAACTAGCAGAACATCTTACGAAAGTTGAACATCACATTCTATCCGGAGTCGCACATCAGATAGCGCTCTCGGCCCCAAGTGATCTGGCGGATGTGATTTTGAGAAGGATGCAACATGGCTGACTTCATGACGGCGCAAGTATTGCAACAGTTTGGCGGGCCCGAAGAGTTCAAGCTGCGTGAAATACCACTTCACAATCCTCAACCGGGAGAGGTCTTGGTACGTATCGCGGCGGCCAGCCTGAATCCAGCTGACACAAAGATTCGCCAGAACGGCCCGGCCCATGCGCCAGAACTGCCAGCGGTGCTTGGCCTTGATATGTCTGGAACGGTTTTGAAAGTTGGTGACGGTGTCACGGGCTTTGTGGAAGGAGACCGTGTTTTTGGCTGTTGTGGTGGTGTGCGCGGCGTAACCGCGGGCACGATGTCCACGCATATCTGCGCGGATCATCGACTTTTGGCGCTGGCCCCCAAGACCATAAGCCTGCGGGACGCCGCAGCCTTACCGTTGGTCTCGATTACAGCTTGGGAGGCCGTTGTTGAACGCGCTGCTTTTGCGCCGGGTGAAACCGCCCTGATTTTTGGTGGTACGGGTGGCGTTGGCCATATAGCGCTTCAGTTGGCGAGGTGGCGCGGCGCCTATACCGTCACCACTGCCGGTGATGAGTATAAGGCCACGCTCGCGCGTGATCTTGGGGCCGATGAGGTAGTGAATTACCGAGACGAACCGCTTGAAAACTACGTTGCGCGGCTCACAAAAGGCCGAGGATTTGACCAAGTACTTGACGCCGTGGGAGGGCCCAACCTTGCTCCGGCTTTCGAGGCTGCACGCACCTACGGCACCGTAACATCGATTTCCACGCGCGCCCAGTACGATCTGACGACCATGCACGCGCGCAGCCTAACCCTTCATGTGATCTTTATGCTCATTCGTATGATCCACGACATAGATCGCGCGGCCCATGGCAAAATTCTGGGCCAGATTGCGGGACTCGTGGATGCAGGGGAATTGCGCCCATTGATTGACCCAACGCGGTTTGGCTTAGCCGATCTGGCTGGGGCGCATCGACATCTTGAAGCTGGAAGCGCTGTTGGGAAGATCATTATCGACATGCCTGAAAACCACTAACCACTGATACGGGAGGAAAAACCGTGCAGATTACCAATTCATTCACCGTTCCGCGTGCCATCGATGACACTTGGGAAATCCTGAACGATATCCCGCGCGTGGCACCCTGCTTGGCCGGCGCCTCTATCACCGAGCAAATTGACTCCGATACATATCGCGGTCAAGCAACCTTGAGCCTTGGCCCTATTTCCTTAGCGTTTGCGGGTATCGCCCACGTGGACGAGCGTGACAACACGGCACACCGGACAAAGCTCACTGCGACGGGAAACGACGGCAAAGGTCGCGGAAAAGCTCAGGCAAATGTCACGATTGAGATGCGGAGCCTACCGGACGAGAGCACAGAGGTGACCGTGACTTCTATGATCAGCCTTTCGGGGGCTATCGCGCAATACGGTCGCGGCAAGGGCTTGATCCAAAACGTGGCTGATCAGATGGTTCATGATTTTGCCAATAACCTTGCCGAGATGCTTTCGGAGGACGTGTGCCCTGAAACTGGCGTGGATCTTGGAACTAATGTCCCACCACACGCTCAACCCGCCCGCACCCTCTCCCTGTGGGCGCTGGTGCGTGGAATGCTTTTCGGGTGGCGCAAGAAAGGGTCTTCGGCCAAATGAAACCTGCCCCTTTCACCTACCAATGTCCAAACAGTATTCCCGAAACGATCAAGCTGTTGCAACAAACAGAGAATGCAAAGATCCTCGCGGGGGGGCAATCGCTCATCCCGATGCTTAATTTGCGCTATGCCATACCGGACTGTCTCATCGATGTCTCACGCATTCCCGATCTAACACAGATCACGGTCAGTGAGGGCCACGTGACTTTGGGCGCTATGGTAAGGCAGGCAGTAGCTCTGGCAGACTCGAGGATTGCCGAGTCGTTGCCCTGCTTAACCACGGCGTTGAGCCATGTCGGCCATCTACAAACGCGCAGCCGTGGTACAGTGGGGGGATCGCTCTGCCATTTGGACCCAGCGGCTGAGCTGCCGCTCATCGCCTTGGTCTATAACGCTCGGCTGGTCGTTGAAGGCCCGGATGGCACGCGCATGATCGCGGCGGCAGATTGGGCGATGGGGTACATGATGCCGGCGCTCGCGCCCGATGAGATTTTGGTTTCCGTCCAGTTTCCAAGGCCTCATAGGGCAGAAGGCTGGGGGTTTTCAGAATTCGCCCGTCGCCACGGGGATTTCGCTATTGCCTCGGCGGCGGTCCGCCTCACAGTTGCGAGCGGATACATCCAGAAAGTAATTATTGGGGTCGGTGGTCTAATGGAGGTACCAAGCCGCCTGACACAACTGGAAGAGTCCCTAATCGGGTTGCCAGCTGACCTCGATAGCGACACGTTTCTCACTGATACCTTGGCAAAGTGTGACGTAATGGAAGATGCGTACTACCCCGCTGCTTTCCGTCGTTCAGTGGGGGCGCAATTGATCAAGCGCGCGCTCGTATCAGCTTTTGATCGTTCGGAGTCGCCAGCATGACATCAATGAAATTCAACATTACCGTAAACGACACCGATTTCAGCGTCGCGGCAGAACCGCGGGACAGCCTCGCTGATGTTCTACGCACAAATTTGGGACTGACCGGCACGCATTTGGGTTGTGAGCACGGGGTTTGTGGGTCTTGCACCGTGCTGATCAATGGGCAACCAGCAAGATCGTGCCTTACTCTGGCCGTGCAATGCATAGATCACGAGGTGAGAACCGTTGAGGGGCTCGCGGTCGACGGCACGCTTTCCACTTTGCAGGCAGCTTTCCAAAGGCACCATGCGCTGCAATGCGGATTTTGTACGCCTGGCGTCTTGATGAGCTTGGAACATCTGCTCGCCAATAGCGCGAAGATCTCTGAGGCAGACGTCCGCGACTCTCTCTCTGGGCATATCTGTCGGTGCACCGGCTATGCATCGATTGTGGCTGCTGCGATGGATGTGGCCCAGGCCATGGGAAAGGTAAAGTCATGACAAAATTTATTGGCAAGCCAATTCCTCGAATCGAGGACCCTCGGCTTCTGAAGGGTCAGGGGCGCTACATAGACGACATTACGCCGCCAGGCACTTTGCACGCGGCTTTCCTGCGCAGCGATGTAGCCCATGGGCGCATTGATTATATCGATGTTGAGCCCGCACGCAATCTGCCGGGCGTGCACGCCGTGCTGAAGATGTCGGATTTCGCGGCCTACTCCAAAGCGAGGATGCCGCAACCCGCGCCAATTCCCGCGATCACCGCCGAGGTTACAACTCCATATCCGCTGGCACTTGATGAAGTGTGTTTCGTCGGTGAGCCCATTGCGATCATCCTGGCCGAAAGTCGAGCTATCGCCGAAGACGCGGTGCCGTTGATCGACGTGGAAATTTCACAGCTGCCGGTTGTGGCTTCGCTCGCAGCTGCCAAAAAGTGCGAAGCGATCGTACGGGATGGCGCGCCAACCAACCTCGCGGGGCGGTTCAAAACGCAGTACGGCGATGTGGAGTCGGGCTTCGCAAATGCAACCCATGAATTCTTGATCCAGGTGAAAACCCATCGGGGCGGCGGCCATTCGATGGAAGGCCGCGGGGTCATTTGTCAACCGGGGTTTGAGGGTCATCAGCTGACGCTCTGGACCTCCACGCAAATCCCCCACGCTGTGCAGCGCAACTTGGCATTGTACTTGGGCGTGGCTGAGGCGGATATCCGCGTCGCGGCGCCAGATGTAGGCGGCGGATTTGGCCCGAAAGGGATAGTTTACCCAGAAGAATTTGCCGTGGCACTCGCCGCACTGAAACTCAAGCAGCCAGTGAAGTGGATTGAGGACCGTCGCGAACATTTTTTATCCTGCGTTCAGCAACGCGATCAGCATTGGACGGCGGAGATCGCAACTGACGGAAAGGGCGTGGTCGAAGCTGTTCGCCTGCGTGGCCTTAACGATTGCGGCGCCTATCTACCCTACGGTTTGCTTTTACCGATGAACACGTTTTTCCAGTTTCCGGGCCCCTACACGTGGAAGGCCTTAGATATTGAGCTGGAGGCGTATTTCACGAATCTTACGCCGACGTCCCCGGTGCGCGGAGCTGGGCGGCCTTCGGCCAATTTCGTGATGGAGCGGATAATGGACGAGGTCGCCCTGCAATTAGATCTTGATCCTGCAGAGGTACGGCGGCGCAATCTTGTGGCGTCAGATATGTATCCGCACCAGACAGGTATGAAGAACCCCGCCGGGCTTCCGATCACGCATGACTCCGGAAGCCATAATCAGTGTTTAGACGTGCTGAGCGAACAGCTAAACATTTCCAATTTCGAGAGCCGTAAGGCTGATGCTGCACATGAGGGCCGTTATCTCGGCCAAGGGATCGCCTGCTATGTTGAGGATTCCGGCATACCCCCATTTGAGGGTGCGACAGTGAGGATCGAAGGCACAGGAAAAGTGATAGTCGAAACTCCAGCGGCCAATCAAGGGCAGGGTCATACGACTATTTTTGCGCAAATCTGCGCCGAGGTTTTGGGAGTCGATCCTACGGATGTCACTGTCCGATCGGGTGACACACAGACCCTCCCCTATGGTATCGGGACCCTCGGGAGCCGTGTGGCGGTAACGGCTGGGAATTCGGTCTATGCTGCTGCTAAAAAGGTGCGCGCGAAAACGCTGCGATATGCTGCGGATATGCTGGCATGTGAACCAGACTCTTTGCACTTACGAGACAAGCATGTTTGCGCGCTGCCTGGCACGGATGCACCTACGGAACCGATCCCTTTAGCGCGGATCGCAATGGAGCTTCGGGGGGTTGCGGGCGTTCCAGTGCGGCGAGGGTTTTCGCCCGGATTGGAGGCAACCGAATATGCAACGATGATTGCCCCCGTCTTTTCAAATGGGGCTGTAGGTATCGAGGTCGAGGTTGATACCGCTTTGGGCGCAGTAGAACTAAAGCGGTGCGTTTTTGTCCACGACTGTGGACGAATGCTAAACCCCCTTCTGGTGGAGGGCCAGATCATCGGTGGTGCTGTGCACGGGATCGGCAACGCGCTGTTTGAGAGAATGGTACATGACGAGGCGGGACAGCCTGTATCTATGAACTACGGTGAATATCTTATGCCGATGGCGACAGAGATGCCAAGCTTTGAGATTACACACCTGGAAACTCCATCTCCAAACAATGCGCTGGGGGTCAAAGGTGCAGGGGAAAGCGGAACGATCCCCATGGCTTCAGCTGTGGTGGCGGCAGTTGAAAATGCCTTATCGGCTCAAGGTGTTAGGTTCTTTCATCACCCTATCACCCCGCAAGATATTGTCGCGGCGCTCAGATGCGACGTTCCATCTTGACTCGTATATTTATTATACTTACATCTAGGTTTAATTCTTAATGAGGCTGGAGATAAAAATGAAGACCACCGAGACGATCGATACATTCTTGGCAAACATTTTGACAGGCAAAGCGGACGAAGCCTTTGCAATGGTTCATGAAGACGCTGTTTTTATCGGCTCCAACCCACGTGGAAATCCCAATAACCCCCTACACGGAACATTCAAAGGCGTGGAAGGTGCAAAAACGTTTTTCGCCAATTTTGTTGCAGTTATAGAGCCTGGCCAATTCAGTATCGAAGGCAAGTTTGGCGAAGGCGATCACGCCACTATGTATGGCACACTTGCACATACCGTGCGCGCTACTGGCAAACCTTTCGTTTCTGACTGGGCTGTAGTCGGCCGTGTCAAAGAGGGCAAAGTATCGCTCTACCATTTCTATGAAGACAGCGAGGCGCTCGCTGAAGCGCTCGTTTAATCGGCCCACAAATAACACCTAAATGGAAGAAAAGATATTGAACAATTCCTTCGCACAAACCGTTTTTGCAACAACTGCTGCATTGTCACTCTGCCTGCCCGCTTTGGCGCAGGCAGAGCAAGCAAACGCGCTAGACATCACGCAGGAATTCCTGGGCCATATCTTTGCTTCTGATATGGACGCGGCCGCCGCAATGGTCGCGGAGGAAGCCGTGTTTGTAAATACAAACCCAGCGACAAATCCCTCCAACCCGATGCATGGCACGTATACTGGACCAGAGGGTGCAATAGCGTTTTTTGGCGCCTTTGGATCAACATTGGAAGCGGGCGCATTTAATGTTTCTGGAACGTTCGGGGATGATCAAAACGCAGCCATGTTCGGAACATTTTCACACACAGTTCGGGCGACCGGTCAGATTTTCGCTAGCGATTGGGCGCTGATTGCCGAAACCGAGGATGGCTTGATCACAGCATATCGATTTTACGAAGACTCGGAGGCCTTTGCGATCGCGAACAACGCGAAAGAGTAAAGACATACTTTAAGCCCGCGGATGGGAGTTGCGGGCAAGTGTTTGGGAGGACACATGAAAAAATTTAACAGCCGCGATCTACCAAGACGCGAGTTTCTATTGGCAGGCGCTGCAGCTGCAGCGCTCGCTACACCGTCATTATCTCGTGCAGGCACGCGCATTCGACTCACCTTTGCAACAGGTTTTGCACCTGTCCTGCCTTGGGTCAAAGAGGCTACGGAAACGTTCCTTCCGACCGTTGAGAAAACGCTCGCAGACCTCGGTGGAGAATATTCCATCGAATGGACAACAGCCCTTTCAGGTTCTTTGGCTCGACCCAATGAAATGCTAGCGGCAACGCGGGACGGCCTCTGCGAAGTTGCGTTAATTGCACCCATCTTCGAACCCACGGCATTGCCCTTGGATAACATCGGGTTCGTGACACCCTTTTCAGTTCCTGATCATCGTGTCGCCGTCGATGTGATAAATGCTTTACACCGCGATTTTGCGCCGATGACGGAATCTTGGCAGCGGCAAGGTCTGGTGCATCTCGGATCCCTTTCAAATGAACGTTACGCCTGGTTTACGAATTTTCCATGGTCTAACTTTGAAGAGCTCGCGTCTCGCAAGATAGCTGGCGCAGGTATGGCCTTGCCTTGGATCGGCGCTACGCAGTCGACAGCCGTGGCTACGAACTTTGCAACGGCTTACAATGATATGTCATCGGGCTTATTTGACGGTATCCAGGGCTTCCCTTCGGCCCTTGCGCCTAGCCGATTCTACGAGATCGCACCCCATGTGAAGAAAATGCGATTAGGGGCCGTAAGCACGCTTAGCTTTGCAGCCAATCGCAGCGCTTTCATTTCGCTGCCCGGGCCTGTCCAACAGGCCCTGATCGCGGCAGGGCAGGCATCGGTAGAGGCCTACAAAACCCGTGTGGACGTGATCGAGGCCGCCAGCTATGCCGCATTTGAGAACAATGGCGCGATCATCACCGAGATGTCGGACGATCAGTCGGCGGCATGGGCAAAAGCTTTGCCTCCACTATCGGCGAATTGGGCGGAAAGTGTGTCTGCGCGCGGAATCGATGCGAAGGCGGCACTCCGTTTCTTCATGGACTTCCTGGCTCAGCGCGACGTGACACCGCTGCGCGACTGGTCGCTGTAAAATGGAAGTCCGTGCGCAGGATAGTGCGGCCGCTTCTTCGAATAGGCTTATGCGCCTTTTCGGTCGGATCGTCACAGCCTTAAACACTTTGGGGTCTTTGCTTATCGTATTCATAATGTTGGTCATTTGTACCGACGTTTTAGGGCGGGTTCTGTTTTCGTCACCCATCGCAGGGGTGCCGGAGCTTGTATCCATGTCTATCCTTGCGATTGTCTTTGTGCAATTTCCGCATGCCTTTTCCGCGGGCCGTGTGGTGCGAATGCGCTACACGCCGGATCTACTTTTGCGGCGTGCACCGCGAGTTTTTGTGCGGCTCGAAATGCTCTTCGCACTACTGGGTGTGATCAGCGTTGGGATTTTAGCCTATGCTCTCTGGCTCAAGGCATTGGGCGATTTTACACGGTTGGATCAATACGGCTCGCCGGGCGTGTTTCAGTTCCCGAAATGGCCGATCCGCGCCATTGCAGCTCTCGGAGCAACGGTACTGACAATTCAATTTCTGATATATGCAGCGCATATGGCAGAGCGCCGCAATGATGTGCCTCAATGAGCCTTGGTATCCTGATTGCGCTCGTCTCCATCGTTGCGCTGCTCATCCTCATTATGGCAGGTCTCTGGCTGCCGATTGCTTTTCTGACCGTGTCCATTGCGGGAGTCTGGGTGTTACGCGGAGACTTCAATCTTGCGATCAGTCTATTGGGAATCGCGGCAACGGATACGGTAGAAAACTACGTTTTCGGGGTCATCCCGCTCTTTGTACTCATGGGGCTGGTGGTGATGGTGTCCGACCTTGGCAAAGACGCCTATCAGATCGCCTATACCCTCTTTCGCCGAGTTCCGGGCAGCCTGGGCCACGCTACAGTTGGCGGGAACGCGGTGTTTGCGGCCATAACAGGCGTGTCGGTCGCATCAGCAACGGTTTTTACCCGCATCGCAGTGCCAGAGATGCGCCGCTACGGCTATGATGCAGGGTTTGCGACCGGCGTCGTCGCGGGCAGCTCTGTGTTGGGCATGTTGATCCCCCCGAGTCTGCTGTTCATCCTTTTTGGTATCATCAGCGAGGTGTCCATTGGTCAGCTCTTTGTTGCGGGGATCTTACCGGGACTCTTGCTGGCGATCAGTTACAGCCTACTGATTTTAGGCTGGGCGATCTACTGGCCCAAGTCATTTACCAGTGATGAGGTCGCTCTTGTGGGGGCGCCCAAATCTCTCCCGCTTCGTGACATTGCAGTGCGAGGCTTGCCGCTGGTTGCGCTGGTAACCGCAATGATGGTGGGTATCTACGGCGGCATCTTCACGCCGACAGAAGCCGGAGCCATCGGCTCCGCGCTATCGCTGATCATTGCATTAATGCGCCGCCGCTTATCTGCAAAAAAGCTAATGCAAGTTCTCGTGGAAACTGGGCACATCGCCTCTGGTCTCATACTGCTGATCCTAAGCGCCAACGTCTATACGCGAATGATTGCGTTGACTGGGCTGCCGTTTGAGTTGTCGCTTTGGTTCTCAAATCTGAATCTAGGCGTCTACGGAATGCTGACGATCTATGTGTTGACGCTGCTGGTGCTGGGCGCCTTGCTTGATTCCGCGTCAATCATGTTTCTGGTCGTGCCTCTCATTATCCCTGTGTTTGTAGCTATGGGCGTTGATTTGGTGTGGTTGGGGGTTATTACGGTTCTTACCATCGAAATCGGGCTGATCACTCCGCCTTTCGGGATGGCGATTTTCATTATCAAGCAAACGCTGGAGGATCAATCGATCTCTCTTCGCGAGATCTTCACGGGCGCATTCCCCTTTGCTGTTGTCATGTTGATTTGTGTGTTGCTGGTCATCCTATTTCCCAACCAGCTGATTTTGAGGTGATAAGATGATCCGTCAAGACATACCTATTCCACGCGAGGACGCTCTCGCACCTTCATCCAAACTAGCCGAACGAGTAAGGTCCTATCTTGAGGCCGCTACCTCAGCTTGTTGCGCACTTGGAAGCGTCACAATTTTGATCGTAATGACTTTGGTAAACCTCGATGTGTTTGGCAGATCCTTGCTCAACAAGCCCGTGACGGGCGTAAACGAAATCGTATCTTCTGCGGTAGTGGCGATAGTCTATCTTCAGATCGCAC
The DNA here is from genome assembly GCF_001038505.1 of Puniceibacterium sp. IMCC21224. Lineage (NCBI taxonomy): Bacteria > Pseudomonadati > Pseudomonadota > Alphaproteobacteria > Rhodobacterales > Paracoccaceae > Puniceibacterium > Puniceibacterium sp. IMCC21224. The sequence continues at coordinate 74,713 of NZ_LDPY01000003.1, forward strand.
AATCGCTACGGTCCGGCAAATTAACCCGCTCGCAAGCTTTCATAAAAGGTTTGGCGCGCCTTTCGCCGTTGACGAGCCGGATTTTCGACTTCTGTATTTTCATTGTCGGCGCACTGTTCTTCTGCGTGCTTACGGTGCTAGGCGCGCGCGCCACGGGCCAAGCATATGAGCAAGGCAAATTCGTAGGCACCACTGGGATTTTTGAACTGCCGATTTGGCCAGTTTACGTGCTGATGGTGATGGGATGTTCGCTCACCGTCATGCAGTTCATCGCTGTCGGGTTGGAACGCCTTCGGCCACAACATCAAACACCTACAGGGGATGATATCTGATGTTCATGCTCGACCCCTTTTCAATCGGCATCGCGTCGTTTGTTGTGATACTGACTTTGATCCAATTAGGATTTCACGTGGCTATCGCTTTGGCCACAACTTCGTTCCTTAGTGTTTGGCTACTGCGCGATACGCCCGTGATCGCCTTTCACCTATTATTTATGTCTGCAACGGATTCGATCTCGAGCTATGACTTTGCGGTCATACCCCTCTTTGTGTTAATGGGCATGTTGGTGGTTGAGGCGGGCGTTGCCAAAGATGCCTATGCGGCAGCCGACCGTGTTTTTCGCAAGCTGCGGGGAGGGCTCGGCGTAGCGACAGTTGCGGCCAATGCTGTTTTTGCAGCAGTCACGGGCGTGTCAATCGCGTCTGCTGCAGTGTTCACGCGGATCGCGCTGCCGCAGCTTCTATCGCTAGGCTACGCGCCGCGACTCTCGCTTGGAATTATCGCTGGTTCGTCCATCTTGGGTATGCTGATCCCGCCAAGCCTTTTGATGATTGTGTTCGGCATCCTGACAGAAGTATCGATCGGCAGCCTCTTCATCGCCGGGATCGTTCCAGGCTTCATAATGGCCGTGCTTTTTTCGCTTCTGATCGTCCTAACTGGGCTGATCTGGCCCGCATCAGTCGGGGTTGGTCATAGTCCTGCACCCGAAGCAACCGAGACCACAACTAAACGAAGTACTATGGGCGGCGTCTGGCCCATCGCACTAATGGTTACAATCATTATGGGTGGAATTTATGGCGGGTTTTTCACTCCCACTGAGGCCGGAGCTGTGGGGGCCACGCTCGGGCTAGGCATAGCGCTGGTGCGAAAGAGCCTGACACGCTCGTCTTTTCTCTCTGTACTGCTAGAAACCGGAAAGATCACCGCGGCGATTTGCATCCTTGTGGTTGGTGCGACGATGTATAGCCGGATGCTCGCGATGACAGGCCTGCCGAGCGCGATCCCTATTTGGATGCAGACAGCTGGATTGGGCTTCGGAGCTGCATTGGCGATCTACATCGCCATGATAGTGGTCATGGGGTTATTCCTAGATTCAATTTCTGTCCTATTGCTGGTTGTTCCAATTACGTTTCCATTTTTCATTGCCGCGGGCGTTGACCCCGTTTGGTTCGGTATCGTCACCATCATCGCGGTCGAAATTGGGATATTAACGCCTCCAGTCGGCATCGCATTGTTCGTGGTGCTCGCCTCAGCCGAAGATCCAGACATTACATTGAAAGATGTAGCTCTCGGCGCACTGCCGTTTGTAGGGGCCATGGCCTTCTGCCTTGGTCTGATCATCGCTTTCCCGATGCTTATAACCATAACGAGTAACTAACGGCCGAAGAGGCAAAAAACCATGAAAGGATTCAGTATGAAACTCAATCGTAGACAGGCCATCGGCCTTACAGGCGCTGCCTTTGCAGGACAAATGGCCGGCCCTGCCTTTGCTGCGGGCAATAGATACAACTGGACTATTGCGACAGGCCACGCGCCGAACTTCGTTTGGATCAAAGCTATTCAAGAGCATTTCGTGCCAACACTTCAGACTCGCATCGCGGAAAACGGTGACCAACTGTCGCTCGTAGAGGCCTACTCGGGTACGCTACTGAAGATCGGCAGCGAAATCGACGGGCTGAAAAGTAGAATTGCAGATTTCTCCTTGGTAGGCGCGGTGTTTCACCAATCTAGCCTTCCAATGCAGATGGTTAGCTTGTTTTCGCCATTTTCGGTCAAGGATGTGGGCAACGCTGTGACTTCGGCTCAGGATGTGTCCGATCAGGTGCCAGAATTTGCGGCAGAATGGGAAGCTAGCGGGCTGGTCAAGCTCGGCGGTGTGGCGACAGAGTCGCTGCAGCTCTTTACGAAGCAAAAGATTACTTCGTTGGATCAGATAGATGGTCTCAAGGTCGGCGCAGCAGGTCCACCGCTGAACTGGCTGCGTGGTACAGGCGCGATTCCAGTGAGTCTGACACCCGCAACAATTTACAACGATCTGCAAACTGGAATTTATGATGCGATCCTCACGTCGCCTTCTGCCGCTTTGGGCCTGAAGCTTTATGAGGTGACGCCTTTCATGCTAAAAGCAGATTTCAACGCCGCATATTGGGCGGCGTTCACTATGTCAAAGGCCGCGTTTGATCCCCTCTCCGAAGAAACGAAATCAGCTATCAAATTCGCTGGGGCGGCCTATGAGCAAGGGCTGATTAACCTTCAGCGCGCCTCGGACGCCAACGCGCTTTCGACACTACAATCCATCTCTGTCGACTTTACCCTTACCGAGATGCAAGAGGCGGGTCGTCAAGATTGGGCCAACTCTCTTCCGGATCTTGCGTCTGAGTGGGCGGCTCCATTGGAAGAGGCAGGTCTGCCAGCGCAGCGCATCATGCGGCTCTACATGGACGCGCTTAAGTCCCGCGGGGAAACCCCCCTGCGCGATTGGTCCGTTTCCTGACTCGGCGCGTGGCGAAGACGAGCTGTAACAATCTTTGCCATGCGCACCCCATCACTGACTTCACAAGCGAGACATCATGCAGAACACAGAAACATTCATCGACCCAACAAACATCATGGGCACTGGGGCGGATTTTAATATTCGCGGAACACGTTGCAGTGATTGCGGCGCGCTTCAATTTCCGGCCACGCAAGTCTGCCCCAACTGCCTATCGTTAAATGTCGAAGACAGCGCACTTGCGCGATTGGGCACGCTTTATTCTTTCAGCACTGTCTACCAGGCGCCTGCGGGTTGGGCACTGCCCTACACGCTAGGCTATGTCGATCTTGACGATGGGGTGCGCGTAATGGGCCATATTAAAGTTCCAAAAGCGCAGCTGCGATGCGGTTTGCCCGTTAAAGTCTCTATGGCTGATGTGGGCACGAATGACACAATTCCAGAAAGGTGTACGTATGTCTTTGTCCCCCAATAGCAACGTTATGCGCGAAGTCTTTGTCTCTGGAACGGGACTGATCCCTTTTGGAAAATTTCCCGAATTGTCACTGGGTGACCTCGGCTGGCCCGCCGTGCGCGAAGCAATTTTAGAAAGTGGCCTAGTAGTTGAGCAAATTGATGCGGTGTATTGCGGATGCGCTTTGGGCGGTATGTTGGCGGGACAGAGGGTGATGAAAAAAATTGGCAAAACAGGGATGCCAATCATCAATGTTGAGAATGCTTGCTCCTCTTCTTCATCTGCGCTGTCTATCGCTTGGCTCGAAATCGCCAGCGGGCGACAGGATGCAGTATTGGTGATTGGCGTCGAAAAACTGACAAAGTTTGGCGGAGGCACTCTGCCGCTTGAGCACGAAGACTGGGAAGTTCGCCAAGGCATGGTGATGCCCGCGATCTATGCCATGCGCGCTCAACGCTACATGCACGAATTTGGACTGACTGAACGGCAGCTGGCAGAGGTGTCAGTCAAGGCACACAAGCACGGCGCACTGAATCCAAGAGCCCAGATCACTAAGACCGTAACAGTTGAAGAAGTCATGGGCGCCCGCAAAGTCGCGGACCCCTTTACGTTGTGGCATTGCTGCCCGACCGGCGACGGGGCCGCCGCCGTTTTGCTGACATCAAAGTCATTGAGCACAAGGGGGGAGGCAAAGCCCGTGCGCATCTCCGCCTCCGACGTTACCTCTGGTGTTTTCACTAGCGGTTTCCGTGACATGACTTGGGCCGAGCTAAGCGCTCGCGGAGCGCGCGAAGCCTATGAAATCGCTGGGATTGGCCCCGAAGATATTGATGTTGCAGAGCTGCATGATGCTTTCACCATCGCAGAGCTGATGTATTACGAGGCTTTAGGTTTTTGCAATAAAGGCGATGGCTACGGTCTCTTAGCGTCTGGCCGCACGTCGCTGGGGGGGGATTGTGTCGTCAATCCTTCCGGAGGCCTGCTTTCGCGCGGGCACCCGGTCGGGGCAACCGGCGTAGCCCAGGCCGTCGAGATATCGCGCCAGTTACAAAACCGTGCAGGAAAGCACCAAGTCGACAAGGCGAAAGTCGGGCTGACCCATGCAACTGGCGGTGGCGTAGCAGGTTACGATCACGGCGCCTGCTCAATTCACATTTTTGAGGTATAATATGCCGGCACCATTAGAGCAATTCGCGCAACCCCTTGCAGGACTAAAAGTCCTCGATCTAACTCAGTTTTTGTCTGGCCCCTATGCAACTCAAATTCTCGGTGATTTAGGTGCCGAGGTGATCAAAATTGAAGCACCAGAAGGCGATCTTACTCGTCATTTGCCGCCCTATTTCGTAGAAGGTGATAGCGCATATTACCTGAGTGTGAATCGCAACAAACACAGCATCGCAATCGATTTGAAAACCACAAAAGGTCAGGCGCTTGTTCGCGATCTCGCCATTCAATGTGATGTGATCGTCGAGAACTTTCGCCCAGGTGTTACGGAGAAACTGGGCTTGTCCTATGACGATCTGAGCAAAGATGCGCCAAACTTGGTCTGGTGCTCCATATCTGGCTTTGGCCAGACTGGTCCTTACCGGGATCGCCCCGCTTACGACATGATCATTCAGGCCATATCGGGCGCTATGTCTCTCACTGGTGAGGTCGGAGGTAATGCCGTGCGCATGGGAGTGCCGATTGGGGACATTGCCGCTGGAATGTATGGCGTGATCGGCATTCTTGCGACGGTCCTGGAAAGTAAAAGTACCGGCAAAGGGCGGCGTATCGACGTGTCGATGCTGGACTGTCAGATCGCTATGCTCAGCTATCAGGCGGCTTATCATTTGCACTCGGGCGACATACCCGGTCTGCAAGGACGCGGGCATGACTCCATACCAACCTATCGCGTTTTTCCTTGTGCGGAAGGCACGGAAATCGCGGTCACCGCGAACACCGAGCGAATGTGGGCTGGTCTCTGCGCGTGCCTTGGCGAACCAGATCTTCTCACCGACCCCCGATTTGTCGACCTTGGAGATCGCAACAAGAACCGTGAGGCGCTTTGGCAACTTCTTGAGCGTGGATTCTCGACTCAACCGGCGAGCCATTGGGCAAAGGTATTCGTGGAAAACAGGATACCCGCCGCAGAGGTAAATACTCTACAAAAGAGCCTGTCAGACCCGCATGTTATCGCGCGGGGCATGGTTGAGGATATTCAATCCAATGACGGCCATTCCGCGCGCGTCGCAGGTAACCCGATCAAGTTTAGCCAAGACGCGGCTGCCAAGCATCATCGTTACCCACCAAAGCTGGGCGAAGACGGCCCTGCCCTCCTTTCAGGTCTGCTTGGTCTATCGGCAGCAGACATCAAAGCGTTGATCAATGACGGTGTAATTTGCACCGCATCCCCAAACTCAACCAAACCACCGAAAGGGACTCAAAATGACAAATGATCTACTGGCCGGTTACGCCAACATCCTAACCGACGCAGCTCTAGCCGCCGCTAGCCCCGACACGCCCCAAGAAGCACGCAACAAAAGGATCGTTGCGCGCATGTTTCAAGAAATCGTTAATAAAAAGGCCTACGAGGTAGCCGACGAAATATTTGCTGAAGAATTTTACTGGCCGCAATTCGATCTGAAAGGTCCAGAGGGTGTAAAAACTTGGGCTCGCCAATTTCACGCGGGCTGGCCCGATGTGTTGGACCGATTGGACTTGCAAGTGGCCCAAGGTGATATCGTCGTAAGCCTCGTGACGGTTTATGGCACTCACACGGGCAATTGGATCGGTATCCCCGCAACAAATAGAACCGCGGTATTCCCAGCGATTGGGATTGATCGGCTCCAAGATGGTAAAATTGTTGAGCGCAGCGCAACTTTTAATCTTGACGAGGTAAAGCAGAAAATCGGCGTCGGGCCATAGAAAGAATGACTAAATATTTTGGCCGCCATTAGCATAGTAGTAGTGGGTTAAGATACGCTCCGAATATAGCATAAGGACATCTTAAGGTTTGTTTCACCAGTGAATGATCAAGCATTGGAAGGTATTGCTATCGCGCGGTTGATCGCCGTCAATCCCACTCGAACTATCGGGTGGATCTATGTTTGGGAGACCGGAGCGCTCGGTGTGCTCCGGTTATATAAAGGTCAAAAAGTTGACTGCATTGATCGAAAAATCAATACTGGTACTTTAGCCAGAGCAAGGTTGCTCGGTAGCAAAGAACTGGTAGATTTACTAGAAAACCTACCAATACAGAGCGAAAGCAGTAAGAGTTAACCTCAACACTCTTGAGATTACCCGTTTCGGGAGCTCAATTTTCATCTAAAGCTCATGGTCAAGTTCCGTATGTTGTTCAGTAACATTCAAAAAGGCATGCGCATCAGCGTTTAGTGCTCGAGCTATAACAATTAGCTCAATAGCATCGATCCGCCGCTGTCCACTTTCCAAGCGAGCTACAAATGACTGGTGGCATCGCAAACGGTCAGCAAGCTGAGCTTGTGTCAGTCCAGCCGTCATCCTCGCCGCGATCAAGGCTTCGCACAGCGCTTCATGTCCTGAGCTTCTAATAGTTTTTGTCACGCGTCACAAACCTCTTGCGACGTCGTTAATCTAGAATGTAGATTATCTAAAATTTAGATATTTTTAGTAAGGAAGGTCTTCAACCCTCACCTTAAGAAGGAGCAATCATTGACCTGTGACATCCAAAAATCGCCCATACCTCGTCGCTGACGTTCCGTGCCTCGTCAAATGCGCGCGCACGTTCTTCATCCAAACAGCGGAAATATTCCTGAACATCATGAATGTAGAACTCAAAATCTTGACGAATGAGGTCTCGAAACTCCCGCATCGCAAGTGGATCACTCGGAACAAAGGGTCGTATCGGCGCGATGCAGGTTTCGGCCCCTGCCTTGCTAACCAACGCGATCGCCAAGGCGACACCCCACGCAAAAGTAGAGCAGTACAACCGGAGGTTTCTCAAACCCCATATTTTCTTGAACAGGCCCATGCTGATCGTTTGACCGGCGTTGCCAGCGTGATCGACGGCGATACACTGGAAATCCGGGGACAGCGCATCCGGCTGCATGGGATCGATGCCCCGGAAAGTCGGCAAGTTTGCGCTACGGCTGAGGGTCAGCGCTGGCGGTGCGGACAACAAGCAGCACTGTCTCTCGCCGACAGGATCGGCCACCGGCGGGTCAGCTGCACCGTGCGAGATATCGACCGCTATGGCCGCTTCATTGCGGTCTGTCATCAAGACGGTACCGATCTGAACGCTTGGCTTGTGCGTGAAGGGTGGGCGGTCGCTTATCGCCAATACAGCCGCGACTATATCCGCGATGAGAACGAGGCCAGTTCCGCACGGCGCAATATCTGGTCCGGACGCTTTGACATGCCGTGGGACTGGCGCCGCGCGCAACGTGGCGGATGACGACGGGCGGCTAGGTCACCTCGCGATCTTGCTGACCGCCGCAACCGCAACACGCATCATCAATGTTGCAATAGTATATTTTCGTATGTATGCTGGGTGAAGATTGTCAAGGGTTCTTGCCATGCGTTTCGAATTCAAAAACATCCCACTGGCGGCCTTTTTAGCTCTCGCCTTGACCGGGCCAACAGTTCCGACGCAAGCCCGCGCCCAAACCTATCAGATCGATTGCGCCATCTTGCTGTGTTTGTCCGGCGGGTGGCCGGCTTCCGTGCCATGCGCCCGCGCGCGGGCCGAGTTCATCCGGCGCATCACACCTTGGCCGGTGGAGCCGCCGCTGCAGATTTGGCGCTGCCCGATGGGAGCGTCTTACGATGGACCTGTCAGGTCACGCCCCGCGGACCGGATATTCTATGCCCTGTATGGTTCTGCTGGGACCCCACCAAACTCAGCAGCCCCGCTCTTTGGTCAAGCCGCCAGGGCAGGCGGTATGCCCGTGTTCAAAGGCGCCGACGCGGCATGGGGCAACCTCGTCAAGGCTGACTACGCCCTCCAGCTCGTAGAAGACCGCGCCGACATCGATATCAGCGGGCAGGAATTCAATTTCGTGCGCTCCATCCGCGTGTTCGATGTACGATATGCATGGCAACGAAAATCCGGCGACGATGGGGATTGCAACCGAAGTGCTGTCGTCGTGCTTGGCACCTACGGCACACAGGGTGACTTTTCGTGGAGGGCCTCGACACCCGCAGCGCTTCCTGCTGCGCATGCCGGTCTCAAGCGATGGGGTGAGCGCTGCCCCAGTATTTTTCACAGATCAGTCTTTGTGGAGTGGCGTGATTATAACGGGAACTACGGCTTCGAGCAGGTCAACTACTGACTGTTGAGCCGCAGTGACGTCGCGCAGACCCTTGTATGAAACCAAACCTGCAACGCAGGCAAACGCACGCATTCGAGGGTCGTAAAGGCCATATTCTTCCCTTTCAGTGTTCGCGACAGGGCAGCTGCGTGAGTGACGCGAAGTCGATTTCAGCTTTTTCAGCATCACATAGATCCGGGCAAAGCTTTGATACGCGCTGCGGCCCATCCACATCCCAAAGGACTGCAAGCGCACCTGTGTTCCAGCGATAAACCCAGCCAACAACTCTGTTCTCATCGGCTGCAATCAAATTGGCAATTGCGACGCCTTCGACTTTATCTTCATTCACTATTTATTAACTTCCTGCAAATGGGCTTTGCGGAACGCAGCTTGGGCTTCGAAAGCGTTTGCTGCAGCGCCATGCCGGTTTTCTTTAAATTGGTTAGCTGCTCTTCCTCGCGGCATCGATATTCACCCCGAGAGAAGTCAGCTCCCGTGTGCTTGATTGATGAAATTGCTCAAATTCGGTGGTCGGGCTCCGTGGCGGCTTCAACGATCGCCAGAACCTTGAACGGGTCAAAGCCAATGGCGCGGGCGAGGACGACCAGTTCGACGACGTCGACCCGGCGCTGACCGCTTTCAATGCGCGCCACGAGGGATTGATGGCAATTGAGTCTAACTGCCAAGTCCTCCTGACCGAGGCCCGCCTTGATACGGGCGTCGACCAACGCCTGGCAAAGTGCCACCTGTCCCGTGCTTCTGATTGTCTTTGCCACGCGTCACATACCTTTTGTGACGTCGCTAGCGGATGAAATCTGTTATCTAAAAAGTAGATATTTGAGGGTATTGTCGGCGTCTGGTTGCCATGGGCTGCAAGTTTGATGCTGCAGAGGTTGCCCATCAATCCCCTACCAATTGCAGAAGTAGGCCATAATCCTCGCTGACTTCGCGCGCTTCCTCGAATGCGCGGGCCCGTTCACCGTCGAGACAACGGAAGTAACTCTGGATATCCTGGATGTAGTCTTCGAAATCGCGACGGATGATGTCCCCATAATCCCGCGCCGCCTGCGAATCGCTTGGCAGGAAGGGACGGTGCGGCGGGATGCAAGATTCCGCCAAAACTGGCCCAGGAACGCAGATCAGAAGGGCCATAGCTTGTAATGGGAACAGGTATGTCAACCTTGGGTTTTTCAAACCTGTTATCTCCTTGAACACGGGCACTGGCCGTGACTAATGTTTGCGTGACCAAACTACAGCTGAAGCACGATATTACATCTTGCGGTTGATAGTATACTATCGTAACTCTGGGCTTCAAGTGGGAATGCCTGGGGTCGCGCCATTGGAGAAAGCGTGAGCCGGGCCATGAACTGGGACATCGAAGCACCAAATGTGGTTACGGAAGCCAGATTCCGCGAACTCGTGGAAAGCGGCTATAGCGCAGAAATCCTGTGCCAGGAGTCGGCACATAAGAAAGGCCCGAGCTATTACGGGGTCTGGATCATGCGCGTTGTCTCTGATGATGGGGCGGAAAAACTCCTCGTCACCGCCCGCACGCGGACGACCTACAACGATATCAAGATCCGCGAGTTCAAGACGATCTCCGGCGTGGTGTCTTTCTTCATTGGCCTTGGCTTTGCACATGTCGACCTGCCGCTTGAGGCGGGTACAAGCCGCACGCATAAACTCGCCCCGCCAGACAAAGCCCCATCAGACAAGGGCCCTGGCAACTAACCTTGTCTGTCTCTGGCTGGTCGCAGCACCTGCCTCAGCTCAAATGGTCCTGGTCATGGAGAGCGACGGCTCCCTGATCCCGTCACGCTCCCAAAGCAGCTTTGCTCGAAACTACAATGACGGGATTGGTCAGGGTTCGGCCTCCGATGGGATCGCGATCTTCGGCGAGGTAGAGGCCGAGCAAGAGGGCGTCCAAGTCGCGGCCCTTGCCCGCCCGACTCCCCTGCCCCGCACCGATGTCCTCTCCGGGATTCAGACCACGGCCTTGCGCTATGCCGGCCATCCCGGCCTGCGTCGCGCGGGGCTTTCCGTGACGGATTGGCTGGCTCTCTATCGGGCGAATATCGAGGTTGAGAGCGCCTATCGGCAGGATGCGATCTCACATGCGGGTGCCATTGGCCTTGGTCAGCTGATGCCCGACACCGCGCGCGACCTCGGCGTTGACCCGCGTGATCCGCTGCAGAACCTTGATGGCTCCGCCCGCTACCTCGCGATGATGCTGGAGACATTCGGCGATCCGCACCTGGCGCTGGCTGCCTACAACGCCGGACCCGATGCGGTCCGCCAGTATGGCGGCGTTCCCCCCTACCGAGAAACCCAGAACCACGTGGCCCGCGTCATGGCCGTCGTGGCCCGATTGGAAGGATCAAATTCGTGAAACAGATTTCAAACCTCTTTGTCGCCTCGCTGGCGCTATTCCTGTTCATTGCCGAACCCGCCCTTGCACAGAGCATCGATCTCTCCCCAATCCAGAGCCTGTTGCAGGGTATCGTCGATGCGCTGACCGGCCCACTTGGCGTTGTCATCGCGACGCTGGCCGTTCTCGGGGTCTTTCTCAGCTGGTTCTTCAACATCATCGATCTGCGCCAGGCGCTCTGGGTGCTTGTAGGCATCGCCGGTGTCGCGGCTGCCCCCACCATCGTTGCCGCGGTCTTCGCCGGTGGCTGAGCGCGCGCCTCTCTTTCTCGGCCTCGTGCGCCCGCCGAAGCTTCTGGGCCTGCCCATCATATACGCGATGGTCTGGCTCTTCGGTTCGGTGCTCTTGTTCGTCTGGGTCCAGCACATCGCGGTACTGGTTGTCGCGGCCCTGCTCTACCCGGTGCTTTGGAAGGCCGCAGATTGGGACCCGCGCTTCATCGACGTGATGATGACGGCGCTGCAGGAAACCCCGCCCACGCGGAACCGCAGCATTCACGGCGGGGACAGCTATGCCCCGTGATGCTGCGCTCGATCCCCGCACGATGACACCAGAGTGGTATTCACGCGAGACCCGCCTCGCGCACATGCTGCCCTATGTGAGCTTAGTTGATGACCAGACCGTGCGCACCCGGGTCAATGAGCTCTTCCGCTGCATCCGGCTCGAGGGGATCAACAGCTACACGACGGACGATGCCTATCTCGACAAGGTGACGGCGCTTTTTGCCCGCATCGTCGCGCAACTTGGGCCGGAATTCAGCTATTACGTCCACAAGGTCTCCAAGGCCATCAAACCTGATCTCGACCCCATCCGTGAGGACAGCTTCGCTGGCGAGGTGGACCGGCGCTGGCGCGCGAAACTCGAGACCAGCGGGCTGCGCGACAAGACGCTGACGCTCACCGTCATTCACCGCCCACCCCCGAAAAGCCTCCTGCCATTCCTCAGCCGCAGCGCACCGGACCGCCTGAGAGAGGAAACCCGCAAACGCCTGCAGCGCCTCGGTGAGGCCGTGAACGTCTTTCTGTCTGGCCTCGCCGAGCTGAAGCCGCGCTTGCTGTCGGCCGCATCGGGGGAATTGGTGGGGTTTCTGGGCGCCCTGAACACAGGCACCGAGCTGCCGCTTTATCCGGAAAACACCTATGGCTTTCTGTCCTTCAACGTCGCCAATACCCGCGTGACGTTTCACGGAGACCATTTCGAACTCTCGGAAGGCGTGGTGGGGCATCGCTACGGCAAGAGTTTCACCATCGGGGAGTACTCGGAAGGCACCTCCTGCACCATGTTCGACATGCTGAACCTGCCGGTCGACATGATCGTCACCCATTCCTTCACACCGATCAATTCGAACCTCATGGCGGGCCGCATCAAACGGCAAAAGCGGCAGATGCAGGCGAGCCAGGACGCTGCCCTCTCGCTCCTGGAAGCGCTCGACATCGCCGCCGATGATCTCGAGGCCAAGCGCCAAAGCTTCGGCGAGCATCATATGGTCGTGACGCTCTTTTGCGACACGCTCGAAGAGCTACAGACGCTCAGCGCAGAGATCGTGAACGCCGCCGCAACCGAAGGCGTGAAGATGATTGGCGAGCGGGTCGCGGCCAAGGCGCATTACCTCAGCCAGCATCCCGGCAACCAGTCCAAGCGGGTGCGTGCCAGCGCCGTCACCAATCGCAACTTCGCGGATTTTGCGGCCTTTCACCGGACACAGCTCGGCAAACCCGCCGAGAAAACCCCATGGGGCCGGGTCGTCACTTATTTGCCCACGCCGGAGCAGAGCGCCTACCGGTTTTCTTATCACGAGCAGGGATCGCCCGACAAAGAACCGACCAGCGGTCATACGCTGATCATGGGACGGCCCGGGTCGGGCAAATCGGTGCTTTCGGCCTTCCTGATGACCCAGGTCCGTCGCGCAGGGGCGCGGATCTTCGTCTTCGATTACCGTCTTGGCATGGAGATGGCGGTCCGCGCGAATGGCGGGCGCTACGCGTCCCTGAACGCCGGTCAGCCCACGGGCCTCAACCCGCTCTGGACAGAGACCGATGCCCGCGGCACCGCCTGGCTCTCGGACTGGCTTGCCACCCTGCTCTACCGCGCTGACAAGCCCCTGACGCCCGCACAGACCAACCGCATCCAGGAAGTCGTGCGCCAGAATGCCCAGGCCTCCAATCCGGCCCTGCGGAACTGGCGGGATTTCGCGTCGCTTTTTGTGTCCACCGATGATGGCGGCGATCTGCACCAGCGCCTGCTCGAGTGGTCTGAAGACGGCCGCTATGGTTGGATCTTCGGGCAGAGCCTCGAGGACACGTTCTCGCTCAAAGGCGATGTGGTGGGCTTCGATCTGACCGGCATTCTCGACAGCGAGGCCGACAAGGAACGGATGGCGGTTCTCTCCTATCTTTTCCGCCGGGTCGAGCGCGAGATCGAGGACCGCCGCCCCACCATCATCGTGATCGACGAGGCCTGGAAGGCGCTCGACAACGCATATTTCGCCGAGCGGCTATCGAACTGGCTGGTGACCGCGCGCAAGCAGAACACCGTCGCGGTGATGATGACGCAATACGCAAGCCAGCTTGAGCGCACCCGGACCGGCAAGACCATCGTCGAAGCCGTTCCGACGCAGATCCTGCTGCCCAATATCCGCGCGCAGCCTGCGGATTACGCCATGCTGAACCTCACGGAGAAGGAACTCGACGTCCTTCTCAACACGGGCAGCAACAGCCGCTTGGCGCTGATCCGCGACGATCAGGGCTCAATCGTCGTCGATGCCGATCTGAGCGCCCTTGGACTCAATCTCACCATTCTTGGCGGCATGGAGAAAGGCGAAGCGCTTGTTGGGGCCGACTACCGCGACCGCCCAGACTTCTGGAGGCTTTCATGATTCGTATATGGCGTATCGAGATTTCACCAATAAATCCTGCATCGTTTTTCGCGTTCGAGCGAAGCGAGAGGCAGCGAACAAACGATTCAAGACAATCTCGAAACGCCAAATTGTTGGCTTTGGCTGCGCTCGGCGCGCTGGCCTCCTGCACCCAGTATCGGGAGCCGCAGGCCAATTGCTTTTCCTTTCTCGCCTCGACGGCAGCGACAGCCCAGGATTGCCACTTCGCACCGCTCGGCGCGCCGGAGGGCGACGTTGAAGTCTAGCCTGCCTCATATCCTCGCGTTTTGCCTGCTGCCCGGTCTCGCCTTGTCTCAAGGCGTGCCGACCAATGACAGTGGGCTGACCGCGCGTGACATCGTCGAGACTGGCGATCGCGAGGCTGACTTGGCCGTTCAGGCGGACAAGCTTGCCGTGCGCGAACTCATTGCCGAGATCGAACGGGAGCAGCTGGAAACCCTCCGACGCATCCTCGATGCGCAGACCAGCTTCGGCGGTCAGGGACTGCCCGCCATGGTCTCGGGGCTGGAAAACGGCAGCGGCGATCCCGACCGCGCCGTAGAAGCCGTTTATGGCACGGGCGAGATCGATCCCAATCCCGGCGGTGCGCAGATGTTCGGGGATGCGTCTGAGACCATCGAGCAACTCATCATCCGCGTGGCTCAGGAGACCAGCGGCTTTGCGGGTGTTGGCCGCGCAGGGCTCTCGCCCGTCCAGTGGCGCGCGTTGCTGCAAGCGCTGATCTGGCAGGAAAGCCGGTTCACCATTGGGGCACGCTCTCCCGTTGGCGCTTATGGTCTCACTCAGATCATGCCTGGCACGGCCAGTGATCTCGGCATCAACCCGGAATACTACGACAGCCCCTACCTGCAGGTGCATGGCGGCGCGCGCTATCTGGCAGCCCAGCTCAACACATTCGATGGCAACATCATCAACGCCCTCGCGGCCTATAACGCCGGACCCGGCCGGGTTTTCGAGTATGGCGGCGTGCCACCCTTCCGCGAGACCCAGCACTACGTTTCGGTCATCCCTGAACGCTACAATCTATATCTAAGCCGTATCGGCGGGATCGATGCGCTTGGCACGATCGATCCGGCGCTTCTCGCCAATGCCAACCTCTCGCTCACGGGTCATGGGGCGGCCTTTTATGGCAGCAACTCACCAGCCGCGATCCGCCAAGCCGCCCTGCGCATTTCCGACATCGTCGAACGGATTTCCGAGACTGAAGACGTGCAGGAAAGCATCGCACTCAACACCTATGCCCGCGCCGAACTCGTGCGCCTCGTCGCTGCACGCATCCGGCTTCAGGCGGCACGCACCCGCGTCCTTTCTGCCGAGGAGTTGGCCCAGGCCAGCGCCCGCATGGCCGAAGGCGCGTTCATGGATTTTACGATCAGGGAGATTGAATGATGGGACATCTGCTCTTGAGGACAGCTTTGGCCACGACACTTGGCGTTGGCTTGCAGTTCAGCGCCCTACCCCCTGCCGCAGCACAAGGTGTACCCGTCGTCGACACCCAGAACATCGCGCAAAACATCCAGCAGCTGCGGCAGATGATCGAAGACGAGATCCTGCAAAACGAGCAGCTGACGCAGCTCCGCGAACAGCTTGCCACGCTCACGGACCAACTCGCGGAGCTGCAAAGAACCTATGAAGCGCTCACCCGCCTCGCCGAGCTTCCCGAAATCATCCGGACGGAAATGGAAGACGAGTTGAACGGTCTGCTCGACCAAGAGTTCGGGGACATCCTCGCCACTATTGAGGCGATCAAGACGGGGGATTTCTCGAGCCTCTCGGGCTCCGGCGCAGGCGAGATCGAAACCCAGATGGACCGGGTGCTGGCCGATCTCGGCTTCGATGACGACACTCTCTCCGAAATGGCCACGAGCGGCAATCCCGGAGCCAACCGCGTGGCGACGCAGGCAACAACCGGCGCGCTCGTCTCAGCCGCCGCCCAGAACAGCTATGAAGATGCCGGCCAATCGCTCGAGCGGGTAGACCGCCTTGTCGGACTCATCGACGACATGGACGAACTCAAGGAAAGCATCGATCTCAACACGCGCGTGACCGCGGAGCTCGCCATTGCGCTGGTCGCCATGTGGCAGCTCGAAGCGGTGCAGACCGTGGGCGATGGCACGGGCGGCGTGATCGATGCCGCCACCATCGCCGAAGAGCAGCGCTTCATGGATTTCACGTTACCGGACCTCCGGGCAGACTGACCGTGGGGGCATGAATGGTGGCGAGTGAACAAGAGATCATCGAGGAAGAACTGGTCTACGGTGCCCTGCGCCGCGAACGGCTCTGGCAACGCCTTGGCCTGATGGGCCTTGTCTTCGGTATCATCGGCTGTCTGAGTGCCGCGGCTGTCTCGATCCTCGATGTCGACCCGCCCCCCGTCGTTGTCCCCTATGATCCCGCCACCGGCTTTGCACTCCCCGAAGCCTCGGTAGGCGCCTCCTCGGTGACCGCCAACCAGGCGATCATCGAGGCGGAGGTGTTCCGCTATGTGACCGACCGGGAGGTCTATAACCAGCTCGACAACGATCTGCGCATCCGCAGCGTCCTGCGCCGCTCGGACGGAGCTGCCGAGAGCGGGCTGCGCCAGATCTGGAACAGCGCCAACGAGAATTACCCGCCGACGGTCTATGGCCCCAATGCTCGGCTCGACGTGGAAATCCTCAGCATCAACCGGATCGGAACCAACCGCGCGACGGTCCGCCTGCGCAAGCGCCTGACGTCCATTAACGGCACCCAGACCGGCCTCTTCACTGCGACGCTTCTCTTCGAGTTCCGCCCGGAGACCCGCCGCTCCATAGATGAGGTCTGGACCAATCCATTCGGCTTCACCGTCCTCGAATATTCCATCCGCTCCGACAGATTGGAGAACTGACGTTGTTGTTTATAAGATCGCTTATTTTTGTCATTGCCCTGTTGCCCGGCCTCGCCTCTGCCGAAGCCATCCCGCGTGGCGGTCCCAACGACAGCCGGGTGCGCTTGGCCACCTACCAGGAGGGTCAGGTCTACCGTCTCAGCGTGTCGCTCACCCATGTGACCACCATCGAGTTCGGCGAGGGCGAAAGCATCCGCTCGATCATCGCGGGCGACACCGAGGGCTTCGAGATCGATGGCGTGCCCGGAGGCCAGGCATTTGCAATCAAGCCTGTGGCGCGCGGGGTGCATACCAATGTGACAGTCTATACGAACCGCCGGAGCTACTACTTCAACGTCCAGGAGGTACGCAGCCCGACCTTCTACGTGGTGCAGTTCCGCTATCCAGACGACGCTGCGCGCCCGACCCGGGCCATCGCCGCCCAAGCGCCGAACTACAATTACGGCGCCAGCGCGCGGACCGAGTTCACGCCAACACGCATCTGGGATGACGGGACGTTCACGTATTTCGCGTTTCCGCGGAACGCACCTGTGCCAGCGATCTTCCGCTACGCGGGCGGCCGTGAACGCACGGTCAACACGCAAACCCCTGAAGACGGCGTGATCCGCGTCAGCGGCGTAAACCGCCAATGGGTCCTGCGACTTGGCGAAGAGGTGGTCTGCATCGAGGCGATCCCGCCCGCGGAGGCCACCTCATGAGCGATACCGGGAACACCGAGCTGGAAAAACGCCTCGCCGCCCTTGAGAAAGGCAGTGCCCGCGCCCCCACGGCGGCGCAGCGCCGGTCGCCCCTGCTCACGCTGATCGTGGTCCTTGTCATCGGCGCGGGTGGTGCCCTGCTTTATCTCCTCTCACAGCCCGACGAAGAGGTAGCCTTGCCGACGGCCACCCCAGACGTCTTCCAAAACGAGGGGGACGGCTTTGGCGCCATCGAGACCTTGCCCCCGCCCGAGCCCGAGGTTGTGTTCGTCGGACCAGACCCCGTTGAGCCCAATGCCGAGCTTCTGGCGCAGATCACCGCCCTGCAGGCCCAGATTGAGGAGTTGCGCAACGCCCCTGAACCGGTCGTCGAGGAAGACACCGCCGCCGCAGAGGCGATCGACGCGCTGACCGCTCAGATTGCGGCGCTGCAAGCCGCCTCGGAAGCCGCACAGCAACGATTTCAGGACGAACTGACGGCGCGGGATCGAAGTCTTGAACAACTCCGTATGGATCTTGAATTGGCCCAACTCGAGGCCAGCCGACCCCAACCCGCTCCAGCGGGCCCCACGGAAGATGAGCTGCGCGCACGCGAGCAAGAGCGACTGCGCCGCGAGGAAGAAGCCCGGCGCATGGCCGAGCTGGAGCGCCGCGCCGCGGAGGAACGCGCCTTCCAGGAGCGGCGCATCGCCTCGCCCACCATCGCGTTTGGCGGCACGTCCGGAGCGAATGAAACGGCTCTGACCGAACGCACCTTCGGCGAGGTGACGGATTTCGTGCTGAACGGGGCGCTGCCCTCGACGGTGACGCAGGCCGAGGTGATCGCCAATCCCTCCAACACCATCATCCAGGGCACCATGATCCAGGCCGTCATGGAAACCGCCCTTGACAGCTCCCTGCCCGGCCAGACCCGTGCCGTGGTGTCCGAGGATGTCTACAGCGTCGATGGCGTGCGCCTCTTGATCCCCCGCGGATCCCGTCTCGTCGGGCGCTACCGCGCTGGCGTCGATATCGCGCAGCGCCGCGTCACGATCGCCTGGGACCGGATCATCCTGCCCGACAACCAGACCGTCCAGATCAGCTCCTTCGGAGGTGATGAACTGGGCCGTTCTGGCGTCACCGGCCTCATAGACACACGCTTCGCCGAGCGTTTCGGGTCGGCCGCACTGATCTCGCTGATCTCCGCAGCACCCAGTGCCGCCGCCTCCGAAGTCCAGGATGAGACTGCCGCCGACGCTCTCGAAGACGTTGGCGATGATCTGGCAGATGCCACGGACAGCGTCATCGGCGATTACCTCTCCATCGGCCCCGTCATCTATGTTGACCAGGGCGCCCGCGTCACGGTCATGGTCGACCGCGATCTGGAGATATTCTGAGCCCATGTCGCTGAGCTATCTCGAAACCTCGCTCGACCGGATCGACGCCGCCGCTCGCGACGATGTCATCGAGATCTGCATCAACCCTGATGGCACCTGCTGGGGCGAATTCCAGGGCGATCACTTCATGCGCGCGCTGGATCAAAGGCTGACCGGCGTTCAGGTCAGGGACCTCGGCAACCAGATCGCCTCATCGGCCAATACCACGATGAGCAAGGACCGCCCCATCGTCTCGGTTTCGATCACCTACAAGGGGCGCCCGATCCGCGCACAGGTCATCACCCCGCCCGCCGTGCTCTCGGCCATGTCGATCAGCCTGCGGTTCTTCTCGAGCCTGCCACTCGAGGGCATCGCACTCGATTTCCTCTACGGAAAAGAGCGCAAGCTCGAAGACCTGCGCGTGGAAAAAAAGCGTGCCTTGCGCGCAGTGGTGGCTGCGGGTTTGATCGATGATGCGCTCGCCTTCTGCGTCGAGAACAAACTCAACATGATCGTCTCGGGCGGCACCTCCACCGGCAAGACCGTGGCCGCGCGCAAGATCCTCTCTCACGTACCGGCCGAGGAACGCATCGTCACCATCGAAGAAGCCGCCGAGCTTCTGCCGACCCAACCAAATGCCGTGACCCTCATCGCCCATCGCGACGCAGAATTCCAGACCGCCGATGTGCTTCTCACTGCGACGCTGCGCATGCGCCCCGACCGGATCATCCTCGGCGAGGTCCGCGGCAAGGAGGCCATGACCTTTCTGGAAGCCATCAACACCGGCCATGGCGGCTCGATGACCACGCTGCATGCCGAAACCCCCCAACTTGCCGTGCAGCGCCTCGCGATCGCAGCACTGAAGACCGAGATCCCGATGACCTATGCCGACATGATCCAGTACATCGAAAATTCCATCGACGTGATCATCCAGACCGGCCGGCATGACGGCAAACGCGGCATCACCGAATTCTACCTCCCCGGCGCCACCGAGATTGGAACTTCCCCATGAAGACCTTTGAATACGATATCTTGTCCTTTCCCATGACTCGTAAGACCAGCCTCTCCGACATGCAGGCCAGCCTGAACGAGAAGGGCGCAGACGGGTGGGAGGTGGTGTCGATCAGCACTTCGGAATTCGCCAATATCGGGCACACCGTTTTCCTGAAGCGCGAAACCACACCCGCTGGAGCCACGGCATGAGGCAGGCGCAGCACCTCGCCTTGGCCGCGCTGGCCCTAAGCCTGACGCCTACTTTCGCCGTTGCCGAGCGCAATCTCGTGCCGACCCTCGAGCGCAACTTCACCGTCTGTCCAGACCGGCCCGCTGAACCTGTCTGGATGCAGAAGATCCCCTTGCGTCAGGCATATCAGCGGGTTCTGGTTCAGGACATCTATCGCGCCCAGAATCTCGAGCGGGTCGTTGAGATCGGCAACTGCGACTGCGCGACCCGGTTCCCGTCCTGGGACGCAGCAGAGGCGATGTTTCGGGAAAAATACGCGAGCGACGAACGATGGGAGATGCTGCAAGCCTCGGACGCCTACAACCGCCGCGCCAATGCCGCCCGCCCTGCAGCGAAGGCCATCTGCGACGCCGCAGGTAATTGGTAAGGCAGCGCCGCGATGAGTGTCGTCACCTACTTCGTTGAAACCTCCCAAGGCTATCTCAACACCGCCGCCGAAACCCAGTTTGGTGCGGTTGCGGCAACGGTCGGCACGCTTCTGGTTTTGGGGACAACGCTGGTCGTGATCCTCGTCGGCATCAACATGATCTATCAATATCGGGCCATGGATGGGCACACAGCCTTCTGGCTCGCGGTCAAGATCGGGCTCATCGGGATATTCGCGACCAATTGGATGCAGTTCAACGCGTTCTCGTCAGCCATTCTCTATGGGATCGACAGTATCGCGGGCGCGCTGGTGGCCTCGGTCGGCGGCGGCAGTCCGGGCCCTTCAGGCACCTTCGCGGAGGAATTCGACCGGCTGATCGCGGAGCTGGGCGACTATCTGAACGCTGCCGGGTCCGAGCTGAACTGGATGGCTGGCGCCATGCTCGACATAGTCGGTGTGCTTCTACTCTCAATCCTCGGCGGACTGGCCGCCTTCATCCTCGTGGCCTCCCGACTGATGATCGCGCTTCTGATCGGGATCGCCCCAGTGATGATTTTCCTGACGCTGTTCGAGGTGACCAAGGACTATTTTGCGCGCTGGCTGTCCGCGCTGGTCTCCTTTGCGCTCTACCCGATCGTAGTTGCAGGCGTGTTCGCGACGATCACCGGGGTGTCCTCGGCACTTATTGGCGAGTTGGGCGACCCGGAAGGGGCCACCAATATCGGCGCGCTCATTCCGTTCTTCATGATGGTGCTCATGGCCAAGGGATTCATCATCGCAACGCCCTTCATCGTACGCGCGATCTCCGGCAACATCATGATGCCCGCGCTTTCTGGTGGCCTTGGCGGCGGCTACAGCTTCGCCCGCGCCGCCATGGGCAGCCAACAGTCCTACAATCGGTATCTGATCGGTGGGGCGAGCGGCACGGAGTACGCGGCCCTCAGAGCGCGGCAATTGTTCGGAGTGCAACAGATGCCAATGAGGCAAGGCATGGGGCAGACGGGTTCCGCAGGCGGCACAGGGTCCGCGGACTCAGGGTCAAAAATGCTGGCGCAGCTGGCGAGACTGGGGCGGCTTGGGCGACGGTGACTGCCCAAAAGAGACATTGTGGCCAAATGCAGCGAAGGACCGAGCCTTAACTTATCTGATTGATCCGCGCAGCCTGCATCAAAGCCTTAGGCTTTAGCGCAGCGCTCTATCTCAGCGAAATATTGTCGGTGGCGCACCTCGACCACCGACGGAGTCCTGATAACGTCTATAGGCACGCAGGACATGGAGCTTGTGTGTGTGCCGCAACTACGCTTCACTCGAAGAGCTTCGCGCATGGCAATTTAGCTTGGGTGCCGCTCTAATCATCAATAAACTTCACGAGCACGCTTCTTGTCAAGCTCTCTCGAAAGGTCAAAGTTCTCCCAATTGGTAAACCAGTACGGAGCTGCACGCTGAAGTAGGGGCGCTCGAGCGATTTCGACCCCGTAGCTGGTCGCGATATACTCTTTGAGCCCATGGGAAATATAAGGGCAACACTGAAGATCGAGAGCGGCGATTACGAGCTCAGAATCCTGATGTAAGTAGGCTTTTCTGTCTTCAAACTTTTTCTTGATTTCAGCTTCCAGAAAGTCACGGATCTTTCCGTACCTAGACTGGTTCCTTACGTAGAGCAGGCAGACAGAAATAGAGAAATAGCTCATGTGCCGCTTGAATGAATAATCCCCAGCGTCACTGATTTCCAACCCAACGAAGGTCGCTATGTTTCGTTCAGGAATTCTATAGCCGCGACCCAACTTGTTAAGCGCAAGTAGCAGATAGAGCGTCTCCACCTCATGAAAGCGGTCATGAGGTGTATGTTTGATATGCCTATTTATATTGTCGAAAATGAACTTGAAGACCCGATCCTTCAGGTCTCGTTCAACTTCAACTTCATGCAACTTGTCCACTATCGTAGCTATAATTCTAGTTAATCTGACAGTAAAGTTGACCCGAGGCTGTGCGGCGTAAATAAACGCAGAGAATTCCAAGATTCCCAACGTAGCCGCGACCAGCTCTCGATAATCCTTGTGATCATCATGATTGGCCTTGAACTTTCGAAAGATGAAATTCACCCGCCTCTCAATTGCGGCGAGAGTGTAATTCAAGACGTCTTTATACTTTACGCCGCTTTCCTTTAGCGCCGCTTTGAAGTCTACGATCAAGCTCTTAGTCTGTATTCTGACACTGAAGTAATCAATGTCATCACCACCATCCGGATCATTTTTTTTCTCAACCTTCGTGACGATCCTCTCGGCGAGGCAGCTACTTACTCTATTCTTAGCTATTGTGAGCGGGGTGATGATGGGTCTCTCGTAAATCTCTGACTTCTCGGAGTTCAAAGTGAGCTTAACAAGCTTCAGCAGCTCCGATAGATGACGCTTTACGTATGTGGCGACCTCCTCTCGCTCGCAGAAGACAAAATAATCATCAACATACCTAAATATTTCGTAGTCAACCCTATTCGTCAGGCCGTGTTCAGACAGAAGCACTTGCTCCAAGCTTCGATCAACATCCTGAAGGATAATTTCAGCGAATACCCGCGAAAACTCAGGGCCGATTACGATTCCGTTGGTCTCACCTCTATTTAGTTCTCTGATAAGCCTGTCAAACTTACCTCCAAATGTAGTGCCGAGACTTTTTATATTTTCCTTGGCAACTTCCTGCCCCAGTGTAGCCCACGTGATGGAATGAGTATATATGCTGTCGAAGCAACTCGATACATCGAGCTTATACAGACATCCGAATTTCCGCTCGGCGTTCAAATATGCATAATTCTCGTAGAATTTAAAAATATTACTGTACTTGCTGTAAGTAAAGTATGACCCTGAACCTTCATACTCCTTCCCAGCCTCCTCAATGGAGTCGCCTGGATCCCCAACGTTCTCTTTGAAGAGCCGATCTTTGTACCTGACGGACCTTGCGACAGATGCTGGAAATCTGATCGAGAAGCTGCTCTTGGAACAATGATAGAGGATCTCTGACGCGTGTGACTGGTAAAACTCCGCCACAAACATCTGCGCTTGGGGATGTATTACAGATAGCTGACGAAATTCAGTTTCTTTGTGGGATATTCGGAAGTTGAATGGCATCGTCCAGCTTGAGGAAATCTTCCACTCTCGAACGTTTAGATTCTTACCATCATGAACTTCCGTAAATGTCCTGAAGTTCTCGTTAGACTTGTCAGTGAGTCTGAACATTATGCAGAATGCATCATCAAACCTGTCATCGGAAGCGATCCACCGCACAGCCTTGACATTTTCCCAGTAAGATATTTTGACTTCGAGTTGCATGAGGAACGCGAAAAAGCCGGAGTTGGAAAATGAAGGCGGTACTTCGAAAGGCAGAATGTCAGTTGCCACCGGCCGCTGATAGCGAGCCTTTGGCGACAGCTTCATTTTCCTAGCTTTACTCTTCATATTTCCAGGCCTCTACAATTTCCTTGAACTCACCCTTCTTGTGAAAGCGTCGAAATGTTCTTTCACTAAACCCGGTGACAAAAGAATATGCTGACAGCTTCGCTCTTAGAGATGGGCTAGAAAGGGAGCCCACATTCGCGGTTAGAATGCTATCAAGAGCTCTCAGGTCATTATGATGCGTGATATGCATATTGTTGAAATATATTCCTACATATGCGTTGCTTTTATTGTGGGTAAGCTGGGTATTGCTCGTAAGAAAGCGAACCCTCTTTATGAGAAGCCGATAGGCCTTTTTGTGATTGTTTGACTTCTGACTCTCATACCTTCGGAAGCAGCCGAATACCCTGTTCTTATATCTCGCGAGTCGCTTTCGGCTCATGTAAACTGACACACCTGACCGGAAATCTATGCGGTATCCTAGGTACTCAAAGTTCCACGCGCCCTTCGTCTCCGGAATCCCCTGGTTATTAACCGGTGACTCCTTTGTTTTCTCTGCGGTTTCGTTCATTGTTAGAGAGATGTCTCTCAGGAAGCCGCGAATTTTCGGTAGCTTCACCCTAACATCTGCTCCGGGCAGTGGCGCAAAGAGAACAACTATATCGTCAACATATCTGGCGTAAAAGACAACGTCGCCTAACATCCTTAAACGTTGATCGAAATCTCTCATGTAAAGTTCCGACAAATAGGAACTTATACCAAGGCCTCTCGGCAAGCCAACGCCTGGGGTGCTGGCCAATCTTGCGTACCTGAACAATATGCCAGAGATTAGTCTAAGGGATTTTTGACTCAGGAGTTGATCACCCTTCAACTTCTTAAGAAGTCGGTCGTGAGGAATACTTTCAAAAAAGCTCGAAATGTCCGTTCGCAAGACGTGATAGTTGAAGCCGTCCGATATCATTCCAATTAGTTGCTTCATTACTTCATCTCTGTTGGCCGGCTTGAGCCGGTAGAGAGACGCAAGATTGGCTTCCAACTTTTTGATTGCGTAGAACTGGTCCGGAAGCTCTTGATCTATGACGTAGACTTTCTTCCCACCAGGACCGTCCTCTTGAGTGAACGAAATTTGAAAGTCTTTCCTGTTGATCTGACTGGAAACACCATCAAGCTCTTGGAGCAGTGTATCATCACGCTCGCGCCGCTTCTCTTCGCGGAGCTCCTTGAGGAGATTAAACTCAGCCTGTTCGTCGTCTGAGTATTTTTCCGGATGGAGACGCCTAAACTCTTTGGTCTCCTGAATGGCCTGCTTTAGTTCTTCCGTCTTTTCCTTCACAGAATCGAAAAAGTCGAGATCCCGGACTCTTCCCCGCCGTTTTTCTCTCTCGGATATTCTCCTGAGGTTCCTTGCAGAAAATGTTTGGTCTAACAAGATACACTCACGTGGCTTTAAGATGCGTCGTTGTGAGGATGCAGCCCATGTCACTGAAATGCAACTCTCGTCGTGCGCGCCTGCGAATTCATTAACTGGCGATGTAGAATACCAGCCTTTCGCTAACATGATCTGGTTGGAAGGTCTTCACAGCTGCCGTTCATACCCGGCGCAGCGAACTACCGCTTCCCGCGCTGCCCGACCGACATACCATGCCCGCCGCCCTATCGAACAACCCGCTTTTCACGGGCGTCCTCCCGCAGCATCGCTTCCATGTCGTCTAAGCCCTCGACGGCGTAGCGCATCTGCGCCTCATCCACGACACCAGCTGCCTCGGCGTCCGCGATCTGGCTCCCAAAATCCATCTCTATTTGCCGCTGTTCCTCAGCGATAACGGCTTGAACGACACGCGCGGTCTTTTTTGGAACGGCCTCGGTTTGCCCTGACGTTTGACTACCAGGATCTTGACGTGCGGTCTCCACAACGGCGTCAGACCCACCTGGTCCGTTCGCGGGTGGAGTCATCGGCATGGCGCGCACACTCAGCGGCAGCGTGCCCTGCGGCCCCCCTCCCCCCGGCTCCGGAAACGGCAACTCGCCCGTCTGCGCCGCGTGGATCGCCTTGAACAGCCGATCGTCGAAGTACTGGATCCGCTTCGCACGGACCGGCATCTGGGCATCGATGACCATGACGATTTCATCGAGCGGCAGGCGGCGTGCCTCATCTTCGGGCAACAACGAACTTTCTTCGGTGCGTGTCGATTGGCTACGACCCTCAAAGGGGTTCTTGCCGATGGACTGTGAGCGCGTGACGACGGTCTTCGTGGTCTTGCCGACCGCCTTGCTCAGCTCCTCGACGGTCTTTTCATCCGAGGGCGTGAGATAGAGCTTCACGCCCGCATTGCCCTGCAGGGCGCGGCGGGTGTTCTCGCCGTAGATTTCATCGAGGGCGGGGATGGTTTGAGTGACCACGGCCAAATGGCCACGATAAGTCCGCAGGGTCTCGACGCTCTCGACCACGATGGGCATCTTGCCGAGGCGATTGAACTCATCGAGCATGATCATCACCGGCCAAGGCTCATCCGGTCCGGGATCCTTTTCCTGCATGGCCGAGAGGAGATCGGAGAAGAAGAGCCGGATCAGCGGCGCGAGCGGCTTCACCATCAGCGGCTGGACGACGAGATAGACCGAAAAGGGCTTTTTGCGGATCGTCCGGAAGTCAAAGTCCGACACCGCCGTCGCCTCATCGATGGCAGGGTTCTGCCATTGATCGAGCCCCGAGGTCATCAGGAGCGAGACATAGGAGGTCAGCGTATCGTTGTTGGTCGAGGCCAGCCGCGTGAAGATCAATTTGGCGGCCCTGTTGTCGACCTCGTGGCCGCGGGCGAAATACTCCTTCTGCTTGTTCCCGCCCGACGCCGCGATGCGATAAATCTCCCCCAAGCTCGGGCGCTTGCGCTGGAACGCCAGCAGGCCTGCCGCCACGAAGAGATCAATCCCGCCCTTGAGGAGGCCCTGCACCCGGTCATTGTCGCTCTGCAGGAAGAGCGTCGCCAGAAGCTGCAGTTCCATCTGCTGGCGCGCGGGGTCTTTGAGCTCGGCGATGCGCAGCAGCGGGTTGTAGCGATGCGTGCGCTTGCCCTCCCAATCGGTGGGGGCAAAGCGATAGACCTTGTCGCCTTGGGCCGCGCGGTGCCGGGCCGTAGCCTCGAAACACTCGCCCTTCACGTCGAGCGTCACGGCGGAGCCTTGCCAGGTCAGCAGGTTCGGAATGACAAAGCCCGTGGTCTTGCCGCGGCCCGTGGGGGCCACGATCAGCGCATGGGGGAAGACCTTGGAGCAAATGTAATTGGCGCGGGAGCCCGGCGGCCCCAGCTTGCCGAGGATGAACCCGGTGCCCGGCGCCCCGAAAAACCCGTTGGCTTTCATCTCGCGCGCGGTCTGCCAATGGGTCTGGCCAAAGCGTGTCAGGGCGGACCCCGAGAGGGCGAGGCTCAGCATCAGGCCGGCGGCGGCAAAGCTGCCGATGATCAGGTGAATAAGTTGGGCATCCTCGGGGCGGCGATCGAGGATCGCCAGATAGTTCTGCGCGATATAGGCAAAGTCGATCTCGGCGCCGAAGCCGAGATCCTGGTAGGTCAGCACCGCCGAGGCAATGGTATAGCCCATGGCCCCGGTCACAAGCGTCATCAGCAAGACCCCTGTTGCGATCCGCGCTTTTCCCATGGCGGCGCTCAATGGACCTGTCCCCGCTCGGTCTCGCCATCCACGTCTGTGGTGCGGTGTTTTTCATATTCGGTGTCGGCAAGATCATCGACCACCTGGCGCAAGGCCTCCGTGTTGGCCGTCGCGGCATCGGATTGCAGATAGACCTTGGCGACATAGAGCCGGTCGAGGCGGTCCTCGAGAACCTTGTCCAGCGCATCGGCATCGCCGGATGTGAGCCGGTCAAGTTGGCCGTTATCCAGCACCCGCGCGATTTCCGTTCGGAAAGCGTCCCGCTCCGCCTCCGTCTCGAAGGGCGCGGTCAACTCCCCCGCCCGCTCATGGTCCAGGACGCGCGCAATCTCCTCTGCAAGACGGTCGGTACGGGCATCAGACCGCATCGCCGTTTCATCGCGGGTTGAGAGGATGTCGTCACGCGTGCCAGACCCGAGCCCGTCGCGCATCTCGGTTTCGCGGCGGACCTGATTGATGACCTCCGTGTCGCGTATATCGACGACGGCCGCGTAGGTCGCGCCAAGCCCACGGGCGAGATGGGACGGCATGTCCGGATAGCGCGCGCGCAAGTCATCCGTGACAGCATCTGCAACGGGCGTGCGGACGTCGCGTCCCTCCATGATGCGGTCGACCTCGCGGACAATCTCGCTGGCGCGGGCCGCATCGGTGATGGTCTCCCTGTAGGGTTCAGACCGGTCGATCACATCGCCAGGACGTGCGAGCAGATCCGGGTGTGCCTCGAGATACGTGCGCTGCTCCGTCTCGATCCGGCGCTCCGCCCGCGAGACAACCGCCCAGTCCCGGTCCTCGATCTGCTGCGCTGTCAGGCCGTCTGCGCGCATCTCCTGACGGATTGTCCCTTCCATCGCCCGCACCGCGTCCTCGTGATAGTGGAACCGCTCGCTGACCGCTTCCTGCTCCACGACACCATCCCGGCGCAGCACGTTTTCCCGTTCCAAAAGCGTGCCCAGCTCAACATGCACATCGTTGAGAATGTCGCGCGCCTGTTCCAGATCGGCGCGGCGTTCGAGGTTCAAATCGCGCGCCTCCGCCACCTTGGAGAGATCATCTGCGATCCACTGATGTTCCAGCGCGGCGCTCGAGGCCCCGGTCTCGATCCGGGCCACCACTTCCGATGTGCTGATCCCGGTGCCCCGTAGTGCGACGTCAAATCGCGATCTCAGGTCGGACTCGGCCAGACGTTCTAGCTGGTTGGTGTCGATATTGGCCTCGGAATAGATCCCGCCCTCCGAGGGGGTCTCTGACAGCGTGGATGATCGCAGACCCAGAGGCTGCATGTGCTGGACCTGCGCCTGGATGGCGATGAGGCGTTTTTCCAGCACGGGACGTTCCGCGTCAGACTTCTCGGCGATCATGCCCTGCACCCGCGCGAGCTTTTCCGCATAGAGACTTCTCAGTTCCTCGAAGCTTTGATCCTCGGCCATATACACATCTCCTGTTCGGTCCACCTGCCCGCCATGCGCCAGCACCTCGCCCGCGCGGAAGAGTGCCGCGGCAATATCCTCGCGGGCCTCCCGGGAGGCCTCTGCGGCAAGCGAATGGTAGACGGTTCTGGTGTTGGCGATCTCCGCCAGAGTCCGGGTCAAGTCGGCCCCCACACGTTCCCGCTCGCGGGGCGCGCGCCCCTCTTCCTTCGCCGCATAGACCTCGCTGGTGCGGGCGGGGTAATGCACAACCCCGCGATCCACCCGGCGCGTGGCTTCCAGGCGCACGCCATACTTCTCCGCCTCCTCGACCATGGCGACGCGGAAGTCGTCATAGTTGAAGCGGTGGTTGCGCCCCAGAAAGAAGAACTCGCCTTCTTGCGAGCGGCGGTTCAGCACCAGATGCGCATGGGGGTGATCGCGGTCCTCATGCACCGCGATGATGTAATCGAAATGACCCGCGTCGGTCTGGAAGAACCGCTCGGCCACATCGGTCGCGATGTCGCGCACATCCTCCCCGCGCGTGCCGATCGGGAAGGACATGAGCATGTGGGTGGTCTGCCCGAGCTTGGGCTTGAAGCCCGCATCCCACCGCTTGGCAAAGCGCTCGGTCAGGTCCTTGATGTCACCCGCCTCGAGCTTCGCCTTGCCATCCAGGAACCCGCTACTGTCGACGATATGGGTGGACTTGGTTGTGAGGTAATCAAGCTGGTTTGCAAGCTGCGATTTGGTATGCGTACCGCCGCCCCGGATTGCCTTGAAGACCGCGGGCCGGTGTCCCGCGGCCGCGCGCATGAGCTGTTTCTGCTTGGCGACATGCAGCCCCTGCATCGAGCCCCGGACGCGGCTCCAGCCGTCCCGAAAGACCTCGCCCGTGACGGCATCAACGGCATCATTCAGCCGCATGGGCAAACTCCCTCAGCGCGGCTGTGGCTTCGAGCTGCATCGCATCGCGACGACGCCGTAGCAGTAGGTCGATCTCGTCCGCGGAATCCAGGATGAACCGCGCCAACCCGCGCATCTGCACAAGGCGCAATTCGGTGAACTCGGCACGCGTGCCCCCCACGGCCCCCTGCCCCTGCCGGTTGGCCTGCGTCATCTGCTTGGCGATCTGCGCGACCCCATTGCCGACCTCGTGCAGTGAAGCGCGGTAGCGCGCCATCTCTGCTGCCATCTGCGCGTCCGGAACGAACACCCCGCCTGCCGCCTGAATGAGCCGCCGCAACCCCTCGGCACGGCTCTCGATCCCCGCCTTCGCCAACACCTCGTCGAGCGCCGCAAGCTCCGCAGCCGTGACCTTCACACTGACCGCTGAGACCGGGATCGCGGCATCCGTCTGGCGCTCGGCATCGGCTTTGAGCGTGTACTGAATCGCCCGCACCGACACGCCAAACCGTTCCGCCAGCACTGAAGTGGAAACGCCTTCCGCAGCTTCGCGAACGATCTCCATGCGCTCCGCATCGATGAGGCGTTTTGAGCGAGACATGCGAAGAAAGACCCCCTATTTCCTGCCACCTTCCACCAAGGCTGCCCTTACCTTACGATAATATACCAATCTGTCAATTATATACTTACGTCGCATTCAGGCTCAGGCAGCCTTGGTGTCCGCTTCCCCCGCGGCCCGCAGGGACGCGAGCCTGCCCCCTCACCGTCAAGAACCCCACTTATCCAATGGGTCCCCTTCCTCAGCCCCGCCCGCGGGTCTGGCCGAACACGCATGTGTTCGGACGGAACCGCGGGCGGGCGCAAACCCCACCGACAGGGCGGACAGGCAGGGTCAAGGAGGGCTAGATTTGGCTTGCCAAATCTCTGCCGCAAAAACCGGGAGGCCCTGGCCGATAGGTTTTTGTGGATGGCCCCCTTGAGGCTGCCTGTCCGCCCTGTCGCGGCCTGATCATTCCGGGGGGAGTGCGTCCCTTGAACGCGCAGCGACCGGCACCAAAAGAAGGTCGCTATCGGCGATCACACGCGCCGGTGACGGCATCCCTGGAACAGGGATCGGGCCGCCCCAAGATCGTCCTGGGGCGGCCCATCCTCGTCAGAGGATTTAGTCCTGGGGATCTTTCGCGCTCGGTGGGAACATCACCAGCTCCGAGACCGCGACCGGGAAGTCGAGCTTGAGGCTGAAGAACTCCGAGCCGTCCCCGTTGCGGGTGTTGCGGAACATCGCACCCACGCGCTGAAAACGGGTGCGCTCCTGGCCATCGGTATCGGTGAACTTGACGGGGACGGTGGCGACATAGTGGTTGGTCATTTGGGTTACTCCTTGTTGCGATGGGGATCACCCGGCACGGGGGCAAGAGGCCCGGTCGCAAGCGCAAATGCGGAGGGTCTGCGCCAAAGGCGTGGAAGCCGTATTTGTGCTTGCCGAAGCGTGAGCGGAGGGCACGATTGGGCCGACCCCGTGCGATCCACATCTATGAGCAAAAAGGAGTGATCCGGATGACCCTTGCCATCACGCAGCCGCCACCATCCGCGTCCGCGTCCCACCAAGCCTGGCCGGGGCGCTGACGGAGCCCGCCCGCGCGGGTGCGATGTTCTGAGACACCACCCGAGGGTCGTGCTGGTCTTCAGCCGCAAGTGCGACGCCTCGGCCCCTCGCGTCTTGCGCTGCTGACGATGTGCGTGAGGTGCGCACCATCGCCAGCCCGTACCGATGTGGATGGGCCGCACTCAGACGGAGCAGGTAGAGGGATGACGGTTCTGGATGCCGCGAGCTGCCGATCACGCGTGACCGACCGCACGCGCCATGAGACATGACGAAAGGGCCGCGCCAAGCGCGACCCTCTCTCTTCAATCCTGCGACGCCTTCTTCGCCGGGTCCGCAACCCGCATGACCGTCAGGCCTTTCGCTTCCGCCTTCTGCCCGAGGTTCAGCGCGACCCCGTTGCCCCCGAAGAGGACAACCCCTGTCGCCGCGAACTTGTCGTCCAGCATCTCATCGTTGCACTTGAACGGTGCCGCCCGCCCATGTGCGGACCAGCGCGGATCAAAGCGCGCCTGCGCGACGCCGCGTGCCCGGGCCCACCGGGCCGCGATCATCTCCGCCCCGTGCTTGCCACCCTTGTGGCAGAGGAAGATCTCCTGGTTGCGGTTCTGCTTGATCCGTTCGCGAACCTTGTCGAGCGTGTTGAAGATCACATCGACATCGGTCCAGTCGGTGGCGCCTGAGACGATCAGGGGCACCCCTGAGACTTTCGATTTCTCGGCAGTCTCGCGGTCGTGCTGCTCGAGGAGCTGCCGCGCCTCGAAGACAGCACCTGTCTCTTGCGCCCGGACGCTTGCGCGCGAGCCTGCCGCCGGGATGAAGGCGTGACCCGTCTCGATCTCGTAGTATTCCGCCGCCGCCTCGCTCATCACCTCGATGGCGCTGACAATCTCGCGCAGTTGCACAAAGCGCGCCTGCGCCTCTTCGAGTGCAGTCTCGGCGATCTCCGATCCGTCGTGAGATTTTGCCAGCGCGCCGATCTTGTCGGCGGTGCGGTCGACCTCCTTGCCAAGCGCCACCTTGCGGCGCTGCAGGATCGTCGCGAGCCCATGGGCCAGCGGTTCGATTTCAGCTTCAAGCCCGGTCCCGCGCAGCTGACCGAGCAAAGCCTCGAAGCTTTCGCGGATGATGTGGTCGGTCAGGATGTGATCCTCGGGGATCGGCAGCTGCGCGTCCTTCTCGGTCAGCCCGAAAAGCTCGATGGTCTCGTAGGTGTTCGCATTGTCATAAGCCATGTCTGGTCTCCAGTGTTCGGTTGCAAGGCCACCACGTGAGTGTGGGGGCATGGCCGAATGCCTGGTTTCCGAATCTGCCCGGGTCAGGGACGGCGCAGCCGCCGGCTTGCCGGGCGCAAAAGTTTTCCGAGCGCGGCACCTGACACATGCGCGCGCTCACGCACGGGTTCGCCCCGCGCCACAGGCCCCGCCCTCGCCGAAAAGTTTTGCGATCCTTGACGCGGGCTGATTTGGGGGCCATCCGGAGGATATGCTTCCGCGCTCATGTGTGTGTGTTTTGACGGTAGGTTTGCCCGACCCGAGCAGGCAAACGGCCGGACCGGACGCGGGAGACGGATGAAGCGGCGGGATCGTTTTGGCCTCGGGCCAAAACAGACCAGCGCAATCCGGCGGAGCGGCCGGGGAGGGACGTGCTCGCGAGGCGGGCAAACCGGGATGCCGGGTGCGACGCCGCGGTGAGGCCGCATGGCCGAATGCGCGACGGACCGAAGGGCCGTTCTCCCCTGCGACACGCGAAGCCGAGCAGGGGAGGCCGATAGGCTGTTGACGCATTTCGCTCGGTCGGCCTGACCTGCTTGCCAGAAGCGGCAAAATTCGGTAGTCTGTTGGAGCACCGAGGAGCCCGCAATGAGCGTTCAAAAGCAATCTGTCAGTTTCACCGACACCGCCTACACCTTCGCAAGGGAACTGGTCGAAGCTGGCGAGTACCCCAATATGAGTGCAGCGGTTTCGGGTGAATTGGCGAAGGCCAAGGCAGAGCGAGATCGTGAACGGTCTCTGCTCGAAGCAGAATTGGAGCGCCGTCTGTCTCTGCCTCTCGATCAATGGGAACCCGTCGGCGATGCCGCCGACGTCACTAAAGGCGCACGGGCCCATCTTGCCGCGATGGCCAAAAAGACCTGATGCGATTTATCAGGCATCCGTTCTTCGAACGTGACCTTATCGGTATCGTTAATCATATTGTCGAGGTGACCGACGGTGACGTTGCAGCCGCGAGCCGTCGCCTGGATGAAGTAGACACGCTCTTAGAAGCGATTGCCTCAAATCCAAATTCAGGTGTCAGGCTGAACGGCAAACTGGATAGATGGCTCGTGCGCCACGGCGGCACCAGTCACCGACTGACCATCGTATTCAAACCGGACATGGATACTGAGGTCATCTATCTTGCACTCGCCGCCTTTGGAGGCAGAGATTGGATAAAGCTGGCGTCAGCAAGACGGGTATTCGCGGACTAATATTGGAGCCAACCTCAACATTAAAGTCCGAAACTGGACCTTCGCTGCGCTCGACTTGAATAGGAAACATGTAGGGCTTTTCGGGCTTTCGCTACGCCAGTCAAGAAGGTCCGTTGCCCCCCTTCTTCAAGCTGGACTAAGCATCAAGCAACGCATCGATCACCGCGCATTCTGGGGCAGCATCACCGGTGCATCGCGCAACAGTGTCCGACAGGACGCGCTCGATACGCTGCAGATCGGCAATCTTGGCCTGAACGTCTGTCAGATGATCTTCAGCGATCAACTGCACATCGGCGCATGTCCGGGATCGGTCATCGACCAGCCCAAGCAGCCCGCGAACCTCTTCGAGAGAAAAGCCTAGATCGCGGGACCGCATGACGAATTTCAGCCGCTTGACGTGGGCATTGTCGTAGCTTCGGTAACCCTTCGTACTGCGCGGCGGGTCCGGCATGATACCGATCTTCTCGTAGTAGCGAATGGTTTCCAGGTTGCAGCCCGTCGCTCGTGCCAAATCACCCCGCCGAATTGATCTCACGCTTGTGTTACTCATTTCGCAAAAAAACCCCTTGAGCCTGTATCAACTACAGACCTTAGAACGGTGGAAACATCTGTTCAAGGAAGATTCGATGGAACAAAATTTGGCGGAACTTCCGCAATCTCGGTCGCAGAAAATTGGCGACGAAACCACCAAGGGATGGGGTGCGACTGGCCTCGGTGTGCTCGGCGCGCTGGCGATGACCTCGTGCTGCATCCTTCCATTGGTGTTGGTCAGCTTTGGCGTGACAGGCGTGTTCATCGCGCAGCTCGGGGCGCTTTACGCCTACAAGTGGTACACCTTCGCGCTGAGCGCCGCATTTCTCGGATATGGCTTCTACAAGGCTTACAGGCCCGTAGATGCCGAGTCCTGTGCCGATGGCACCTGCGCCCGCCCCATCGACCGCCGCATCATGCGGGCGACCCTCTGGGCCGCTTCCGCGATTGTCGCTGTCGCCATGATCTTTCCCTACATCACCCCCTTCATCCTGAAATTCTGAACAAGGACCATGACCATGAAGCATTTCCTGCTATCTGCCCTGACCGTCGCCGCCCTCTCCACCCCGGCCTTCGCCGAAGAGCGCCAGGTCGAGATCGCCGTCAGCGATCTGACATGCCCGTCCTGTTCGTTCATCGTCGCCAGTTCAATGCGCGGTGTTCCTTCCGTCGAAATCGCCGCATTCGAGGACGGCCCCGCATTCGGCGAAGGCGTCTACAGCGTGACCTACGATGACGCTGAGACATCCATCGAAAGCATCATCGGCGCGGTGACAGCCAATGGCTATCCGGCCCAGGTCTTGCCTGACACAGCCTCCTGAGCCGCCTGCAATGCGTGACAATCTAATGGGTGGCCTGCTGGCCTTCGGAATAGCAGCTCCGGTCGTAGTCGTCTGCTGCGGTGGTGGGGTTGCCGTGCTTGCGGCCTTGTTCGGCAGCATTGGTGCCTGGCTCTCCGGGGTAAACGGCATTGCCGTGCTGGTTTTGGCGGGTCTGACCCACCTGATCGTCCGTGCACTGCGCCGTTCACACATGAAACGGGCCTCCGGCCCCGAACCATCACAAAGAAAGACGGCCCCTTGACTGACACACCCGAAAATTCCGACCGCCTGCTGAAATGGGGGCTTGGTGGCGCGCTCTTCGCCGCGCTCTGCTGCTTCACGCCGCTTCTGGTCGTCATCGTCGCTGGCGTCGGATTGTCGGCCTTCACGGGTTGGCTAGATTACGCCCTGTTCCCGCTGCTTTTCTTCAGCCTCGCCGTGGTGGCACAGGCGCTCTGGCTGCGCGCGGGCAAACCGGGACCGGCCCCGAAACTCTGGGCCACCGGCCTCGCGGCTGCCCTGTCGATCCTGATCATTCTCTTTGAGTTCAGGTTCGCAATACGGATCACAATCGGCGTTTTCGCCGCCACAGCACTCTACGCGGTTCTCCTGAACCGTGCGCAAAAGAAAGGATCGCTCTCATGATGATGGGATGTTGCACCGCCACCGGCATGGTCTTCGGCCTTCTTGGCATGTTGACACCGCTGATCGCCATCGGCGCGGTCATATATCTGTTCGCCGCCAAATCGAAAAACCCCGAACATGGCGAGGCGCGCTGATATGAAAGATTTGAACAAGAACGGCGGCGGCCAAGGCGGCTATGACCTGATCGTCCTCGGGGCCGGATCGGCAGGATTCTCCGCCGCGATTACCGGCGCGGATGCCGGAAAGCGTGTCGCCCTCGTGGGACATGGCACCATCGGCGGAACTTGCGTCAACGTTGGGTGCGTGCCGTCCAAGGTGATGATCCGGGCGGCAGAGGCCGTCCATGGTGCAAAAGCTGCCAAGCGGTTCCCCGGCCTATCGGGCCACGCGCAAGTCGATGACTGGCAGACGCTCGTTCAGTCCAAGGACGATCTGGTCGCGACCCTGCGCCAGAAGAAATACGCCGATCTTTTGCCGGAATACGAAGGTGTCGATTACATCGACGCCGGTCCCGCGCGGCTGGTCGAAGGTGGCGTGACAATCGGTGAGCGAACCCTGAAAGCGCCGAAGACCATCATCGCCACGGGCGGGCGTCCCGTCCTGCCGACCATCGACGGGATCGAGGACATCGGCGCGCTCGACAGCACCAGCCTTCTGGAACTCGAAACACTGCCGAAGAGCCTGATCTTCATAGGCGCGGGCTACATCGGCGCGGAACTGGCCCAGATGATGAGCCGCATGGGCGTGAAGGTCACGCTTGTCGCCCGTTCGCATCTGTTGCCCGGCGCGGAACCAGAGGTCTCGGAGGCATTGGCGGCGGCGTTCGAGGCCGAAGGCATCACCCTTCTGACCGGGTTAAGCTACGACACTGTGCGCCGCGACGACGCAGGCGTGACGCTACGCGTGATCCAGAACGGAAAGCCGGTCGAAGTGACAGCGGATCACCTCGTTTCGACCGCTGGCAGGCGGGCCAATACCGAAGATATGGGCCTGGACGCAATCGGCGTTGAAACAGACGCGCGTGGGTCCATCGTCGTCGGCGAGGACATGCAGACATTGGTGCGAGGCATCTATGCGGCGGGCGATGTGACCGACCGTGACCAGTTTGTCTATATGGCGGCCTACGGTGCAAAGCTCGCCGCCAAAAACGCGGTTCTCGGCGAAGACCATCGCTACGACAACGCCGCGATGCCCTGGGTGGTGTTTTCCGACCCTCAAGTTGCGGGCGTCGGTCTTGGTGAAGCCCAGGCTCGGGACGCGGGCTTCGACGTAAAGACGTCCATCTTGCCGCTCGATCAGGTGCCGCGCGCGCTGGCCGCACGCGACACGCGCGGATTGATCAAGCTGGTGGCGGACAGAAAGTCCGACCGGCTGCTTGGCGGCCAGATCATCGCGCCCGAGGGGTCCGATACGATCCAGACCCTCGTTATGGCGCTGAAGTTCGGCATGACCACCAAGGCACTTGGCGAGACGGTCTTCCCCTATCTGACAACGGTAGAAGGGTTCAAGCTGGCGGCGCAAACCTTCGATATGGACGTGGCAAAGTTGAGCTGCTGCGCCGGATGAAGATCAGGACAAGGACCGGAGAATGAGCGAAGACTACGACCTGATCGTCATCGGGGCCGGCATGGCAGGCGTGGCCGCGGCGAACAAGTGTGGCGCAGCAGGATGGCGTGTGGCCATTGTCGATGCGCTGCCCTACGGCGGCACCTGCGCATTGCGCGGCTGCGATCCAAAGAAAATCCTGCGGCGAGGTGCGGAAATCATGGACGCGGCACGGCTCATGCAGGGCAAGGGGATCGATCCCGGTGATCTGTCGATCAACTGGGCCGATCTGATGGCACACAAGCGTGGCTTCACCGACCCAGTGCCGGACAAGATGGAAAAGGGCCTGTCGGGCAACGGCGTCGAAACCCTGCATGGAGCTGCCCGCTTCACGGGAGACAACACGCTGGAGGTCGATGGAACGGCATATCAGTCGGAACGGTTCCTCGTGGCCGCCGGTGCCATGCCCAGGCCGCTGAGCTTCACAGGGGCCGATCTCTTGATCGACAGCACGAATTTCCTCAACCTGGAGGCCCTTCCCAAACGGGTTCTTTTTATCGGCGGCGGCTTCGTGTCCTTCGAGTTTGCGCATATCGCCGCACGGGCCGGAGCCAACCCGATCATCGTGGATCGTGGCGCCCGGCCCTTACGCGGCTTCGATCCCGATCTGGTCGAAATGCTGATCGAGCGCGGCGCCGGTATCGGCGTGGACCTGATGCGCGAGACTGAAATCGTGTCGGTCTCGGAAGCCAGTGGAGCATTAAGTGTTGAAGTGAAGTCAGGCGATGAAACCCGAACAATCGAAACCGATCTGGTCGTGCATGGCGCGGGCCGGGTTGCAGCCCTGGCCGATCTGAATCTTGAGGCGGCCGGTGTTGACTACAGCGACAAGGGCATCGTTGTAGCCCCCCATCTGCAAAGCACGACAAGCAGCGCGGTCTATGCCGCCGGAGATTCCGCCGACACCGATGGTATGCCGCTGACGCCGGTCGCGGTGATCGAAGGGAAGGTCGCAGCCTCCAACATGCTCAAGGACGCGCAGACCGTACCGGACTATGCCGGTATTCCGACAGCCGTCTTCACCGTTCCGGAAGTGGCGCGTGTCGGCATGTTGGAAACTGAGGCAAGGGACGCCGGGCATGACGTAGATGTCCGGTTCACCGACACGAGCGGTTGGTACTCGAACTACAGGATCGGCGAGACCTCCGCCGCCGCGAAGATCCTCGTGGACAGGTCGAACGGCAAGATCCTCGGCGCGCACCTGTTCGGCCCGGAATACGGCGAACTGATCAATTTCTTCGGGCTGGCAATCAAGCTGGGCCTGGCGGCCAAGCAGCTTAAGTCGATGACGGCGGCCTATCCAAGTGTTGGATCGGATTTGGGGTCGCTTCTTTGAATTTGAAAATTTTTCGCAATAGACCCGATCCTCCTCGGAACGTATGTCTGGCCCGATGAAGACGGTTCTTATCTACTTCGCCGCTGCGCTGGCCGAAATTGCCGGATGCTTTGCTTTCTGGGCGTGGTTCCGGCTGGACAAGAGCGTGTTTTGGTTGGCACCGGGCATGCTGTCCCTTGCCGCTTTCGCCTGGCTACTGGCGCTCAGCCCCGCCGATCAAGCGGGCCGCGCCTATGCAGTCTACGGTGGCGTTTACATCGTATCGTCCCTGCTGTGGCTATGGGGTGTGGAAGGGCATCGCCCGGATCAATGGGATGTTGTTGGAGCCGTCATTTGCCTTGTCGGTGCGGGTATTATTCTCTGGGCACCACGCAGTATTTGAGAGGCAGCCGCAGACGGGGTGAAGTACTGAATCTTTCGATTAGATCGCCTTTTGGTTCACGCGTTCCGACAACTCGGCGCTGCTTTCCTTCCGCATCGCGGCTGCGATCAAGCAGGTTTTCTACCGCCCTCAAAAGCAGCGATACATCCTTTACGCAGCATCGGTCAAAGTGGGCTCTTCGGTTGCATTAGCTGCTGGCGACACGAACGTCTGCAATGTAGGCCGGGTTCATTCAACCACACCAGCACAGCAAAAGGGGAACCGTGGTCCCACGGCTCCCCAATCGGTTCAGGTCTTTTGGCCTCATGCCAATGTCATGCGACCAGCGACAGCCCCGCGGCTGCGTCCTGCGGCTGCTCACCGCTGTCGATGAACGGGATGATCGAGAAGGTCTGCCCACCGCGCTGTTCTTCGTTCTGCACGGCGTTGACACGCAGGTCGCCGTCGGGCGTGTTGATCAGCAGCGACAGGTAGTCATTGCCCGTGCGGCTGCTTTTCGCCATCCAGGCCGAGCCGACGCGGATCGGTGTGCCCCGCGGCGAGCTGACCTCGATCCGGTAATCGGGGTGGGTCTCCTCGGATTTATAGCTGTTCTCGATCAGCATGAACTCCAGATCGAACATCATGTTGGCGATGTAGCCAGTGAAGGCGTTGTCGGCGTCCATGGCAGTGAGCTCTCCCGAGATCGAGCCGGATTTCATCAGGCTGTTCGAGACCAGCGGGATGATCTCGAACGCGCCGCTCTGGGCGGCGCGCGCCTCTTTCGTCTGCACCGCGTTGACCCGGAACGGGCCGAGGCCAACATCGATCTGCATCGAGATGTAGGGGTTGCCGCTGGTATTGCCGGTCTCGTTCCAAGCCGTGCCGATGCGCACCTTGCGGCCCGACTTGTTGACTGCCGTCACGTCAAAATCCGGGCTGCGTTCGGACATCTTGGCCCGCGCCTCCAACTGGATGGCGATGTCAAAGCGCGTCGAGTGGATCATGCCGGTGTACTGAGCGGCTGCGGTCTCGACATTGCGAGTGAGGGTTCCTGCGAACATGGGATGGTTCCTTTGGATTGGCCGGTGTCTGACGTCCTTGCCAGCGCATCCGGGATTGCTTTCTCGACCCCTTGAGGGATCACAAATCAGAAAGCCTGCTTTCCTTTCAGCCCCGCCCACTGGTCAGAGCTGCCGTCCGAGTGGGAATGCCCCCGCGCCTCCGGGTGCTACGCCCCTCCCCTGCCCGTCTGGTCTTGATTGGTTGCCCGGATTTTCTGCGGCGTCCTTCGATTGCGCGACGAAGAACTCCGTTTCTTTTCCGTTCAACCGGTGCCCGCCCCGGTCGGTCAGACCGATGCAGCTACCATTCGGCACATAGGTGATGAGGTACTGACCGAGCCGGTCCTTGTGGACAACGTAGCCGGTATTGGCCCAATGCACGGTCTGGCCGGCATCGACGGCGGCCTTGATTTCATCGAGTGTCATGCGAACCTCCTTACGAAGAATGGTGGGTAAACGACGCAAGAAGCCCGATCTTCGGACCGGGCTTCCATGCAGCATTCGTTTGGCTAACGGCCGAGAGCTGTCAGGCGCCTTGCCTGGCTTGCGTCGCGCGCGACGCCATCCAATCCTTCAGGCCAAGAACCGTTCTTCCGGCGGCGACCTCGGAGGCCCAGGCGACCCTTGGGTCGCCGCAGGGCTCGGAGCCTACATGCCGGTCGATGTGGCCATTGGCCATCCATGGCTCAGGCTGTATCCGTCGCAGCCAGTCCGCCATGCTCGGGATACGGCCCTGACAGTCTTCACGGACATGCTGCTCGCCGATCCATCGCACAGGGATTTCTCGACCAGCGCTATTGGTCAGGGTCAGGCCGAAG
The DNA here is from genome assembly GCF_001038505.1 of Puniceibacterium sp. IMCC21224. Classification (NCBI taxonomy): domain Bacteria; kingdom Pseudomonadati; phylum Pseudomonadota; class Alphaproteobacteria; order Rhodobacterales; family Paracoccaceae; genus Puniceibacterium; species Puniceibacterium sp. IMCC21224. The sequence continues at coordinate 115,678 of NZ_LDPY01000003.1, forward strand.
ACACGTTCGGCCTCAAACAGGCCAAGGGCATGATGGCGCAAGCCTCTGTGCGTGAAGAGCGCAAGGTGCTCTTTCGAGGCGTCAAACCAATCGTGCAAAGCCTGATAGTCAGACGGCACCCCGCCGAATTTCCGGGCAGAGCTTTCAGCATGATGAAGCGGATGGGCCATCTCAAAGACCCTCGACATAGCTGTGCGAGCATTCGACAAAGCGATCTGCGTGATCGAGGGTGATGCTGTCGTTGTGCAAGTCCCAGGTCAGCGTGCCATAGCCGCCCTCGTTGTTTTCGAACCCCGGGTGATGGTGATAGGCGAGCGACCAGGCGAAATCGCCAACCTCTGTGGCAAGCGCCTCCGGCAGGTTGACCTCTGCAGGCTGCACCGTCACATCCTCGACATTGCCGGAGTCGCCATAGCCTTCGTATTCGACAGCGACCTCGCTGATGCCAAGCGCACGTAGTTGCGCGAGCAGCTCCGTTCGGGATGCCTTCAAGGTGGTTTCGCGCTCCGCGCGCCACTGAGCCGCCATTGCGGCATAATCGATCTGGGGATTGGTCATGGGTCTGTCCTCTTATCTGAAATTGGGGGGGGCCGGGCCTGGCATTGGTCAGCGCGCGCCCGGAAAGCGCAGATCGGCCAAACCCCGATCCACGCCGCCCGACCGGAAGCTCGCTTTGACTTTTCAGGCGGCTTGTTCTGACGTCGTGGCGGCTTCCTGCCCCACGATCCGGGCCAGAATGCTCCCAGTGTCGATCCCGTCCCCATGCGGCAGGAACACCCGCAACTGGAAGGTGATGATCTCCGTGAAACACCCCATGGCCTTGAGACCTTCAATCATGCCCCGATCCGCACCGCCCAACTCAAGGCGCATCTCGCCTGTGACACGACGACGGGTCAGAGTCAGACCCCGGCCCAGATTGACAGGTGCGGTGGCGCCGAGGGCGGCGGTCAGCATCTCCTGCGGTGTTTGCGGATTGGAGACGAGGAAGCGGGCGCGCAGCGCGGCCGCCCCTTCCTCGCTCAGCGTCCGCCCGATCATCGCGGTCGCCCCGTCGGGCGTGACCCGGTAGATCCGCTCATTGGTGGTCGGAATGTCCTTCCAGATCGGCAACAAGAGCCCGGTCAGCAGGTAGAGTTTGGTCGTGGTGGTCTTGGGCAAGGACGCGGCCTCGGTATCCCAAAGCCGGGTGAACTCGGGCTTGCCGATCTCTTCCCAGGCCGAGGACTCGAACCGAGCCTCCTCCAGATAGCTCGACCCGTTTGGCCGCACCACCTTGCGCATCAGCGTGACAATGTCCTCGTCATACATCTGCATGGGGCGCGCCGAGATGAGCGCCGCGCGGCCGGAGGCGCGATTTACCATGGGTAGCTTGTCAGGATTGCGCGACATGGCCTCTTCGGCCCCAAGGACGTGGACCGGGTCGGTGACCTCCAGCCCGATGATCCGCGTCACGGCGCCGGATTTCGGGCAGGTCCAGAGATCCTCTGTGGAGACCTGTTCGATCTTTTCGCCACGCAGGGTTTCCACGCCGAGATCGAGCGTGCCTGCCGCGCGCGCCCGTTCCGTCTGATCGGCGATCCGGCGCATGAACTCGGCAAAGAGCGCGTTCTGCATGTGGATGGGCAGCGCCAGCACTCGGTTCAGAAACCGCTGGATCGGCGGCAGTTCCTCGAGCAGCACCCCGTCCTTGTCGATCAGCCGCAGGGCCGTCCAGTCGGTGAAGCTCTCGTAGCTCATCGCCTCAGCGCGCCCAGCGGCAAGATCGGCGAAATACCCACGCAGCGCCGCCCGCGCGATCGGGCTTTCGAGATTGTCCTCCTCACGGAACATGCCCTGCGAGCCGGTCTCGCGCTGGCCCTTGGTGAGGGCCCCCAGCTGGTCGAGGCGCTTGGCGATCGTCGAGGTAAAGCGTTTCTCGCCATGCACATCCGAGGTGCAGACCCGGAAGAAGGGTGCGCTGACCTGGGCAGAGCGATGCGTGCGGCCCAGCCCCTGGATGGCCGCATCCGCGCGCCAGCCGGGCTCCAGAAGATAGTGCCGCCGCCGTTTCTGGTTCTTCGCCGTTTGCGCCGCGTGATAGGACCGGCCCGTCCCGCCCGCATCGGAAAAGATCAGGATATCCTTCTCGCCATCCATAAAGGCTTGGGTCTCCGACGAATTGCTGCTGGCGGAGCGCTTCTCGATGAAGAGATGACCATCCTCGGCCTTGAGGGGCCGGAGGGAACGCCCCGTGACCTCGGCGACGGCCTCGTCACCAAAGGCCCAGAGGATCTGGTCGAGCGCCGAAGGGATCGGGGCCAGCGTCATCAACTCCATCATGGCCGCATCGCGCAGGGCGAGCGCCTCGCGCGAGACAACGAGCGCCCCGGTCTCATCCCGTAAAGGTTCCGCCACCATGTTGCCGTCGATCTCCACGAGCTTTTGGGCATGGATCGGGAAAGCCTGTTCGAGGTAGCCCAGTACGTAGTCGCGCGGCGTTAGCGCGCCCTCGACCAGCTCGTCCTCCGGGTCCATCGTCTCAAGCCGGCGCTTCAGCAGGCTCTCACCTGTCGAGACCACCTGGATGACGCAAGCCTCGCCCGCCACCAGATCTTCCTTGATTGCGCGGATGATGGTCGGGGCTTTCATGCCCATCAGGAGATGGTTGAAGAAGCGCTGCTTCGTGCTCTCGAAGCGGGACTTGGCCGAGGCGCGAGCGGCCGAGGCATTAGTCTCTCCCGAAGCATCATTGACGCCGGTCGCGGTCAGTGCCGCCTCGAGATTATGGTGGATGGTGCGAAACGCTCCAGCGTAGGCGTCATAGACCTCGATCTGGGCCGGGGTCAGCGCGTGTTCCAGCACGTCATACTCCACGCCATCAAAGCTGAGGGCACGGGCCGTGTAGAGGCCGAGCGTCTTGAGATCACGCGCGACCACCTCCATGGCGGCGACACCGCCGGCTTCCATCGCAGAAACGAAGCTCTCGCGGCTTGGGAAGGGGTATTCGGGGCCCTGCCCCCAGAGCCCCAGCCGCGCGGCATAGGCGAGGTTATGCACGCTCGTGGCACCCGTGGCCGAGATGTAGAAGACGCGGGCGCGGGGCGCGGCAAGTTGCAGACGCAGCCCGGCGAGGCCCTGCTGGGAGGGTTTGACCCCCCTGCCCTGCTCGGACCCGGCCGCGTTCTGCATGGCATGGGCCTCATCGAAGGCCAGAACGCCTTCAAAGTCTTCGCCCATCCAGGCGAGGATCTGGCTCAGCCGCGTGGTGCCGCATTTGCCCGCGGACCGCAGCGTGGCGTAGGTCACAAAGAGGATACCGTCGCCTATCGGGATGGGCTGGTCCGGTTTCCATTTGGAGAGCGGCTGGATGTCGGCGGGTGAGCCGCCGAGATCGGTCCAATCGCGGATCGCGTCCTCGATGAGCGTGGCGGATTTAGACACCCAGATCGCCCTCCTGCGCCCGGAAAGCCAGTTCACGAGAATGAGGCCCGCGCATTCGCGGCCCTTGCCGCAACCGGTGCCGTCGCCAAGGAAATAGCCGAGGCGATAGGCCCGTGCGTCTGGATCATCATCGGCGCGCGTCAGCTTGGTCTGGTCGTCATCGATGGTAAAACGCCCTGGCAGATCGCGCCCATGGGCATCATGCGCCAAGATGATGGTTTCCAGCTGCGCCTCGGAGAGATGTCCCTCCTCGATCAACCGGGCGGGCAGGCGCAATTCCGCACTGGCCGCGCCTGAGGGCACCGGCGGCGCGACCGAGGCCATGGCGATGCTTTCGACCAGCGGCGTGGGATGTTCCTGCGCACCCGCGATCTCGATCCGCTGCGGACGGTAGCGCGCATAGATGTCCGAGATGGGCGTGTTGTCGCGCGGGGTCTGAAGGCTTGTGAAAGTTAGCGGGACAACGGCATTGGCCAGGGCTTTGGAGCCGGTGACAACACCGGCAGCGGTCTTGCGCGGGACAGATCCTGGACCGTTCGGTCGCGCAGGAGTAGCCGCTGCCGCCCTTTGGGCGGGGCGCATCTCGGGCCGGGTTGCGGCCACGGCGTCGACAAAAGGAAGGGCTTCGTCCATGTCGCACACAATGGCGCGGATCATCTCGCCGTCTTCCTGCACCTTGTCGAAGACCATGAGCTGGGTTTCCACAGAGGTGCCGAGCTTGCGGTAGACCTGCCCCGGCATCGTCAGCGCCAAGCGCGGCGTCAGGAGACCGCAGGCGCGGGACCAATGCGCGGCATCACGCTCCGGGCTGAACCCAGGCGGCATGATCGCCACCAGCCGCCCACTAGGTGCCAAGCGCTTGGCAGCCGCGATGAGATGCTTGGCAGCGATGTGCTTGTCCCGGGAGCGGTCGACCGAGGAGGCGAAGGGCGGGTTCATCACCACGACGCCGGGCAGAACCGGCGTCTGCAGCAGATCGTCGATATGCTCGCCGTCGTGACCCGTCACCTCGCCGCCGAAGACCGCGCGCAGGAGGCGTTGGCGAAACGGATCGATTTCATTGAGCAAAAGCGTGGCACCGGCCCGGGCAGCGAAAGCAGCCAGGGCACCGGTGCCAGCCGAGGGCTCCAGAACGGTCTCGCCCTTGCGAATGGCTGCCGCCCGCACGACCAGCGCCGCAAATGGCAGCGGCGTGGAAAACTGCTGCAGCCGGATCTGCTGTTCCGACCGACGGGTTTCCGTCAGGAGCCGCGAGGCAAGCAGCCTTGCAGCGGCGATGTCACCTGCCGCGCCGTCCCCACGCAGCAGCACCTGAACAGCCGCGGCCTGCATCAGGTCATATGCCATGCGCCAGTCCCAGGCACCGCCGGCATCGCTACCATGAAACGTCTCGCGCATGATGCGCGCGAGCGCTGAGCTGCGCAGGGGTTGGTGGTCGACCTCCGCGCCGATCTGCTCGAGGGCAGAGGCGAGGTCAGGGCGGGAGATTGAGAGAGCCGGATTTGCTGGTTTGGGCTTTGTCATGGGGATTTCCTTTGGATCAGGGTCTGAGTTCCAAAGGACAAAAAGCCCGCTCTACGCTTTGAAGGCGTAGAGCGGGCAATTTCTTAGCGGAGGGCCTGCACCCCGATCATGGCCACTGCTGCGCAGCATGAAGAACGCGCAAAATGGTCACCTTCTCAGGGCTTTCAGCATAAACCACGATGTAGTTCGGCCGAACAACCATCTCCCTAGTCCCGTCCACACGGCCCGCGCGGTACATCTGAGGGCGTTCTGGAAGGAGGGACGTCTTGTGTTCAATCTCGTCTTTGAGAACTTGGGCGGCATCCGGGTTGTCGTCAGAGATGTAGTCAATGATTGCCAGCAAGTCGGCTATGGCCGTGGCTTTCCATTCAAGATTTGGCAAGGCGCTTCCCGTCAATCAATGCCTGGGCGTCTTGCATCGCCTTGGCATGGGGCGTTGTGGGCCTTGGATCGTCCAGCGCTTCCTGTACCTTCGCCCTGAACCAGGCGTCATAGGCATCCGGATCAGAAGTCAATCCGGCAGGCAAGCCGCCTTCTGCGGCCACGCGGGTCAGAAGAATACGCACCGCGTCGGAGAGCGTCAGACCGACGCCCGCAAGTGCGTCCGAAGCCTGTGCTTTCAGCTGATCGTCAACACGGACATGAAGCATGGATGTTTGGGCAGGCATGGATGGTCCTCCAGTTGATGGGAGTGATGTATCTCATTTGAGATACGAATTCAAGTCGGCAGTATGCGCGCGCGTGGTCCCGTGGTGTTGTCTCAGCCGGAAACTCAGCCACCCTGCCCCGCCAGGAACTCCGCCAGCACAGGACTGGCCGCGACTTTCGCGGAGCTGAGCAGCTCCGAGCCCGCAAGCGAGGCCTTCGACAGGCGTACGAGCTCACCGGTTTCCTCGATGCGGTAGCAGCGGCGTTTTTGCCGCCCCCGCCTGTAGTGCGTCGCGATGACGATCTGGCAGGTGCTGCCATCGGTGAGCGTCACAGGGGTGGCGAGCCTGATCTTGTCGCCTTCCTGGTAGTCTGGGATCGCAGCCCAATCCCGGCAGCGCTGACGCCAGTCCTGGGCGTAGCTGTCCGGGTTTTTCAGGTCGGAGAGGAGCTCGATCAGCCCAAGCGGAGCACGAGACACGTTCGGGCCAGCACTTTCCTCCATGTCCTTGTAGCCCCAGCAGCCGTCATCGTATCGGGTGAGGAAGACAGCCCCGAAAGTGATGGAGCCATCCGCATCGGTGACATAGGTCGCGTCTTCGACAGCGGTGCCGTCGAGATTGGTGACCCTTGCCGCCGCATACCAGGTTGAGCCGACCTTGCAGGCCTTGACCAGTTCGGTTTTGCGCGTTTCGCCCTCAAAAGTGCAGAGCCGGGTGATCTCCTCTCTCTCATCCACGTAGGTTTTAACGCGGCCGTCGGTGTAGAAAAGCCATCCCATTATGCCGCCCTCCGGTCATCGATCTCCATCAGCGCATCCAGCGGCACGCGGTAGGGCTGCATTGCGTCGAAATCCTCGCAATTGCCGCAGTTCTGCACGATCGCGAAGGTGTCGCAGGCATCCTTGAGGACGACCCGGAAGGTGCCGCCGAGGCCCGAGGGCACTTCGTAGGTTCCGCCGATGAGATAGTCCGAGGCCCGGCGCACAAAGACGCGGATACTGTGACCATCGGTGGCGAGCCGGATCGCACCCCGCCCCCGGTCGATGAGCACCTGCACGTCATCCAGGATGTCGGTGTAGAACTGGCCGGTCAGATCGCGAAACGCCATGCGGCGCTGCGCCATCCAGTCGGTATCCCGAAACGGGTTCATGCCGTCGGCGAAGGCGAAGGACGGATCGGCCTGCTCGGTGGTGACGATGCGGGTGGTCGTGCCATCGATGCCGTTTGAGCGCAGATGCACACCATTGCCGACGATGAGGATCAGGGCCGGCCTGTCCACGGGCCCGTTCCAATTGGGCAGGAAGGTCTTGCAGGCGCGCGCATGGGCGATCTGCGCCGCAACAGCGGAGGCAGAGAACTTAAGAATAGCCATGGGGATGTCTTTCCGTTGGGTGTGGGAGGATCGACCCGCGCGGGCATTGCGCCTCGCGCGGGTCACTTGATGCGTCAGGCCGCTTTCGCGACCTCGCCGTCAGGTTCCGGGGTCTCTGCAATGGGTGCCGCCTCATCAAAGGCGATACCCGCGGTCTGCATCATCGGCGGGCACCAGGCGGCCACGGCAGCGCGCTGCGCGTCCGTCAGTGTGGCGAAGGGCTCTGCAAAGAGCTTGTCGCAGAAGGCGACGATCTCCTTCTTGCTCGACGAGGCCAGCGTCACAGCCTCCTGGGCCAGACCCAGATCCTCGCCCAGAATCTTAAGGAGCCAGGCCTTCTTGAAGCGGTTGAAGAGCGCCGCATTCGGCGTCCAGTGGGCGCGGATGTCGGGCATGATCTCGATCTCGAACGCATGCATCAGGCTGTCGCGCTGGCGGTCCCGCGCGAAGCAGGACTGCGTGGTGCTGGCCGTGGCATAGGCGACGAGCTTGGCCTTCTCGCCGGCCTCCAGCGCGCGAAACGCCGCGAACTGATCGGCGGGCGCGCGGGTGTCATCGAGCCAGGACAGATCAAGCGCCTCATGCGCCGCCGCCACCTGCTCGAGCGAGGTCTCATCGATCTCGTCCATCTTGGCATGGCTGCGGTATTCCTTGCGGGCCTCGACCTTGATCGCCTGCGTGACAATCATTCCGCTGGCCAGAACGTCGCTCACCAGCTTGAAGAGCGTCAGATCGAGCGTGGCCTCGGGATGCAGCGCCATTGCGGCCCCGAGCGCCATGGCCCGCTCGGTCTTGAGGTCCTCAGCCAGTGAGGCTGGATAAGTGATTTCGCCAGCGTCCGGGGCCTCCTCCCCCGTCGGGTTACTTGAGGAGCCGCGTGCGCCCTCCTCTTTCACGGTGTCTTCCGGGCGCACGAGGCCCACATGGAGGGTGATCTGCCCACCCTGCCACGACGCGATTACCCCAGACCGCGCCAGGTCCTCGGCGCTGTAGGCCTCCTGCAGGTCGCGGGCTTCCTCTTCCAGAGCATCCACGCGGTCATAGAGCGCATTGTAGGCACCGTCCTCGAGCCCCTCATCCTCCATCTCGAGCTGCAGTTTCTCAAGCTCGGCGGTGATCTCATCGATGCGCTTCTGGGCAGTCTCGTCGGGCTCGATCGGGCCGGGATAGACGCGGCCGTAGTCGGCCATGGTCGCATTATCATAGCGCAGCATCGCATCGGCCCAGGCAAAGCCCAGCCTCACACGGGCCTCCTCAGCGGCGGTCATGAGTTTCTCGAGCAGGATGGTCTCGACCAGCGCGGCATCCTCGAGCACGGAATGCTCTTCCAGCAGATCAGCCGCGACAGCGCCGCCGCGTGCCTCGTAGTCTTCGCGCACGAAAGCCCCGATATCATCGCTGACCTGCACGCCGCGAGATTTAAGGGCCTGACGGACGGTATAGGCCTGCAGATAGCCTCCGTCCTTCGTGAGCGCCTCGAAGACCTGGCGCTGCGCCTCCTGGCTCGGGTGCTCGGCGAAGGCCTTCATCGTGTCGAGCGTGATCACCTTGCCCCGAGCCGCGGCGCGGATTTCGGGGTGAATAAGGCCATAGCGCAACCGGCCTTTCACGGCGGCTACCGTGGTGCCGAAGGTCTTGGCAATCTTCTCGGGCGTCTGGCCGTCGACCTCCATCATCCGGGCGAAGGCCTCGAATTCGTCAATCGCGTTCATCGGGGCTTGCGTGATGTTCTCGGCGAGCGACAGCGCTGTGGTCACGTCGCAATCCTCCGGCACAAAGCGGCAGTCTACCATGGTCTTCGCGGTGAACCCTTTGACGGACTTGTCGGCAACCAGCTCCTTGAGCGCGGCATGGCGCCGGCCACCGGCGAGCACGGCGTATCTACCGTCGATCTTCTGGACCAGGAGCGGCTGGAGCAAGCCCAGAACGGCGATGCTGGCCTTAAGATGCGCAATGTTCTCGGGATCATAGGTTTCCGAGGAATTGCTGCGCACATTTGCAGGGTGGGCGACAAGATCGCCGATGCCGACGGAGATGGGTTTGAAGCTTGCAGTCATAGGATGTCCTTCTCGGTGGGTTTGGAGCGGCCCGCGCGTTCACGCGCGTGACCAATCCCCAGCTTCGGGGATCACCACGACAAAAGGCCCACTTCCGTAATGGGGCGGGCCTCTGTCAAGGGTTTCGGGCAAGTCAAAAATCCCGGCGAAGTTCTCATTCCTCACCAAGTTTAAGACACAAATTCAAAAGCTTACTTTTCCTTTTTCACTGCAACCGCACATCAGGACTGAGGGACATCCCCTACCCGGGCTTCGTTCTTCCGTCCGTAGTCAGCCTCATAGCTGCCACTCTATGCCTGGTCCAAATCTGGTCCTGGGTGCCCATCTTTCCCGCGTATTCAGCATCTGCTGATAACTTGCGGGCCTTCGGCATCTCCAGGAACCTCGTCCCGGCAAGGGACCTCGACGTACCTGTCATGAGGCGCAGCTCAACCCTCCGCTCTGAATTGTCCTTGAAGCTTCCCGCTCATGCAGTCGCGCCGGAGTTCTGCGTGTAGCGGAACGGCGTGCCGTCTATCCACATGCGGTGCAAGACGACGCCAATGCGTCGAGCAAGTGCAATCATGGCCCTCTTCGCTCCACGCCTGTGCGCTACTTTAAGTGCCCAAGATTGCAGCCAGTTCGGGGCACCACGGTGCATCAGGATCATCGCTGCCTGATACAACGCGGTTCGGAGCCCGCGATCACCAGCTCGCGTGATTTGTCCAACGATGTCCATCTCTCCGGATTGCGTGCGCCTCGGCGTAAGTCCCGCCCACGGTCCGACATCCTTCGACCGCGCAAAGCGGGTCGGATCATCGATCGCGGATTTGACTGTCAGGGCGACGATCGGACCGACACCCGGCATCGTCATCATCAAACGGCAAACATCGTCGTGTTTTGTCAGACCCGCGATTTTGGCATCCAAGTCAGCCAACTCGGCGCGCAACTGGGAACGCGCGCGCAGAAGAGCCTCAGTCGACGCGGACAGGATTTCATTTTGCTCAACCAGTTCCCTCACCCGGGCCTCGTACCTGATCCGGGTGACATGCCCGAGCTTCAGACCGAAGTTTCGCAGAACACCCCGCATCGAAAGCTCAAGGTTGATGATGGCCTGCTGAACTGACTTGCGCGCCGTCAGCAACGCGCGGATTTCCTGGGAGGACACAGATTTGCGGTGCACGGGCCTGTACCATCCCATTTGAAGCAAGCGCGCAATGCCCTGGGCATCGCGCCTGTCGGTCTTGATCGGCATGGCTTTCAAGGCTGCCTTCACTAATCGTGTTTCCATCATGACCACGTCAAAGCCAGCTTCTTCCATTCCCTTGCTCAGCCATTGGGACAAAGGTCCGGCTTCGAGCCCGATCGCATCGATCGAATATGACAATGACGCTATTGCACGTACCAATGCCTCAGGCTCGCTCTCCGCCTGTAATTCTTCAACAATTCTCCCCTGTGGCCCCAGCACACAAATCGCCGTGCTTGCCAGAGATACATCCAATCCGATAAATACATTCATGTCGTTGCCCTTCTATTCTTAGGAATTGAGGCGCATGGAAACATACGACCTCGTAGACGCGCTGCAGGCGCATCAAGGGCAACGGCACTTCAGATCATACTGACAAACAAGCGAAACCTGTCCGATTCGCCGAAAGCCCCATTACGGCATCTCTCCCTTTGAGGGGGCAGTGGGCCTTCATCGCCTGTGGTGTCAGGAGGGGGTGTCCCCTGCCCTACCAATCGCGCGCCAACATGATGGTCAGCACGCGCATGGTGGTGGCAGGATTGTCCGGGATCTCAGCCCCGTAGCGGAAATCCGAATTTGCCTCATAGAGATCGATTTTCCAGAACACGGTCTCGCCCCGGATCTCGACCGCTCCGAAATCGTGCCATCCCTCGGGATCATTCTCAGGCTCGAATGTTGCAAATTCACCAGTGGCCTTCACCGCCTCGGCCATGAAGCCGTCGCTGGCCTCCATAAGCGAGCGGGTGACATGCATCCGGCCCTGGATGGGCTGGGCGGGCGGCACTCCAAGGCACGCGAGCTTGCGAAACGCGTCGTTCTGCGCCGCGATCACACTCGGATCCGGACGGTCTGGCTGGGGCTGTGCAGTGATGGTCATAGGGCTCTCCTTTGAGAAGTTGAAACACCCTTCCCGAAGCCCACTTTTCCTTTTCCGGCTGGCGGCAGGACCGAGGCGGAATGGCCTCTACCCGAACAACCCCTTGGGTCGGTAATTCGGGTTGGGGATGGTTTCGATCAGCCGCCTTGTTCTTTGATGCTCTCGAGCCCGTCCGAGAGCGGATAAGCGCCCTCGGACGGGCTCCACCAATAGGCTCCGCCTTGAAGGTGATGATCTTGCGGCGGCCGTCGTTGAAGCAGGCCACCCGCAGCGTTTTGGGTTCCTTACGTGACATAGGAGTCTCCGTTCTCCATGTGGTCAGGCGGCCTCGGCGCGGCCCCCTGCCCTGCCCATCTCCGATCTGGCGATCAGATAGTCGCAGGCGCGCTGCGCATCCGCGGCGTGCTTGAAGATCGCACCCTTGTCCGACCGAAGAACGCGCAACCAGTTGTGGAGGTAGGCGGCATTCATCTCGAGCGTATGCGCCGTGAAGCCGAGCGTCTGACCCAGGAACACCGAGGTCAATTCCGCGACGATCTCCTCGCGCGCATAGGACGTGTTGCCAAACTTCGAGAACCCGAAATCACGGTTCAGTCGATGTGGGGCTTTCGTGGCATGGGCCAGCTCATGGGCCCAGACCCCGTAGAAATTGCGCGGGTCCTGGAACCGCGTGATGGATGGCATGTAAACCTTGTCCACGGGCGGTAGATAGTACGCTTCCGTTCCTGTGAAGACGGTCGTGATGTCGATGGCATCGAAAAACGCCTGCATGTGCGGGATGGGCTCGGACGGCGGATGCTCGGGCACGGGCTCCGGATCGGGGAAGAAGCTGTCGGGCAAGCCCTCGATCTGGCAGGCATTGAACACACGGTAGGATTTCTGGAAGCGGAAGACGCGGGCCTCCTCGGAGCGATCATCCCCGTCGCTGCGGTCATCCTCATCGCCGGCGTCCCTCCGGCTTTGACCGTAGTAAACGACGACAGAGGACTTCTCGCCCTTGCGGACCTTTGCGTCCAAGGCATTGGCTTGCGGCAACGTCATCCAGAAGGGAGAGCTGTGGCCCGCCATCACGGTGCGCATGGTCAGCAGGAAGTTGTTCACTCCCTGGTAGGGTTCACCGCCCACGCGCAGGGGGCGAGAGCTGCCACCTGCGGTCCAGGGCTTTCGCCACGGCAGCACGCCGCGCTCAATAATACGGATGATTTCGTTGGTGATGACCTCGGAGGCATCGAATTTGGGCGTGTGGGATCGGGCCATGGCTGGCGTCCTTTCGAGTGTTGGTGAGAAGATTGGGGCTCAGGTTGATTGACGGGGCCGCGGATCATTGAGGATCCTCGCGCCGAGCCCTTCGACCATGTCGATGTAGCCGATCAGTGAAACGGACCTGCCGGCATCCGAATGGTCTGGGTCGAGCGATCCGTCCCGCGCCACGCGCGGCAAGTTCGCAAAGGCAATCACATCGGCGACGGATCGGAGATCAATGAACGGGGTCCCTCGTGCGACTGCAAGAGTGGCCAATGGAAAGCGCTCAATCGGCGCGAGAGTCGAAACGGTAGTCCAACCAAGATGGATGAATGCCCCGCCCTCTCCGCAGATCACATGCACGTTTGGCAATAACGCCGCCTGCTTCAGATAGCCGAGATCACGCAGGACAGTCTCGCGCTCGAGCTGCTGTGCCCGGCCCGTCTGGCCGGTTCGGCGTAGTTCCTTGTGTCGCCACCACGAGGCAGCGGTCGCGCGCAACACGCGCAAGACACCTGTTTGCATGGGAATGCCCTTCATCAGGAACGGCAGACCGGAACCCGGCCCGGACCCATCTGAGGGACCCCAAAGGCCCTCATCCGTTAGTCACAAAACCCGAAGGACACTTTCACTCTTTAGGGATCTGATGCCGGAGATTGTTAAATGCGAAGCTCATGAGAACGCAGGATCCTGCACTTTCCGGCATCAGACCCCAATGAGGAACAGGATCAGGCCCGGACACCCTCTTTCGGGCATCCTCAGGCCTGACCTCCCCCGGCCCTCCTCTTCCTCTCAAACCCCATGATTTCCGCAGGTGGCTTGATTTTGTTCCTGTTATGTTCTATTTTAAGGACCACGCTAAGAAGGGAGATCCCCGATGGAAAGCACCACTTACGCCCTGCCCGCGACGCCCAAGCAGATCGCCTATGCGCGCGCGCTGGCCTTGCGCAACCAGACGCTTTTGCCGTGGGAGGTTCAGCAAGATCGGCGGTCCCTGAGCGCCTGGATCGACGCACAAGCCAAGTTGAACCCGGGCGCGCAGGACAGCCGCCCGACATCGAAGCAGATCGCCTTCGCCGAGCGTCTCGCCCGGATCAAACGCCGCGCCGTCCCGGATGAGTGTTTCCGCGACAAGGGGCTGATGTCAAAATGGATCGATGGGAACAAATGAAGCTGGGTAGCCCCTGCGGTGATTGAGACTACTTCAGCCGATCAACAATCGATGCCCCGCCCGACCTGGCAAGCGCGATCAGGCTGGACTGGATTTTGGATGTGAAGACGGAACTGAACGTGCCGATGGGCGTGCGGTCCTCCCAGACATAGGACCGCTCCAGAATATCGGTGTTGATCTCGTCCAGCATGACCCATTTGCGGACATGGGTCTCCAACCCCACACGCTGCGACTCGATCTGTGGCACCTCGATGCACTTGCGCGAGGGCAAGGGCGGTTGCGTCGTGATCGGCAGGATGAACACCACGGTCTCGCTATCGGACTTGGCGACAGTGACGGCGATACAGACAGGCCGTGTCTTGCGGCCCTCGGTCTCGCCCGCCATCTGCTCGCGTTTCCACAGGAACGGATAGCGGAAAACCTCTCCAGCACTCGGCTTAGTCATCAGCCTGCGTCAAGTCCCGCTCGAGCCCTTCTATCATCAGCGCCTTGAGATCCTCGGGCATCTCGTCAACCGTATGAGCCTGTTGCGTGGCCCCCCGGGTGAGGTGCTGGTACTGGTCCATGCTCATCAGCACGAATTTCGGCTTGCGATGTTTGGTGATCGCAATCGGCGACCGAATGGCCGCGTCGAACAGGTCACTTGTGTGCCGCGTCAGGTCGGCCGCCTTGAACTCGGGAAGCTCATGCATGATCATGGTCTCCATTTTTCCAGAATATACATACATTCTGGATATTCTGCAAGAGATGGGTTGAGCTCTTCCATGTGTCATCCGAACCGCCGCACGGTCTCAGTGTAGGTGTACTCATAGGCGGTGTTGCCGTCTTCAATGGACTCGTCCGAGGTCAGGTGGTCGTAGCCGCGAGAGACTGCCAACGCGCCGTAGCGGTCAAACATGACGAAGGCCCCTGCCCGCCCGATGTCTGTCGGATTCAAGGCTATCGGCCGGATCTCGATCTTTTGGATCTCTGCTTCCAACACGCCAAGCTGCGTATCGATCTCGGGGGGAGTTCATCTTGTCTAGCGTACTCTTTTTCCAAGGCCTGATACTCGGAGAGTAGTTTGGTATGGGTCGCTTCTTCATCCGTCACCAGCCAATCGAGCAGCATTGTGCCACCCTCAGCGCTATAAGCATTAACAGAGACAAAGACGGCGGTAAGGTTGGCCACCTGGGCCGAGGCGTCTGTGAACATCTAGCAAACCTGGAATGGCTTCTTGTTCCATGATAAGTTGATCACATCCCAGACCTGCACCTGACGCGGGTGATCTGGGTTAACCTTCAAACCAACATTCTTCTTCTTGATGATCGTATGGTTTGAAGTGTGCCGCATTTGTCTCTTGATCTTCGATGGCTAAGCAGACTCACCAGCCGGTCGAGTTTATGTGGCAAGAGCATCAGTTTCCTTGCCTCATCATAGCGTCGAGGTAGGCGTTGTTGTTTTTCACCTGTCCTGTGCTGGCTCTCAAAATTAATTCGTCGAGTGCAATAAGGAGCTGCCCTGGACCTCGTTCTCTAAGGTGTTTTATGATCCTGCCTTGTTCTATTCTTAGCAATTTTCCGACATCGGCCAATATTTCGAGAACTGATTGATGATCTCTTGGTTCATGCGGGAAGAAGTCCGATACGTTTTTCAGGTCCGTCCAAGCCATAATTGTTGGATCTCGGCGTTCCTGAAAACCAGAGGTGCATTGCGCATCTGCTCTATCCTTTTTTATATTCAATCTTGTGGGTTCTACGTGCCGGACATTTTGTCCGTCGTCGCCGGACATTTGGTCGGGCATTGTTTCCTGAGTGTCATGGTTTCCGGCCGGAAACTCTCTGATGGTCGCTCCGACCAACTCTGCCAGCCTCTTGATAAGCTCTATGATTTCGTCGGCTTTGAGAGTTGCACGGCGTAGGATGTTTCGTACGTTTTGGAGAAATGAGACAGTCTCAACATCCTTTGCTTGGTGCAAAGCCTCGACACGAAGAGCCAGTGCCTCCGCCTTGAGCGACCGTAGCTTTTCCTGATCGCCCACAAGCTGTTCTGCGTGTTCGGTGAGCTCTCTTTCCCGATCATACATTGGCTGCAGATCGAAGCCAAAGGCATCTCTGATCAATCCACCGTAGCGAAGAGGGAACCGTTTGCGGGTTGCGCTATCCCTGCGCTGGATCAGCCCGGCATCCACGAGGTGTCCGATACACCGTCGAATCGTTCTCTCGTTCAGGCCGTTCGTTCTCTCAGACAATGATGCGTTTGAGGGAAAGACGATAGTCATTGGAGCTGTTTGTCCGGCCTTCTTCGGCATGAAGCTGATCAAGGCCTGCAGTGTTACTAGGTCATTTGGTGTCAGACCGAGTTCTTTGCGAAGCGTTCGGATCGGCTCGATGACCCTGTACGGGTTCGTACCGGGTACAGAAGATCGTTCCGCCAAGGCGGGTGTGTGAGAAAATACCTGTCTCATGATGATGTCGGCTGAAAAAGCTTCCCCGTTCACCGCGAACGGTGTTGAAAACGATTCGGCTTCGGGGTATCAATCAGGTGTCTAAGCTAATCGAGGCCCTTCGGAAGCACTGCTTTCGGGGGGTCTTTCCTTTTCTGGCCTGTCCTCCTTTCTGCTCAGTTTTCGTTATCGTTTATGTCAGGACCATCAAGATCCTGATCCCTGCCGGAGACTGGGTTACCTATGGGTTCCATTTTCTCTGGGGTAATGATCTGCCCTGGACCAGCGGTCTTCGCGTTCGCCAACGCGAGAAGAGCGGCCTCTGGATTCTCAGAAATCCACTTATGAAGCCCGTCATCTCCGTTCTTGACGGTGATGATCACGTTTCTTTTGGTGACCTTCACCATCCCGAGTTTTGTCTTGATTGCCGATGGGGCAGGGGGCTTGTGCTGTTTCAGGAGCCCTTCGAAGATCGCAAAGCGTTCGTCGGAGGTCTTGCCTGAACCTCTGGATTCCATGAGAGCATCATGGAATTCTCGGTTTCCGGCCGGAAACCCTTCATCTCCAGAGAAGCCAAGGCTCTCATAAGACTTTGCGGCAGCATACCAACGATCCCGTCCAACCCCGGGTGCCGCCCCGATCTTTTGGATGAGTTCAGTCGGAATACAGGAAGTGACTTGTTTCATACGAGCAAGTCCCGTGAGCTTGTCACCGGCTTTCCTGGCTTTCTGATCGATGTTGAGGGCGTCACAGACCAGTCCCTCATCCTTGCCGGACTCTATGAGAGAACGTGCAAACAGGGCTTTCTCGATCCAGCTGAGGTCTTTTCGGAAGCTGTTCTCTTGGCCTTGTGCAAGAATCGCTTGATCCTCATCCAAGCCTCTGATGAGAGCCTTTGCGGGCTTGCCAATAAGTCGAAGGGCCGCTAATCGCCTGCGCCCATAGATGATCCTGTACCGCCCCCCTTCGGGGCTCAGAAGTATCGGGATAAGCTGTCCCTGCTTGTCAATGCTTTCAGCCAGCTCCCTGATGTCATCTTCGTCATCCAGGGCCAGACGATCCTGGAACTCGGAATCATCAATAAGGTCGGTACTGATTTCTTGAATTGAAGATTGTGCCGCATCCTGAAGAGAACGGGCCATTCCCGAAAGGGCAGGGGCTCGTGACTGGGTTCGAGTCGGAGAAATCGACGAGCTCTGCTGCTTTTCTTCATCCTCGGGAATGTCGAATGTGACTTTGCGGGCCATTACTTACGCCCCCATGCCGTTTTGATGAGCCCTTCGACCTCCGCCACAACCCCGTTGATGGACTCGATAGCCCGATCGTACGTCTGGCGATGAAAATCCGTTCTGGCGATCTCGAACAGTGTCTGTTGCGTGAGCCCAGCGTCAGAGACTGCGGAGGATTTCAGGAAAGGCTGAGTAAGAACGTCATCCGTGAACATGGTCCGCAGGAATGCCGCCATCTGGGTTTGGGGGCCGTCATTGGGCTCGAAACGAGTGATTAGAAATCTCATGAAGTCCCAGTCGGGCGATGCGCCCACATCAGCAATTGTTGCCATGAGGCTGGATGTGAGCTGCAGGAATTGGGCCATCGAGGCGACGTCAAGCATGCTTGGAATGACAGTGACGACTAGGGATGTTGACGCTACCAAAGCCGATAGTGTGGTAAACCCGAGTTGCGGTGGGCAGTCGATGACGACAATGTCGTAGTCTGTCTCGACTTCATTAATGCAAAGGGCAAGCCGCTGATAGAACGGCGGCCTGATATTGTTTCGAAGGGCGTGTGCTGTTTCGGTCTCGAACTCAGAGAGCAACAAGCCGGCCGCGGCTAGATCGAGGTTGTGGAAATACGTTTTGCGCACAACGTCTCTAAATGGGATAGGGTCCTCGTACCGAAGGGCATCGTACACCGTTCCGGCCTCAGGGAAGTCGATTTCCGGCCGGAAACCGAACATGGTGGTCATGGAGGCTTGTGGGTCGAGATCGATTGCCAGAACTCGATAACCATCAAGGGCAAGCTTTTGGGCCAGATGGATCGCCGTTGTCGTCTTCCCAGCGCCCCCTTTGAAGTTGGCGATCGAAATGATCTGGATATGCTCCCCATCCCGACGACGAGGAACGATATGCTGGAACTTGGTGCTTGACCGGGCTATTTCGTGGCGCGCTATATCGATTTGCTCTGCAGTGTAGAACCTGCGGCCGCGGGCGTCTGTCTCGATTTCACCGAGATCGAGCTTGTCCTCGAAAAACATCTTCCGCAAAAAATCTTGGCTTACCCCGAGGATCTGGGCAACTTCCGTGGATGAGAAGCGTCTGAGAGACTTTCGTTCATCAGGTAGAAACGACTTGCGCATATTCACATCAAGCGATTTGCTTAGACGTGTCGCCATCGTTTGGATCTTTTGATCCATTCTGATCCGCTGCTCGTTCATGCCCGTCCCGCCGCCCGTCTTCCGGGTCTATCTTGAGAAGGAACGCAAAACCGCCGGAAACTGATGGTTAGCGTTCTTCCGCAAAAATGTCAGGAAAGCGTTTGACAGGCAAGGATTTTTTCAAATGGTGGGCCGGTATCCGGTGAAATCATTTATTTACAATGACTTATCTTATTTCGCGGATCAAGCGCGTCAAGTGCTTGTGTCGCTGCCATCTCTTAAACGCAAGATGTACCCGATTCACATAGGCGGTTTTGCTTCCAAAGAACGAATCTGAGTCTCTTAAATCATTCCCAGTCTCTCGGCTCGCTCCAACAGCATCTTGACCGATGAGGGCTGCCATCTCGTTCGGCCACGGGGCGTGCGTTCGCGCATAGATTCCAGCCGTTCACAGATCGCTTGAAGCGTGATGTCAGGATCTGCGCCCTTGATGCCAGCAATAATGGCGGGCAGGCGATCGTCCGTTTCGCGGCGCCCGGCGCGGGCCAGCACCTCGGTAGGCAGGAAGCCGTCGCGGACATAGGCCTTCACAGCGCGCAGCAGGCGGCTTTGGGTCCAGCGACGCGCCTCGGGCAAGGGGCCGTTGATGATGCGCAGCACGTCCTCCCAAGCCAAGTCGGGTCGCAACCGGCGCACGTGGGGCACCCAATCTTGTGCCGTCTCGTTCAAACGCTCCATGTAGCCGTCCTGTCGCGCCAGCCGCACTTTGCGAAGAGCAGCAGGGTCTTTGGCACGCAGCCCAGGGTTCCCGCCCACGCGGCCCTTTGTGCGCGCGCTGGCGAGGCCAGCCTTGGTGCGTTCCCGGATCAGGGCGCGCTCGAACTCGGCCGCAGCGCCCAAGACCTGCAGCGTGAACTTGCCTTGCGGGGATCCGGTGTCGATCGGGTCCTGAATGGAACGAAAGAACGCACCCTTGGCCTCCAGCCGTTCGATCACCTCCAGCAAATGCGACAGGGATCGCGCGAGGCGGTCGATCCGCACGACAACCAGCGTGTCGCCCTTGCCGATGCGTTCTAACACCCGCGCAAGCACCGGCCGCGCACGATTGCCGCCCGAGGCCTGTTCTTCATGGATCTCGGCGCAGCCCGCGGATTTCAGGGCCTGCGACTGGGGCAGGGGGGTTTGATCCTCTGTTGAAACGCGCGCGTAGCCTATCAATGGCATCAAAACAGTCTTTTTGCAGTTTCATATACCGCCAATAAACGACCGTTTGAAAACAGATGCAAGGGCGTGCTCAGTGGCGCTCGTCATCTGTCGCGTTTAGTTCCCGATTTCAATTGAAGCAGTAAGCTGAAACTGAAGCGCTGGAATTTCACCTTAGCGCTTCACCAATGGGTCAAGAATCCTGAGCTTCACAGCCCTGCGGCTTTGGTCAGGTTCACCCGGAACCTGTCGCGCCTGCGCTGATAGCGCCGGGTCATCTCGGCCGACGCATGTCCGAGTTGCTTTTGAACATAGCGCTCATCAACCTCTGCCGACGAGGCGAGCCCGGCACGCAAGGAATGCCCCGAGAACATTGCCAACCGTTTGGCTTCCGGCAAATCGGATCTGATGCCACTCTTCATAACGGTTGCCTTGATCAGTCGCGCTATGTGCTTGTCGGAAAGGCGGGACTCGAGGGCACGCTTGCCGTCCCGCGAGGTGCGCACGAAGACCGGCCCAAAGTCGATCTTCGCAAAGTGTAGCCATTGCTCAAGCGCGTGGACGGGACAGGTCTGGCCGCTTGAGCCACGCCCGACCTCAACCTCGCGCCATCCGGTCTTGGCATTGAGGGTGAGCAGGGCGCCGCCGTCGAAGACTTCGACCCAGCCGCCGGAGTCCGGTGTATCGTCCTTATGCACATCGAGGCAGACCACCTCCGACCGGCGCAGGCCACCTGCATAGCCCAAAAGCAAGATCGCCCGGTCTCGGAGCCCGCGGAGATCGTAGGAAAGGGTGGCCACCATGGCCTGGATGTCCTCAGGCAGGATCGCTTCCTTCTGGACCGGCGGGCGCGCATGCTTGCGTTTGATCCCGGCCAGAACGGTGGCGATATGCCGGTCCTTGCGATCAAGAGTGAACCCGCGCTGTCTGTAGTTCCAGGCAAGCCCCGAGAGACGGCGCTCGATCGTGGAGACCGAAAGGGTAGGGGCCTTCCCGGTTGGTGCAGCCAGATCAGCCACATAAAGTCCAATCATCTCGGGCGCGGGGGGCAGAGGTTCCGTGCCTTTCAACCGGCACCAGCGGCTGAAGTGTTTCCAGTCGGCCGCATAGGCCTTGTTCGTGTTCCCGGCTGTCGAGGCCTCGGCGTAGCCACGGGCGGTATCGATCAGCCGGTCGAGTGCGCCGGAGCCGGCCACATTGGCGGGCAGGGCGATTGAGGCTCGGTCCCGAGAGGTTCTCTTGTCGTGTTCGTCACCGTTCAACGAGTCATAGGACGCTGAGCTCGAAATCTCTGCGCCAGACGCGTCGGAATCCTCGATTTTGGTGCTGTTATTCGTAGGACTGCTCATGTTTTCGAGCATATCATTTTTACGCCCGATAATGCAAGATTATCGGACATCATGGCAAAAGATAGAGCGAGGCGTTTTCTGTGCTATTTTCTGGAGCAAAGCGCCGCGATGGTTTAGGCTTCAGTCATGACATTTGCCCGACCGGAACACTCCATCGACACAGACACTCTACCCCGGATGCCCGCATGGGTCACCTCGGCACGTCCTGAAGCCTTTGAAGATGTGGCGTTTTTGTCAGGTGCAGCGCTTACTCACCTGTATCATGTGTTTGCACGAGACGATGTCCCCCAAGCATTGTTGCGGGACCGGCTGGCCCTGCACGCCGCAGAGGCATGCGTGGCGCTTTCCGGTCGGATGGAGAGGGCGGGGGAATTGCGCGACGCGGTGCACCTCCTGCGTCCCGGCGACCTTCCCGGTCCGGCAGGCGAAACCTACCTTGCCTGGCGTCGCGCGGTGGAACGGTCGGTGTCGGTCAAGGCTTTGAGCCGAGCTTTACCGACCATCGAGTCTTGCCAGATCGCCACGTGGCTGGATGCGGGAAATGGGGCACCGCTGACCCGTACCGCGGTGGTGCTGGATGCTGTCCTGACGGAGGCACCCCGTGCCGAAGTCCCGGCGTTGATCCTCGCGGACGCCGCCCTCGCCCAGGCGCTTGGTTGGGATCATGTCGTGCCGCTGCTGGCCGCGGGTTTGAAACGCACAGACCTGCGCAAGCGGGGTGACGATTTGCGCCTAGCCTGTCATCGCGCAGTGACCGCATCCGCGGTCGAGGCCGCGCGTCTGGCTGTCGATCTCGCGCGTCGGGCTTCGCTTTTGAAAGGAGTTGCACCAAAGCTTCGGGCCAAGGGGGCAGGGGCGGCGGTGAAAATATTCCTGACGCAGGACGCCGTGGCGCCCAGTGCCCTGCCTTTGCCGGACCGCGCGGCGCGGCGGCTCTGTGACCGGCTTGTCGATCTCGGCGCGGTCCGCGAGCTAACCGGGCGCGACACATTCCGGCTCTACGGGGTGTAGCCATGAGCATGGACAGCGAAAGTGGGAACCGGTTTCGCGGTTCGGACATGCGACCGGAAAGGAAGTCGAAGGATCGACCAGAAGCTGAGCTTGATCGCGAGTTGCTCGACCTGCCACCGGAGTTGCGCTGGCGGGAATGGATGCGCCGGATCGAGGCGGTGCTGTTTGCCTCTGCCTCGCCTGTACCGCGCGAGGATCTGGCGCGCATAGTGGGGCAGGGGACTTCGGTTGATCTGCTGTTGGAAGACCTTGCCGCTGATCTGGAAGGGCGGGCGTTCGAGATTGCCATGGTCGCAGGGGGGTGGATGTTCCGGACGCGGCCTGTTTACGCGCCTGCGATCCGCGCCGCAGCGGATGTCGGAGACCAGTTGCTGGACCTGAACGAGTTCGACGTCGCGATTTTGGCGGCCATCGCCTACCACCAGCCGATCACCCGCGATGGGCTCAAAGACATCTTTGGCAAAGAGATCAGCCGGGACCTGATCGGAAGGCTGCATGCGCAGGGTCTGATTGGAACTGGGCCGCGCGCGCCGCGTCGTGGTGCCCCCTATACCTTCGTGACCACAGACGCGTTCCTCTCAGCTTTCGGGATGGAGAGCTTGCGCGACCTGCCAGACGCTGAACAGCTGAATGACGCTGGGCTGGCCGCGCGCCCTTGAAACCTGCTTCAGACCATCAGGGCACCTGCCGCTGCTGATGGAGCCGCGCGGCCGCCTGAACGAGATCCGCCAAATGCGGGCCAGCGGTGGTAGAGCAAGGCCCAGCTTTGGGCCGAGGCAGGACGGCATCGCTGAAGGATGTGACCAGTCCGCTCCAAGCTGGCGCAGCCTGAGCGACGCGTTTCCAATAAGAGATCGCGGGACTTCTTCGCGTTCCGAAAGGCGTCGACCGCCCTTCCGTCAATTGCCGAAGCAGATGATAGCGATCTCGATGAGGGAGGCGCGCGATGGACATGCGCTGTTTACCAAATTGAAAGCAGGCTGATCCAAGAAGGTCCGGGAGAGATCGCCCCTCTGCCATTCGATGCCCTGCTGCATGCAAACGAAGCAGATCGTCGATCAGGCGCTCCAGACGCCGAACTCCGTTGGCGGCGGGACGGGTGCGTTTGCAGAGGGCCGCGCCGCACCAGGCGCAGATCTGATGCGGCACAAGACGCTTCTGGCTGAACGGAGCCAATCCTTGTCCGCAAGACGGGCACCTGTCTCGAAGCCGACAACCGTGACGAAAGCAAGAAACGCGTGTCGCCAGGCTCCAGCCTCGGCGAAAATAGGGCGTTTCGTCTTCCGCCAGACAGGCCGGGCAGAATTGCAGCCAGGTCGCCTGCGTCTTTGGTGCGCAACTCTGCTGAGGCGATGCCCGCAGGGGCAAACGCAACCGGGCCAAGGGGTCAGGAGCAATGGTCAGAGCCGCGATGTCTTCCAAGGGTATGTGGGTATGTTCTCCCAGAAACTGCAGAATGCGATCTGGCATCGCTCGATCAAGACGTGCCGACCAGTTCTGACCTGGCGCTCCGAGAAGCGCACCAAAATAGTGCGGAGGTATGCCGTTTGCGTAAGCGAGGCGGTGCAGCCAGCTCGACAGAAGTTCACCTGGTGCGGGCATAATGCTCATGGGCCAACGGTTTCCCGCCGCGCCTTCATACCGCTCTGCAGGCGTCACGGAGATCCCGGTCGGCCCAAACCTCATGTCATCTCGTGACGCAAAGCGGAATTGCGGCGCCTCGAGAGAGGCACATAGCCAAGGTCCGACAGGGTTGCGCCCGTGATCCGGTCCTCACCGCGCGAGATTGCCGCAACTGCCGCCCTGGTGACTATTTCGATAACCTCGCCGATCAGCCCCTCTGACAGATCGTGGATGATCTTTGCCAAGGGTTCGCGCGACAGATCGGAGGCATTGGCTAGCGGCAGACTTACCTCAAGGCTGTCCAGAAGTGTCGCGAAATCCTCGTCATACGCCCAGCGTGGAATGGGGATCGTATCGAAGCGTGAGCCCATTTCGTCCGTGTCATGCACCGCATCGTAGATCGCGATTTCGCCGACAAGGACGGGTGAGATGTCATGCACTCGTGCGATCCGCCGCAAGAACGAGAAGATGGCCTTCACATCCTCGCGCCGCCCGCGCAACGCGCTGTGGAACTCGTCGAAGATCAAAAGGCGCGGCTTCAGGCGCTCCAGAAGATGATCGACCTGATCGCCGGCGCGGGCCAGGCTGCGCCAGCCAGCGGCTTGTGGCGCGCGCAATCCGGACAGGATGCTGGCATAGAAATGCGACAGCCCTGCACCTTCCCGGGTCTGAATCACCCACACCTTTTGCTGCTCGGCAACACGCAGATGTTCGACGGCGAAGCGTTCGGCGATCATGGTCTTGCCGTTATGGTAGGGACCGGCAAGCAGCAAACCGCGTGGGCGCAGGGATGGCGGTCGCTCAAGCAGCAGTCGCATCGCGTCATGCGCCGCGCCGGCCGCCGGATGGCTGATCCAGCGCGGCGCGCGCACATGGGCGATCCGCACTGCGTCATCGGCCTGCAAGAGTGGGACGGTGGCGGACATGAGGTGGTCCGGCACCTTACCAATCCTCGATTGGGAAGACCCGCCGCGGACGATCCGGGTCGAGCTTTGCCTGGGCCGAGGCGGAAGGCGTAGCGAAGTCGGCATAAGGCTTCTTTGCCTCGGTGGCATGCCGGGCGCGGGTCATCTCCTTCAAACGGCTTTTGGGGGTTTTGGCGGCGGCAACAGTTGCGGCGATTTCGCGTCGGATCGCTGATGCCTCCTGCACAGGGCGCCGCTGGATTTCGCGCCGCCGCTGTCGATCCGCCTGGTGCTGCCAGAGCGTGATCGGCTCGGCCAGTCCGTCCCGTCGCCTGACCGGCCGCCAAGCCTGGGTATCCGGATCCTTGACGTAGATATGGCTGATGTCGCGAGGATCATAGCACAGATCGAGCGGGGCCAGCCGGTCACGACGCGCAACCAGCGGGCCAAGCCAGGGCTCGAAATAGTCGATGGCGAAGAGACTGAAGCCCTGAGGTGAAATCTTCCGCGTCTTGCGTGGCAGGAAATTCAGCAGCACATCGACAGGTGCATCGATCGGCCGGTCTTTCGGCTGGAACCGATCTTCCCACTCTTTCGCCGGAACGGTCAGCTTGCGCGCATTCTGGCTCAGGTTGTGGTCGATGATCGCGAGCGCGATGCAGCGTTCGAGATCCGCGAAGCTGAGCCGTGCCCGCGCTTCCGAGGCATAGTCGCCCCGATCCGCGATGGAACGCCCCGTCTTGCCCGGCAAGGCGCGTAGCGCGGTGTTCACTTTCCCCAGCAGGCGTTCGACGACTCCGCCCCGATGCACGGTGCCCTTGTTCCGCATGCGAATGGAAATACCATAGTCCGCGCATCCTCTGCTGAAGGTGCTGCTTTGGAATTCCTTGGCGGAATCGACGACGATCTGCTTTGGGCGACCGTGCATCGGCCAAGCATGATCGATACTGCGTTCTGCCAGCCAGTCAATCTTGCAGCACATCGCGTGCGCCAGACAAAGTGCCACAGACAGTCGCGACGGCCGCTCGAGGGTCAGGCAGAAGCCGATGATCGCGCTCGTGGCCACATCTGCAGCGATGGTCAGATAGGGGCGCCCAACGAAAACACCGTAGTCATCAATAACCTCGACAAACTGGATGTCTGCCGGCGTGTGATCGATCTGGACAACGTCGAGCGCGTGGTTAGCCCGGATGTAGCCCGGTCGCGGCTTTAGCCGGTGCAGGTGTTTACCATCTGACAGGCGGCGGCGGGCAATTTCTTCCGGGGCAAACAGAGTGGGGATCCGCCGGGCGACAGTGACATAGGCGGGCGGCCTGTGCCCTTCCTCTGCGCAACGGGCGCGGATCTCTTCAACGATTGGTGCAAGGTCCGGCTGCTCGGGGCGCAACCACATCTCCCGCAGGGTCATCGCAATGATGCTCTCGACCGCGGGACTGATCCTAGGTTTCCTTGTTCCACTCGTTTGCGGCAGCAGGGACGATACCCTGCGCTCTTCCCGATACCGCGCCAGATAGTTGTAGACTTGGCGTGTCGAGAGCCGCAGCTCGGATGCCGCGCGCACCACGGCCTCACGCACGGGCGCCACTCCGTCAAGAATCCGGTCCAGCTCACGCGCGGTACGCGTTGCCTTGGTCCACGCTTCATCCGAAACATGCCCTCCGCCGGACATCATCGGTATGACGCTTTCGAGACTGGCTGCGCCGTGCGCCAACAGAGCCGCCACTCTTTGAAATACGGAACCAAAATTGAAGCCTTAAGCTGAAAAATGATGTGTGCTTACCCCGTATCATCCAGAAATCACGTAATAATCATGTGCTGAAATGGTGAAGAAAATGCGACATGTGGTTCCTGCCCGGTCCGATGGAAGTGGAGCCGGATTATCTGCCGCCCGGATCGAGGGCAGAGCTGCGTGAAATCGCAGTCCTCGACGATTGGCGGAAGGCAGAGGCAGGCAATGCCGCCCATCTCGCCCGTGTGGCTGGCCGGATTGGCGCGCTGGATGACCGTCTGCACCGTGGCCCGGAGGGCTGGCGGCACAGGCTCGCGCTGATAGAGGCGGCAGACCTCAGCTGGTTTGTGGGTGACCGAATTGGCCCGGATCGGCTGGCGCTTTGGATATCCATGCGCTTGTCCGGGGTGCAGGACGACACCGCAGCGCTCGCGCGTGTCGGATGGGCGGTGCGGCGTCTTACAGGCGGTCCCGGCCCAGAGGTGGACCTGTCCGCTTTCCTCGATCGCCGTGACCCTGAAAACATGGCGGATGAAGCCGAGCCCTTTGCGGATCGCGCGGGCGGTTGGCTTGACCTGATGGCGCAAGCCGCCGACCTGCACGCTATCACACGCGCCTGCATGGGGTTTCACCTCTGGAACCTTGCGGGCCTCGGGCAACAGGGCGACCGGATGGAAGCAGCGGTTACCGCCGCACGCATTGCCGCCAGCGAAGGCCCGAATTCGTATGGGGGGGCCATCTTTGCGCCTCTGGCTATACGCGGGGCGGTGGGGTTGCGTGCTAGTGGCCCACCAGCTGAGCGCTTGGAGCGTTGGCTCGTGGGAATGGAAACAGCATGCCTGACCGCGATGCGGCACCTCGACGATATCGAAGCCTGGTCAGCGCGGGCGGAAACTATGATGGCCCCGCTCTCTGGCAAGACACCACCAGCATTGCGCGCAGTGCTGACCGAATGGCCCGTCGTCTCCGCTCCAATGGCCGAGACCCTGACCGGTGCCAGCCGCGCCGCCGTCCAGCGCAACCTCGCCTGGATGGAAACGCGAGGCCTTATCCGCGAGGTGACCGGGCAGGGTCGGTATCGGATGTGGCGCGCCACCAACTGAAGACCTCAGCGAGACCCGCAGGCGATGAAGCGTAAGAGCGCGGAGCAAGCAAAACCGACTTTTGTGTCACATCGCCGACCCAGAGCGCGATGCTACATCCGTAGGGCGGGGCCAAGCGGTCATTCGTGAAAATTGCAGCGAAAGAGGAAAAGAGCCCAAGGACGAAGCCGCTTCGCGGCATTGGCGCATTTGGCTGATGTCGTGAGCCCATTCCGCCGAATGCTGCGTTGCGTTCCAATGGCCGCAATCGCTGATCAACCGAACGATAACCCTCAACGGGATTTGTGGACAATCGAGACGCCGACGATTGCGAACGCGCCACCTAGGATAGTCGTCCAGTTTGGCCACATACCAACAAGTGGGATCGACAGAAGGCTGGCGACAGGGGCCATGAAAAACAAGAGGTTTGCGGCCTTTGGAGCGCCGAACCCGTCAATCGCGACCATCCATGTGACATAGGCGAGCGCGCCGGGAAAGAGCCCGAGAAAAGCCAGCGCCATCAGGGCGGAAGGGGGAGCAGTGCCAAACTGATCCAAGCCCCAGACCGCCCATGGTGACAACAGGACCGCCCCTGCAAGCAAGGTCCAGAAACTGCTGACCAGCGGACCATATCGCGCGATAAGCGGCCTCTGAAACGCAAAGAACGCACCGGAACAGACCGACGCCATCAGTATGAGTGGCGCACCGGCGCCAAGGTCCATCCCGCCTGGTTGACCCGTGGCAATGATCGCAGCCCCTCCAAGAGAGATGCCGGTTCCGATCCAACCGGCGCGCCCGAACCGCTGGCGAAAAAAAACGATTGCCACGATAGCGGCAAAGACGGGCTGACAGGCGATCAGAAAGCTCGCGGCAGCCGGGCTGACGGTCTTCTGGCCGGTATTCAGCAGGCAATTGTAGATTGCGATCCCAAGAGCGCCACAGAACAGAAACCATGCCGCATCCCGGACCGTTGGGAGCGTCGGCCCGCCGTTCCGGAACAGCACGAGTCCGAACAGCGCGACTGATGCGATCAGAAACCGGAAGGCTGCAAGAGGTAGCGGGTCGAACCCGGTCAGGCCCAAAGTGATGGCGGGAAAAGACCCCGCCCAGAACAGGATGGTGACAGCGGCACAAAGTCCGGCGGCAGTCAGCTTGGCTGATTGTGTTTGCAACATGAGAACAGGATACTTGCGGTGGATTCTGTTGCATATGCTGCAAAGAAAGGCTCTTCTGTGCGCATGACGCACAGCATTTCCTCCCTTCCTCCAACTGAAACCTTGCTGGCCTTCCAGGCCGCGCGTAATGGCGGATCGTTCGCACAGGCGGCGCGCGCACTGAACGTCAATCACGCGACTGTCTTGCGGCGGGTGCAGACACTCGAAGCCTGGCTCGGCACGCGCGTCTTCGAGCGCAGTGGTCGCGGCGTAGTGCTGACGCCCGCCGGTCAGCGGTTTTCGGCGGACCTCGATCAAGCCGTCGAAACCTTGGAGCGCAGCGCGGATCGGTGGAAGCCCGCTACCGGTCCGACGCTCATCCGGCTCAGCGTCCTGCCGTCTTTCGCCCGTCTTTGGCTGATGCCGCGTCTGCCCGATCTGATCGGCAAACCGCAACGCTACCGGATCGAGTTGTCTCTTTCGCATCAGCCTGTCGCACTAGGCGATGGCCAAACCGATGTCGCCATTCGCTATGGCAAAGGCGATTGGGACGGGCTGACCGCCATTCCATTGCGCCGCGAGACATTGTGCCCGGTTGCATCCGCCGGGTTGAGTGGCGCGGCGGAAAAGATGACACCGCAGGCGATTGCCGCTTTGCCGCTGGTCCACGATTCCGACACATCGCTCTGGCAGCACTGGTTTGCGCAACACGGCTTTAGATACCGGATGAAGGCGTCTGACATGCGGTTCGAGGACTACGACCTTGCTTTGGAGGCGATGCGGCGGGGCATCGGGGCCTTGTTGCGGCGCGAACATAACGAAGAGCAAGTGTGCGAGCCGGATGTGTTGCGGCTCAACGAAAGCAGCGCTGAAAATCCGCGGCGCCATTTCGTCGTTGTCTCAGCGCACGAGCAGCGCGTTTCTGTTCAAAGATTTGTGGAGTGTCTATGTGCGCACGACGTGTAATCCGGACAGGCAGAAGATTTGACGTCTGAATCTGTGCTTCACGCACCCATACAAAGCGATCATTGAACCCGATTTCGTAGACAGCCGCTTTGTCCCGCATTTCAGTCGCTCGTTGGCCGCCCAGAAGCTGAGACAGAATTTTTCCATGACCATGATCCAAAAAAACAGACCGAGTAAAGCCATCGCGTCAAGATCGCAGTCGGGTCGTTTCACACTCATGACCGAACCAACTTGTAATCAGGGAAAACAGAGTTGATACGGCTTCCCGCTCTTCGATTTCGTTTCGCAGCATCACGCCAGAAAGGGCTTCTGCCGCGCCCACAATAGCCGTACAACGAATTGTAAGCACATCCATAGGAGCTTCGACGTAGGGGCGAAAGGCTTTTGCATACGCGTCGACATAGCGGCGCAGCAGATTGCTAGCAAAATGTTCCATGTCCTCGTCCCCCTGAAGCGCAGCGACGATGGCGAATGCTTCCGGCCCTACTGTCGCGTAACACCGCATGTACGCTGTACTGGCTGCTTCGGCGACAGACCGAAAGTTAGGGTCGGCTTTTGCCAAGCGGTCTCGGAGCATGCCGAATTGCCGTTCGGCTATCTCTTCGTAAAGCGCGATGAACAAGCCCGATCTTGTCTGAAACTGGTCGTACACGACCGGTCGGCTGACTCCAGCCGACTCGGCGAGTGACACAAGTGTCAGCGCGTCTGCGCCGTGCGCGCCGACCATGGCTTTCGCTGAATCAAGAAGTTGCCGCCTTCGTTGATCTCGACTCAGGCGTGTTCGCTTCGTTCTGACATCCATATAAGAATCCGATTGACTATATACATAGTGTAGGTTACATATTGTACATAGATGCGCTCACTTAGTCTAGTGGGCGTAAGTTAGTTGTAGGATCAGAACGAGATGGCAAATGAAAATAGATGGGTTCTAGTGGTAGGCGCTTCCGGCGTTGTCGGGCGACAGACGGCAACTCGGCTTCGGCAGCGATGGCCTGACTTGCCTATTCTTGCAGGCGGTCGCAACCTTCAGCGAGCGGAAGCCATAGCCGCTGAGCTCGGCAACTCTAAGGGCGTGGCATTGGATTTGAATCGCCGCGATCTCGGATTAGCTCATGGCGTTTCTGTCGGCGCTGTCGCCATGTTTGTCAAAGATGAGACCCTGAACGGCCAGCTCTTTGCGCAGGATCACGGTGCCGCCTTTATCGATATCTCAAGCGCAGCCTTCGAACTTGGGCCCCAGGCGGCGGTTTTCAGCGAGCGTCCGCAATCCGCTCCCGTGCTGCTTGCCAGTAATTGGCTTGCTGGTACGAGCACATTTGCTGCTCTTGACCTAGCAAGCAGCTTTGATCGTATTGATAGCATCCTTGTATCGGCTTTGCTGGATGATCAAGATATTGGCGGGGGCGCTGCGGAAGCCGATTACGTGCGCCAGACACAGGCTGGACCGTCCGGCTTATTACGAAAGAACGGCCGCTTCATATGGGTCTCCGGAAAGGATGCGGCAGGTACGTTCGAGGCAGTGGACGGAAGAAGCTTTGACGCGCAAGCGTTCGGAAATCTTGACGTGCTGAGCTTGTCGGCAGCGACTGATGCACAGGATATTGTTTTTCAGTTTGCGGTTGGCGAAACCTCCTCTCGCCGACGCGGCGAAAGGTTTTCCCACGAGATACTGGTCGAAATCGGCGGCACCTCTCAGGATGGACGGCGGACGCACGCCAGGCGCGCTATAGTCCATCCTGATGGTCAGGCTCCCATGACCGCTCTGGGTGTCAGCTTGGCAATCGAAGACATGCTCGGGCTCAGGACAGGTAAGAAATTGGCCCCAGGACTGTACCTGCCGCACGCCGTTGTCGATCCCACGCGGGCGGTCAATCTGCTTCGCGAGATCGGTGTGACAATTGATGACAAATGGCATCATTCAGATGGCTTCGA
The DNA here is from genome assembly GCF_001038505.1 of Puniceibacterium sp. IMCC21224. NCBI lineage: Bacteria > Pseudomonadati > Pseudomonadota > Alphaproteobacteria > Rhodobacterales > Paracoccaceae > Puniceibacterium > Puniceibacterium sp. IMCC21224. Next base: position 146,969 of record NZ_LDPY01000003.1, read on the forward strand.
AGCGATCAGGTCAGAGAAGCTGGTGCCATGAGCAGTGATAATAGTGGCATTCTCATGGTCGGTGGATACGGTGCCGTGGGTCGTGAGGCTGCAAAAACTATCCGGCAGCTTTACCCGAATATGAAGCTCATTATAGCCGGGCGTGATGTCACGCGAGCGACTGCACTCGCGGAGGAGCTGGGCGTCGCGCAGGGCGTCGGGTGCGATCTCACAACGCCCGGTTTGGGACTGGCACCCGGTCTTATTTATCGAGCCGTCGTTGTCTTTGCCAAGGACGAGTATCTGCATGCGCTTGATAACGCTATCGCTAACGGGGCCGCGTATGTCGCGATATCTGACTATGCAGTCGAGATTGCACCGCTCACCACTCGCTCAGGCACCGACGGTCGACAAATACCAATCCTGCTGTTCGGCCACCATCTTGGTGGCCTTGTTACGATGGCAACTCTGCATCATACTCGGGACTTTGCCGACGTCATCTCAGTTCGCGTTGCCGCGATCTTTGATGAAGCCGATCTTGGTGGCGCGACGGCCCAAGCCGATGCCGCTCGTGTTGGGCGCGCAACACCGCACCCTCTGATCCGGCACGAAGGTCGTTGGCTCTGGGCAGAGGGGTCGAACCTGACGCGGCGGTTTGCTGGATCGGATGGGGTTGTCTATGAAGCCAGCGCTCTTTCGTTGTTGGATGTCGCTAGCATCGCCGCTGCTACGAAGGCGCGGTCGGTGCGATTTGATGTTACTGTTCGCGAACCGTCGCCAACTGCCCGCCACGAGGTCGTTATCGAGGTCGAGGGACGCGGCAGAGACAGTCGTACTATCAATCGGCGGATAACGATAGAGAGTAACGGCTTCCATACGATGGCAAGTGGACGCGTTTTAGCATTCGCCTTGGAGCGCGTGCTAGGCCTTGATGGCCGATCAGCGACTCCCGCTGGCTTGTGGTTTCCCGAGAACGTGCTTGATGCAGCACACGTGGTCAGCCTGGCGTGCGAACACGGTATTGCGATCAATGGTCAGAATGCACCGATGTAACTCATAATGGCTTTGGGCGGACAGTTTGGCGATCTAAATTATCTTTGCACGTAAGCTCCATTCGCATGCGCTGTGAGCCGGGGCTTTCGACACTTATCGGCGGCATGGCGGGACTCGTCACGGGCCGTTTTCGCTATCTCCGCATCGCTGCCGGTCAGCCGGATCGAAAATCTGGACTTAACTAAATGGTTAGAAGCGGTTGGTTTGGTCAGGGAGAGAAAGGCTTGAGTTCTGGCTGGAGGGGCCGACGCAAGGAGCCCTTCTCGCACGCATTACACAGGCGGGACACGTCAGTGTCGGCACATGGCCCAAAGTCCGGGATAATCGGTTATCGCACCAAAACCGTCCGTGACGAGCGTCGCGCGGTAATCGTGCTGCGGTGAGGCATACGCATAGGTTTGCGGGCCAGTCCGATGGTAGCTTTGTGGCAGCCGTTTTACCGTCCAATCTTCGGTGTCAAGCCACACCGCTACGCAGTCCGCGTCGGAGCCCTCAGAGAGATCCATTCGTCTGATCGCATTGGTATTACTGGCGGGCGTGAAACCGAGGTCGACGTCACTTAACCCCTGCATAGCAGCGTCGATTTCGCCATTTATTCGCCAATCCCCTGTCCTCTCGTGTTCCAGGATCAGATTGAAAGGACGATCACCGATCCATCCCGATACAGATGCACTGCGACTCCGCCACGCGCGGTCGCAGAACAAGCGATACGCCAGATTGGCGACAGCTCCGTTTTGTTCGAAAACAGCAGTGCCTTCGATCGTCCAACCCTGCGCGGTCGCAGCAATCCGACAAGCATCGTGCCCTTGTTGATCTAATCGGCGCCACAATACGGTGTGCATCAAACTCTCCTTTTTCTGTATCATACTACCTTTCGCCGCTAACGGCAGCAATGTCCCGCATTGCGGACGGTGGCAAGCTTTCCGATGAAGGTCGGCTTGCTGTCCGGTAGGGGGTCGTTCACAGGACGCCGGATCACCGATGACCTCGTCCCAGCATTTGCGGCAGAAAACGATTCTCATTTGACTGGTCCGGATATAGTATCATTGAGGGAGCGTCTTGCTTTAGACAAGATGGCGGCCAGAACGAAACTCATGTCCTTTTTCACAAATGAGTTCAGTGGATTGTCGCTAGCCGTGCAGTGAGCTTGAACGAAGGTATTGAAACGAGCCTTCGGAGATATGGAGTAGAAACCATATCAGGCTTCGAAGCCCTTGAGAAATCGCTTGAGCAGGTCATCCAGTTGGGCGCGCTCGTCGTCTGACAAGGCGGAGACCAGATTCGCCTGGGTTGAAACATGCTCGGTGACAGCCGTGTCGATGATCTCGACTCCTTTGTTCGTCAAAGAAACGAGGAAGCCGCGGCCATCTGCCGGGTTTCTGACCCGTTCAATCAATCCAACCTTCGCCAGTTGATCGATGCGGTTCGTCATTGTGCCTGATGTCACCATTGTGGATGCCATCAGTTCACCGGGCGACAAGGCGTAAGGCGAACCGGATCTGCGCAATGTTGCCAACACGTCAAAACTGGCGGCATTCAGACCGTGCGCGGCCCATGTCTTTGCCATGCCCAGCATGAGATGCTGATGAAGACGCTTGATCCGCCCGATCGTGCCCATGGGCGCGATGGACAGCTCGGGGCGTTCCCGATGCCATTGCTCCAGAATTTTGTCGACGTGATCCATACCGTCATCTTAGCAGCGCTTGTATCTTGACTTCAAGATTAATTGTATTGTATCTTGAAGTCGAGATAACTGGCTGGGGTGAGTAGATTATGCGGATATTGAAGACGGCTCACAGACTTCCATTCGGCACAGGCTGGCTGACCCCGGTGCTTTGTCTTCTGGGCGGAGGAGCGCTCCTCGGGCTTTCCACCAATCTGGCAAAATATGCGGGCGACGTTGGATTGGCACCGCTGGCCTTCCTGATCTGGTCTATTACCGGGGCCGCAATCCTTTTGCTGCTTATTGCCCTGCTGCGGAATGATCCGCCGCCTCTCAACATGGGCAGTCTGAGGTATTACACCATTGCCGCTTTGGTCAGTGTGGCCGGGTCGAACCTGATCTTCTTCTCGACCATCCCCCATATTGGCGCTGGGTTCGTCGCCCTGATCATCGCCCTGCCGCCGCTCTTGACCTATCTCGGGGCGCTGGCGATCGGGATCGAACGGTTTCAGGCTCTGCGCGCTCTTGGCGTTGCGGCGGCACTTGCTGGCGCGGGCATCCTGGCGATCCGCAAGTTGTCTGCGCCGGACGCCGATGTTCTCTGGATTCTGCTGGCACTCTGCGGGCCGGTGCTACTGGCGGTCGGCAACATCTATCGCACATTGCACTGGCCGCGCGATGCGTCCCCCGAAGCATTGGCACCGGGGATGTTGGTAGCGGCCTCGATCATGCTGGGAATGACAGGTTTGCTTCCCGGCTTCACGCTCGCCGTGCCAATGGGCGATGCTATGCCATTTCTCCTGATTGCCGCGCAGGTACTGGTTTTCTCGGGACAATTCCTACTGCTGTTCCTGCTGCAGAAGACCGCCGGACCGGTTCTGCTGAGCCTGCTCGGATCGGTCGGCGCGGTTGTTGGCGTTCCTATCGCGGTATTGTTACAAAACGAAGCTGTGCCAGACGGTCTGTTGCCGGGCGCCTTCCTGATTGCTCTCGGTGTTGCTCTTGTCACATGGGGCGGGATGAAGGCAGCGACTGCACGCAAAGGCGTAAAATCGTGAGCCCCCCAAATATCGACAAGGATTAACCAAATGAAGATCACCGTTCTTGGAGCGACCGGTAGTGCCGGTCGCCGGATTGTCACCGAAGCCCTGTCGCGAGGTCACGAGGTGACCGCTGTGGCACGCAAAGGCTCAGATGACATGCCGGACAAAGTCACCTTCAGCATCGGTGATGCCGGAATTTCCGAAGATGTCGCTCAATTGGCCAAGGGTCAGGACGTCGTCATCAGCGCAGTTCGGCCCTCTCCGGGCCAAGAATGCACCGTCGCCGAGACAACCAAAGCTCTTCTGCGCGGCATGCGCAAAAGCGGGACCAGATTACTGGTTCTGGGCGGTGCTGCCAACCTCGTTGTGCCGGGCAGCGACGGAAAGACAGTGATCGAGAATGCGAATTATCTGCCGCCGGAATTTCGCCATATCGGTCAGGCCAGTCTCGACCAGTTGGAGGTTTGCCGCACTGAGACGGAGGTGGATTGGGCATACCTCAGCCCCTCAGCGTCGTTCAACCCGGGAAAACGCACCGGTCGCTATCGGACGGGCAAAACCGAGTTGCTGGTCGATTCCAACGGAAAATCGGAACTGTCGATGGAGGATGCCGCTGTGGCACTGCTGGACGAAGCGGAAAATCCGAAACACCACCAAGTGCAATTCACCATTGGATACTGACGCACCGTCATAGCTCGTTATTCGGTTTTAGGGGTTCCAGCGCCCGATAGGCTGTCAGGCAGGACACGCCGAGATTGCGGGCGATCCGGGTCTTGGAAACGCTCTGCGTTACCAGCCTGCGGATTTCTTCGTCGTCCACTCGCTTACGTCGTCCCTTGCAGGTTTGCGCCACGTCGTGCGTCCGTCGGCTCATGCCGTCCGGCACCAATCAAGCCATCGACATCCCCGGTAGCGGGCGCAGTGTCAACGGCGGAGACAAAACCGGCCACGTGGCGGCGCAAAAGTAGGCCAATGGCGGGGCACCAAGCGCCATGGCGCGTGCGCTCTCCAGATAGCCGGCGCGTGCCATGGCGCATTGGCCCGGAGGGCCAGTTCTGCAAGGTGTGATCAGGTGGCGGCTTGGGCCTTTCGGGCGCGGCTTTGGCTGAGGCGATAGCTTTCGCCGTTCATCTCGAGAATGTTGACGTGGTGTGTCAGCCTGTCGAGAAGGGCGCCGGTCAGGCGCTCGGTGCCGAAGGTTTCGGTCCATTCGTCGAAGGGCAGGTTGCTGGTGATCAGCGTGGAGCCGCGCTCATAGCGCTGCGAGATCAGTTCGAACAAGAGCTCGGCGCCGGTCTTGGAGAGCGGCACGAAGCCCAGTTCGTCGATGATGAGCAATTTTACGGCAGCCAGCTGCTTTTGCAGCCGTAGCAGCCGACGTTCGTCGCGGGCTTCCATCAACTCGTTGACCAGCGCGGCGGCGGTGATAAAGCTGACAGGCAGCCCCTTCTGGCAGGCGGCCAGCCCCAGCCCGAGGGCAACATGGGTCTTGCCGGTTCCACTGGGCCCCAAGGCGATGACGTTCTCGCGTCGGTCGATCCATTCGCAGCGGGCGAGTTCCAGCACCTGCATCTTGTTGAGCTTCGGGATCGCCTTGAAGTCGAAGCTGTCCAAGCTCTTGGTTGCCGGGAACTTCGCGGCCTTGATACGCCGCTCGATCATCCGCCGCTCGCGGTCGATCAATTCCAGCTCGACCAGACGCGCCAGGAACTGGACATGATCCAGCCCCTCGGCGGCGCATTGGCGGGCGAGTTTGTCATATTCCCGCAGGAAAGTCGGCAGCTTCAGCGTCTTCAGATGATCCGCAAGCAGGATCTTCGGGGGCACGGTCATGCTGCATCCTCTGACATCAGGGACATATAGCTGGCCGCGGATGTGGTCTCGACGTTCGCCCGCGGCAGGTATGGGTAAACATCGAGATCCAACTTCGGCGGCCGTTTCTCGACGTGGCAGAGGACAAGGTGCTTGACGGCATCAAAGCCGACCGCGCCCAGTTGCAGAGCCTTCTTCACGGCGGCATGCAGATCGTCGATGTCGAAGGTCTCGAGCAGGCGCAGCACCTGCACATATTCCCGGCGTCCGGCTTTGATCATGCGCGCTTCCATCAAGCGGCGCAGGGTCGCGAACTCCGACGGCAGGTCCCATTCTGCCAAGGGAGCCGCCTGGTCGAGAGCGTTGATCTTCTGCTCGATCAGCGGAAGGTAATGCCGCGGATCGAAGACCATGTCCTCGCGGTCGTAGCAGCGCGGATGACGTGCGATGACCTCGCCGCCGCAGCCGATCACGACCACGTCGACATAGCCCCTGATCCAGACGTCACGATGGCCGTAGGCAACCGGGACCGAGTAATCATTGGTTTTGTAGCGCACCAACGCCTGCGAACTGACCCGTCCGGTTGTCTGATCGCAGGCATCGAACGGCGCCACAGGCAGGTCGGACATCGCGGCCAGATCCCGCTCGAGGCGTTGGCCAATCGTCTCGGACTGACCTCGCAAGACATCCGCCTGACGTTTGAGACACTGTGTCTCCAGGTAATCGTTGAACGCGTCCCAGGTCGCGAACCGCGGGATTGGCACCATGAAGTTGCGGCGCGAGTAACCGACCAGGCCTTCCGCATTGCCCTTGTCATTTCCCTTGCCGGGTCGCCCGTAGCGGTCACGGAACAGGTAATGTGACAGGAACCCGCTGAACAGCGTAGCCCTCTGACGTGACCCGTCCGGCAGGATCTTCGCAACCAAACAGCGGTCGTTGTCGTAGAGCACCGACACCGGCACCTTGCCGAAGAACGCGAAGGCGTGGACGTGGCCATCAACCCAGGCTTCGGCAGTGGCCGCCGGATAGGCACGGACATAGCAGGCGTCGCTGTGCGGCAGATCCATGACAAAGAAATGCGCCTTCTGCTCGATGCCGCAGATGACGACCACCGCCTCGCCAAAGTCGGCCTGGGCATGACCGGGCGGATGCGCCAGCGGCACGAACATCTCGCGGCCGCGCCGTTCGCGCTGTCGCATGTAATCCTTCACGATCGTGTAGCCCCCGGTGAAGGCATGCTCGTCGCGGAGCCGCTCGAACACCCGCTTCGCCGTGTGCCGCTGCTTGCGAGGGACCTCCCGATCGCCGTCCAGCCAACCGTCGATGATCCCGGTGAAGGCATCCAGCTTCGGTCGCTTGACCGGCGCCTTCCGCCGATATCCAGGTGGAACCGAAAACGCCATCATCTTGGCTACGCTATCGCGCGAGATGTTGAAATGCCGCGCCGCCTCACGCTGGCTCATGCCCTCAGCACAGGCCAGCCGAACCTTCCGATACAAATCCACAGTGAAAATCCTCCCGCCCTCCCTGTCACCAGAAAGGGTAAAGGTGGACGACTTTTACACCGCCCGCAGCAGGCTCATCCCGCCGCTACCGTGGCCGACTTTCGCACCGCCGTTTTCAGGTCACCCTGAAAACGCTGATCATAAATGCACCCGCCGATTTGCGCGACGCACTGAATCATATCCGTGGGAAAGTCGCTCTGATCCGGCACATCGCCGCCCTTCGACCAGGTGATATCGACAACCCACTGGCCTCTGCTAAAGCTGCTATGCGTGCGTTGGCGCGTCGATGGGTGTGGCTGCACGAGGAGATTACTGCCCACGATAAGGAACTTGAACGTCTCGTCACAGAACGCGCACCAGAGTTGATGGCATCTCACGGAATTGCCACATTGACGGTCGCCGAGATGCTGATCCTCGTTGGCGATGATCCAACACGCATCCGATCAGAGGCTGCCTTCGCTAAGCTTTGCGGGGTTTGTCCTATTCCCGCATCAAGTGGGAGAACACATCGGTTCCGACTGAACCGGGGTGGCAATCGCCAGGCCAATGCTGCGCTCTATCGTGTCGCCATTGTCAGAATGCGAAGCCATGAACCGACACTGGCTTATGTCAAGAAACGCACCAAAGACGGGAAGAGCAAAAGCGAGATTATTCGTTGCCTGAAACGCTACATCGTCCGCGAAATCTATAGCCAGCTTTGCGTCCCAAAATTGTCCCAGATCAAGGCTTGACGAATATAGGAGCTTCAATGCCGCCGTCGAGACGTTTTTCAAAACCATCAAGGCCGAGCTGATCTGGCGCCGGTCATGGGCAACCCGGCGGCAGGCTGAGGTGGCGATCTTCGAATACATCAACGGCTTCTATAACCCGCGCCGTCGACATTCAGCATTGGGAGGGAAAAGCCCCTTGGCCTTCGAACGCCAAGTGGCCTAAACGAGCACGCGGAGCGACACAAATACGCGACAAGACCAATCTCTGACGAACGTTGAGCATCGGTTGACTAAGGTGGGGCTAACTTGTACTGATCGGTACAAGTTAGCTTGAGGTTGTCACCATGTCCCGTCTACCGTTTCCCCCGTTCACTCTTCAAACCGCGGTGCAGAAAGCTCGCATGGCCGAGGACGCCTGGAATAGTCGCGACCCGGAAAAGGTGTCGTTGGCCTACACCCCCGATAGTGTCTGGCGGAACCGGGGCGAATTCCTGACCGGTCGCGACGCGATCGTTGGTTTCCTGACGCGCAAATGGACGAGGGAACTCGACTATCGCCTGATCAAAGAAGTGTGGGCACATGACGGCAACAGGATTGCGGTGCGGTTCGCCTACGAGTGGCACGACGACAGCGGGAACTGGTTTCGATCTTATGGCAATGAGAATTGGGAGTTCGATGACGCTGGACTGATGGCTCGCCGTATTGCCTCCATCAACGATCGTCCGATCACAGAAGCTGAGCGGCTGTTCCATTGGCCGCTCGGTCGCCGCCCGGACGATCACCCCTCGCTCAGCGACCTCGATCTGTAAGCATGCAACGCGTTCTGACCAGCCGTGCCGACGCCCTGCCGAAGCTGGCGGAGGCTTTCCGCGAGCATGGTTTTGAGGGAGCGAGCCTGTCGATGCTCTCTAATGCGACAGGCTTGGGTAAGGGAAGCCTTTACAACTTCTTCCCCGGCGGAAAGGAGGAGATGATGGCCGCGGTCCTTGCCGACATCGACCAGTGGTTCGCCGAGGCGATTTTCTCGCCGTTGGAGCAAAATGGCGATCCGTCGGCAGCGATCACTTCCATGATGGGAGATGTGACGACGTACTTCCGGTCTGGAAACAGGGTCTGCCTGATCGGGTGGGTTGGTCTTGGCGCGTCCTGCGAAGCTTTTACGCATCAGGTAAAGGGCTACTTTGCCCGCTGGATATCATCGCTGGCCCACTGTCTCGAACAAGGCCAAGTCCCGGCATTGCTCGCCGTCCAACTCGCGGAAGAAACGGTGTCTGGCATCCAGGGAGCGATCATTCTGTCCCGCGCGCTCGGCGAAGAAGCGGCGTTCTCCCGGATTATCGGTCGCTGTGAGGCCAACTTGCTCGATGCGGTAGTCCGCTACAGCAAATGACGGGTTGCAACGTGAGATGCCAAACGCCCCACGGAAGCATTGGGGCAGGGAAAGGCCGCATTATATTCGCAACGCGCTTGATCGCATATACGGCAATCGGCGGCGTTTGCGTAGGTATAGCGCTGAATATCGCGCCATGGCGTAGTATCGGCGGGGTGGCGGGCCGTGTCCGACGATGATGAGCACTACGTCTACGCTATAGCCCTCTAACCCCGCCCAATTTACCAAAGTGGGTCAGCTTGGATATTCCGTGTCGTGCGACGCTGCGTTCCGGCTTCTCGACGGCGATGCGGTTCAATCATGATGAGCACTGGTCGCACTGCTGCGAAATTCGATTTCAGCATCTCCCAGAGCTTTTCCGCGATCGGACCATGGGTCCGGTCAGCCATTCACGCACTTTCCCGCACATCGGGCCGCTCATGGCTTGCCCTCTGCGGCACGGGCATGCACTGCTACCAGATCGGCAAATTGACCGGCCAAGGCGTCTGGCAAAGTGTGACCCATACCGGCGATCAACTCGAGTTTTGCCCCTGGAATATTGGCGACTTGGTCTTGTGCGTGTGCTGGCGGATATAGGGGATCGTCCGTGCCCTGAATCACAAGGGTGGGCACCTTGATCGTTTTTAGCCAAGCCCGCCGGTCGGCGTACGGTATGATCGCCATATTTTGTCGTGCATTTGCGAACGCGTCGTCCGACCGGCTCATCTGGGCCCTGATTCTGGCGCGTAGGATGGCGGGGTCTTCTTTGTACTGGCTACCCTCGATCGCCTGAAACTGGGCGACCTGACGATCGAGTTGCTCTTGCGGAGTCTTCGCCGGCGTGGTCGCCGACATCATCCCGGCGAGCGCGGGGCCGTAAGGAATCGCGGGATTGACCGACGTCGAACTGACCGACGTCAACGAGATCGCGCGATCCGGAAAATTCGCGACGAGCGTTTGCGCGATCATGCCGCCCATCGATCCGCCAACAATATGTGCCTTTTGAATCCCAAGGGCATCCATCAAACCGATGGTGTCCCGCGCCATGTCCAGGATTGTATAGGCGACTGGTGACTTCTGCCCCGCCTGCATCGTGGCAATGACGTCGGGCAGCGGTGGCGGGGCACCGGCACTGCTGAAGTGGGTCGAGCGGCCCGCGTCACGATTGTCGAAGCGGACCACGCGGAAGCCACGTTCGACTAGCGCCGCGGTCGTCGCGTCCAAGCCGTTGCTCATCTGGCCGCCCAGACCGACAATGAAGACCAACGGCATGCCGTCGACTGGGCCGTCGATCTGGTAGGCAATATCGATGCCGTTAGCGTGGATGATGCCCGACTTGTGCGGCGCGGAGACTGCGTTGTTCTGCCTGTCTGCGGCATCGCCCTTACAGGCGAATAGCGTGAACGAGAACGCCAGCAGCAATGCGATGTGAGGCACTTTCATGAGGGTCTTCCTTTGTGAGGTGCAGGCGCCTCACTGTTCGATGCACCGATCATAGCAAGCACTCTCCTGCAAGGTTCTATCCGAACGATCATCTGGACAATCGCCTTACCAAAACTGTGTCCCGCCAACATACCGATGAAGGCGGAAGGCGCGGTTTGTGCGTTGGGCAACATAGTCTCCCGAACTCGGCGAGCGGCCTGCTGATTGGTTTGTTTCCGGCAACCGCAGCGATGGCCTAGCGCTTAGGCTCAAGCGTCCGTCGTCCGCGTTAACCGAGCACGAAGGGATTGGCTCGGTTCGGGCGCGTCGAAATCCAGACGCTCTTGGCCTGCAGATATTCACGGATCGCCTCGGCGCCGCCCTCCCGCCCGATGCCGCTCTGCTTGTAGCCTCCGAACGGCGTGGTGAAGCTGGTGGCGCGATAATTGTTGACCCACACGGTGGCCGATCCACGCTGTCAAATGCGCGACGGAGGTTCTGCGTCCATATGCCGGCGGCGAGACCGTATCTGACATCGTTGGCGATGCGGATCGCGTCTGCGTCGTCCTTGAACCGCAGCACGCACAGGACCGGGCCGAACACCTCTTCCTGTGCGATCCGCATGTCGTTGCGGACATCTGTGAAGATCGTAGGCGCAACGAACTGACCTTGGCCATAGCGGGGACCTTCGAGGGAATGCCCTCCAAGGACGCAGGTCGCGCCCTCGGCCTTCGCCATTTCGATCATCCGCAAAATCTTGTCGTACTGGGCGCGCGTCGCGATCGGTCCGATCTGCGTTTCCATCAGGGCGGGGTCGCCGATCCGCGCCTCGCGCACCGCAGCGATCAGCCGCTCCACGAAGACATCGTGGAGCGAGTCGTGCAGCAACAGGCGTGAACCCGCCATGCAGGTCTGGCCCGATGCTCCAAATATGCCGGAGATCGCTCCCTTGACCGCCTGTTCGAGGTCGGTGTCGTCGAACACGATGTTAGGCGACTTGCCGCCCAACTCCAGCGTCACCGCTTTGAAGTCTGCCGCCGCCGCCAGGTTGACCGCCCGTCCGCCCGCCTCGCCGCCGGTGAAAGCGATCTTCGCGACACGTCGATCGGCGACGAGCGGTTCACCGATCTCGGGACCGTAGCCCGTAACGACATTGACCACGCCGGGGGGAAAACCCGCCTCCAGCGCCAGCCGACCGAGTTCCAGCAACGATGCGGACGTGTATTCGCTCGGCTTGATGACGAGGGTGTTACCCGCCGCCAGCGCGGGCGCCATCTTCCATGTGGTGAGCGCCAGCGGCGAGTTCCACGGCGTGATCGCGACGACGACGCCGAGCGGTTCGTACTTAACATAGTTGAAGACGTCCGGCTTGTTGATCGGCACGACCGATCCCTCGATCTTGTCGGCAAGCCCGGCATAATATTGAAACCATTGTGCGACGTTGCGCACTTGGCCGCTGACCTCCGCCATCGGCTTGCCGTTGTCGCGTTGCGCGACCGCGCCGAGCAGATCGACATTCGACTCGATCAGATCGGCGAGCCGACGCAGCAACGCTCCCCGAGCGGTCCCTGTTAGTCTTGCCCACTCCGGATTGCGAAACGCCCGATGCGCGGCCTCAACCGCCCGGTCCGCTTCCGCGGCGCCCCCTCGTGGGATGCGGGCCCACGCCTCGCCCGAATAGGGCTCGATCGTCTCGAACCATTCGTCCGAAGCCGGGTCGCACCAGTGCCCATCGATCAGGAGCTGATATGTCTTCATCACGTCTCGCTCCGTCTCACGGAATGAACCATCATGCCCTTGGGCCGAATCCGGCATAGGGGCGCAGCGGCACGATCGCGGTCACTTCCAGCATACCGGCGGCAACCAGTGGAAGGGTCTGCAAGCCCGAGCGGACCGCGGCTTCGTCGACCGCCTCGATCAGCAGGCAGGCTCCGCCCTCGTCGCCACGATGCCAGATCTGCCGGATGAACCCGTCGAGATACAGTTGCCGCGCACGCTGCGCCTCCACTTCGAGATGCGGCGCGAAGTCGGCATCGGTGAACTGTTCGGACTTGCGGCGGGACAGGGTGATGAACTGCATGACGGCCTCCGTATCTTGAGACCAGAGGATCAACTTGCGTCATGCCGAAATCCAGGACATGTTTTGCAATAGTTCAGACTATTTTGGTCGCAAGATGCTCAACCTCCACCAAATCGCCTGCTTCGTCACGGTGGCCGAAACCGAACATGTCGGGCAGGCTGCGGCCAGACTCAACATGTCGGCCTCGCCGCTCAGCCGCCAGATTGCCGGCCTGGAGGCAAGACTGGGGTTCGCGCTGTTCGAGCGTCGCCGTCAGCGGCTTCGGTTGACCGCAGAGGGTCGGATGTTCCTGGACGAAGCCCGCGCCTTGCTCGATCATGGCGCCCGTATCGAGGCCGGGATCGCGATGCGCGCGCACGGCGCCGATGCTCCGATCACGATCGGCTATGTCGAGGCGGCGGTGCATACCGGCGTTTTGCCCGGCGCGCTGCGGCATCTGACAGGTTGCTATCCGCGCGCCGCGATCACGCTGCGGGCGATGCGCAGTGGGGAGCAGGTCCAGGCGTTGCGTGAACAAGCGATCGATCTGGCGTTCATCCACACTCCGTCTGACGACGATAATGACCTGATCGGCGCCCATATCTGCAACGACCCTTTACTCTTGGCGATCCCCGCAGCCGATCCGCTGGCGCGTCACACGACGGTCCGGCCGGAGGATCTTGACGGACGTATCTGGATCACCGCCCCGCGCCGAGCCAATACCGATGCGCGCGCCGAATTCCTCACCGCCTGCGTCGCAGCGGGGTTCATGCCTGACATCCGACACGAGGCGGACGATCTGATCACGCGACTTGGCCTTGTCGGAGCCGGGCTGGGATTGGCGATGGTGCAGGACAGTCTTCGGCATGTCGTCGGTCCCGATGTCGTGCTGACTCCACTGCCGTGGTTTCCGCTGTCGGTGCCAGTTCATGTCTTGCGCCGCGTTTCGGACGAACGCGCAGTGACTGATCTGATCTACGCGGCGGCATCGGCGATGCGGCGTTCAGCGTGACAGCCAACATCAGCTGCATTCTCGTCATGCCCAGTACATTGGATGGGCGGATGGCAATCGGCGGCGTTTGCGCGTCCCTCGCGCAGAATATCGGGCCATGGCGTACGATCGGCGGGGCTGGCCGGCAACGCCCGACGAAGATGAGCACTACGTCTACGCTATAGCCCTCTAACGCCGCACAGCGCGTTCGTTGCAGCGCGACCTGACGCCCACTTGGCAATCTATGGATGGCAAGATCTGATCGACTGCCTACCGGCCAGGTTTTGTGAATGCAGAGGCGATAGCTGCCGCTGCTGGGTTGGCAGCTTTCCCGATTGGGATCATTCAAGGAGCAACCGTGCCGCCGGCCGTTCGCGGTTATAAAGCGGTGTGACGGCGAACGTCGTAAGAGAGAGGTCCGACGAATGGCGAACGAGCGAACAAGATTTATCCCGCGACGGACTGCTGAATCGCAGGCGATGGTAGCTGCCGTGAAGCGGGCTTGGCCAATCACCACGGCTATAAACCGCCTGCCCTATGACGATGCAGATCAGGTTCGAGCCATGCTCGGCGAGTTGCTTGGCAAGCAATTAGATTCCAGCGTCGTCTTGGTCCCCCCGTTCTATGCGACCGGAGGGGAGAATACCCGGATTGGGCTGAATGTATTCATCAACCAAAACTGTACGATGTACGACCTTGGAGGGATCGATATCGGCGATGGCGTGATGATCGGCCCAAATGTGAGCCTGATATCGTCGGGGCATCCGATCGCTCCGTCTCAGCGAAGGGCCGGTGTGACGGCCGCGCCAATAGTTATTGAGCGTGATGTGTGGATTGCTGCCAACGTCACGATCATCGCAGGCGTGACGATCGGCGAAAACTCAGTCGTCGCGGCCGGCTCGATAGTGACCAAGGACGTTCCGGCGAACACCCTAGTGGCGGGCAACCCAGCTAAAGTTATTCGGTCGATCGCCGAATGATCTTTATAGAGAAAGTACCAGACGGCATCGATGTGCGGAAAACGTCCGGGACTGTTGGAAAGGCCGGACGGGTGTGGAGTGCCCCCACTGAAGTGGTCCACCAACTGGGATAGTATTATCCCGTATCAGGAGGATCAGAGATGGCTGGAAAGCGAGACAAACCCGAAGACGTGGTGCTGAAGCTTCGGCAGGTTGAAGTGCTGCAAGGGCAAGGCATGGGGATCGCAGAGGCGGTGAGGCAGATCGGCGTGTCGAAGCAGACCTATTACCGCTGGCGCAAGCAGTATGGGGGCATGAGCCGGGATTAATTCAAACGGCTGAAGGAGCTGGAGACGGAGAATACCCGGCTGAGGCGTGCCGTGTCCGATTTGACGCCGAACGATCCTGACTGAGGTCGCCCGGGGAAACTTCTAAGCCCTTCCCGTCGCCGTCGATGTATCGACCAGGTGCGGCATCGTTCGACGCAGCGCAAGGTGCCCATCGGCCTGCCGGACGAAGAACGGCCGACCGAGGATATCATTGCACTGACAGAAGAGTTCGGACGCTATGGATATCGCATGATCACCGGAATGCTGAACAACAGCGGCTGGCAAGTAAATCATAAAAGGGTCGAGCGGATCTGGCGGCGGGAGGGGCTGAAAGTCCCGCAAAAACAACCCAAGAAGGGTCGGCTCTGGCTGAATAATGGGTCGTGCGTCCGGCTGCGACCAGAGCGCCCGAACCATGTCTGGTCCTATGAATTTATTCAGGACCGGAGAGAGTGTCCGATCTTCTGTGTAACTGTGAACTGGTCCATGCTTCCTGAGAGGAGAGCAAGGACGATGACGATTTCGAAGGAACTGCTGGACGAACTACTGAAGGGCTGCGAGCGGCCTGAAGATCTGCTTGGCGATGCCGGGCCGATGAAAGAGCTCAAGATCATGCTGATGGAGCGGATGCTGGGTGCCGAGCTGACCGCGCACCTGGGCTATGAAGATGGCAAAGATGCTCCGGCCGATCAGTCCAACCGGCGCAACGGCACATCCTCCAAGCGGCTGAAAGGGCAGGACGGCGAGGTGCCGATTGCCGTGCCGCGCGACTGCGACGGCAGCTTCGAGCCTGAGCTGGTGAAGAAGGGCCAAACCCGGATCGACGGGATGGATGACAAGATCATCGGTCTCTATGCCGCCGGCCTGACGGTGCGTGACATCCACGCCCACCTTGAGGATGTCTATGGCCTGCAAGTGTCGCCCGACCTGATCAGCCGCGTCACAGATGCCGTTCTGGACGAGGTCCGGGACTGGCAGAGCCGCGCGCTGGACCGGATGTATCCCATCGTCATTTTCGACGCTCTGCGGGTCAAGATCCGCGACGCTGACAGCCGCATGGTCAAGAACAAGGCAGTCTATGTCGCTCTCGGCGTCAACAGGGATGGCATGCGCGAGGTTCTGGGCCTGTGGATCGCCGACAACGAGGGTGCCAAGTTCTGGCTCTCGGTGATGACGGAACTGAAGAACCGCGGGGTGCAGGACATCCTGATCGCGGTCGTGGATGGTCTCAAGGGCTTCCCTGACGCCATTACCGCAGGCTTCCCGGACACGGCCGTGCAAACCTGCATTGTCCACCTCGTGCGCCACTCGCTGAACTTCCGCGCTTGGAAGGATCGCAAGGAGGTGGCTGCTGATCTGCGTCGGATTTACAGCGCCCCGACCGCCGATCAGGCGGGCGTCGCGTTGGATGCTTTCGAGGAGAAGTGGGCCGGGAAATATGCCTCCATCGCACCGGCATGGCGCAGGGCCTGGCAGGAGGTGATCCCGTTCTTCGTCTTCGATCCGGCCATCCGCAAGATCATCTACACCAAAAATGCCATCGAGAGCCTGAACCGGGTGATCCGCAAGTCCATCAAGACGCGCGGATCGTTCCCCACCGAGGACGCCGCCACAAAGCTGATCTCTCTGGCAATCCGCAACTTCGAGAAAGGAGGACGAAATGTTCGAGAATGGTTTGCCGCACGCAACCATTTCGCCATAATGTTCGAGGATCGCTTCAATGCGTGACCGTATCTGAAAACCCGCATGGGCCAGACCAGATACACAGATGGGGTGGTTGCCGCCCTCCCCAGACGGCATCGCAATGTGCCAGGATAGTGGTCTGAGAACCACATAGCGGAGAGGACGGCGAGATGAAGGATACGATAATCGGGGTGGATTTGGCAAAGCGCGTTTTCCAACTCCACGGTTCGACGACGACTGGACACGTGATTTTCCGCAAGAAGCTAACGCGCGAACAATTTCGGCGGTTCATGGCTGAACATCCCCCCTGCCTGGTGGTGTTTGAGGCCTGCGGCAGCGCCAGCTACTGGGCGCGCGAGATGGCTAAGCTTGGCCATGATGCCAAGCTCATTGCGCCGCAATACGTCCGGCCTTTCGTGAAGCGGCAAAAAAATGATGCGGCTGACGCCGAGGCGATTGTGATCGCCGCGCGCCAGCCTGAGATGCGGTTCGTCTTCCCTAAGACGGAGGATCAGCAAGCCAAGGCGATGTTGTTCCGCGGCCGTGAGCGCCTCGTTCATCAGCGTACCGAACTGGTGAACGCCCTGCGGGCGGTGCTCTATGAGTATGGACATGTGTTTCCTGCCGGTATCGGTCATCTCAAGCGGATCGAAGCGCTGTTTGACGACCCTACCTGCGACCTGCCGATCCTGATCATCACGGAATGCCGTGACCTTCTGGCGCAGATTGCCGAGAAGACTGGCAGGATCGACGCGAAGACGAAAGCTCTGAAGGCGCTGGCCGCAGAGACTGATACGGCGCGCCGTTTGCAAACGATGCCGGGTGTTGGCCCTATAACTGCGCTGGCGGTCGAGGCCTTCGCGCCGGATATGGCTCAGTTCAAATCTGGCCGGGACTTTGCAGCTTGGCTGGGGCTCGTGCCACGTCAGCATTCCACTGGTGGCAAGGCAAGGCTCGGGCGGATATCGAAAGCCGGTCAAACTGATATCAGGCGCCTTCTAATTATCGGCGCGATGACAAGGATCATGGGACGCGCACGACACAAGGTGCCAGCCGAGAGCTGGATCGGGCGGAAATTGGCGAGCAAACCGAAGATGTTGGTCGGGATCGCATTGGCCAACAGGATGGCGCGCGCGATCTGGGCGATGCTGAGAAAAAATGAAGATTACAGAGATCCGACGCTGGCGGCGGCATGACTTCCATGTTGTGATCACCACAGCGACGGTGCCAAGGGGGTGTGAGAAGACGACGATCTGAATGGGCAAAACGATCGAACAGATCCGGATTCGGAAAACCAGTTGAACTCTATGGGCACCAAGCCCGTTACACAGATTTGGACCCGATCCGCTGATCACCATCCCGGCCCGCGGCTTCTGAAAGTGCCGCACATCGAGGCCTGACAGAAGTTCGCACTCGATCACATGCCAATAAGGTCAAAACTTCTTGCACTACGGGCGGCAACCACAGAAGAGTTCATGACACTCTCGTCTTTCCTGACTTTCACGGCATCGACGTCGTCACAAAAACCACCGTTTTCGTTGGTCTGAGAGCCCCGCGATCAACCCTTAGCTTTGCTCCCATTGGCCAACCCGCCGAGCGCCTGCCACAGCTCTTCGGCGACAGGTCCGCGACGGGCGCCGCGCTTGCGCATGACACCGATCGTCTCCCTCCGCCCGGGGAGGATGTCGCAGCGGATATCCACCAGCAACCCTTCCTTCAGCTCCCGCACCACCATGAAATCGGGTAGATGCCCCCAGGCCAGTCCCTGAAGGATCAGGTCCTTCTTCATGCCATGATCCGGCACGGTGCATCGAGGCGCACCCTCCACCAAGAAGAAATCCTGATCGGCCGCCTTCGCGGTGTCCCGGATCACGCACTGGGCCCGCGACCTCAGGATCTCGACGGTGAGCCGGTCGGGTGCAACATCGAAGAAGCCCGCTGCGGCGACCGGAACCAAATCGATGCGCTCGAAAGGCAGCACTTCGAGGTCCAGATCAACGTCATCCACGCGGTGGATCGCAAGATCTGCGCTGCCTGTGCGCACGCGTTCGGACGGGCCCGCAACGGCTTCGTAATCGAGGTTGAGCTGTGTGCCAGGGCAATCGGAAAAGAACCGGGCGAGCCGATCGAGCACGATTTTCCGGCGGGTCAAGTCGCCCAAGACGACGGTCAGGCTGGGTTCTCTGCCAGTCCGCAGCTCCTCGGCAATCTGGACGAGGCTTTCCAATCGGTGAAGCGCATGCACGACATGCGCGTGGAAGGTTTCGCCCGCCTCGGTCAGCTTGGAGCGATAGCCCCGACGGTCGAGCAACTGCAATCCGAGCTGGGCTTCGAGACGACCAACCGCGGCAAAGACAGAGGGATGCGAGCGCCCCAGCCGCCGCCCGGCCTCGGCAAAGCTGAGGGTCTGCGCAACAGCGTCAAACGCCCGCAGGTCACCGATTTTCATGCCGGTCAGATTGTTCATATTCATGAAAGAGACTGTCCAAACATTATAATTTTTTTCGAAACTTCTCTGGCTATCTTCGGGGGGTCAATAGGAGAATCTAATAATGACAGAAACTAGACATTTCACGACCGGCGACGATTGCAGGATTGCGTATCGCCTCGATGGCGACCCGCAAAATCCGCCGCTTGTCTTCGCGAACTCGATCGCGACGACCTACGACATGTGGGATGCCCAGATCGAGGAATTTGCCAGAAACTTCCATGTTGTACGCTACGACATGCGGGGACACGGAAGGTCCGATGTTCCGCCAGGCGCATACTCGGTGGATCGCCTTGGAAATGACGTCCTCGAGTTGCTGGACCATCTCCAGATCGGCCGGGCCCATTTCTGCGGACTGTCTCTCGGAGGGTTCGTCGGCCAGTGGCTGGGGGTGCATGCACCCGGGTGCATAGACCGCCTCGTCCTGTCCAACACATCGCCCTATCTGGGACCGGCTCCCCAGTGGGACGACCTGATCCGAAAGACGCGCGATCCCGGCAGCATGACGTTTTTCGCCGATATGTTCATTGGCAACTGGTTCTCGCAAGTGACGCTTCGGGACAATCCGGAGACAAGCGACCCATTCAGGCAAATGGTGACTGCCACGGATCCGCAAGGCTTGGCGGGAAGTTTCGCTGCGGTTCGCGATGCCGACACGCGGCGCACCGTTTCCCTCATCACTGCCCCGACCTTGGTCATTGGGGGATCGGATGACACCGTCACCGTGGCAAGTCATAGCGAAGACATCGCCGGAAAAATTCCCAACTCGAAACTCGTCATCTTGGATGGCGTCCACTTGCTGAACGCGGAAAGGCCGAACGATTTCGATAATGTCGTGCTGAAGTTCCTGAAATCGGCCTGAATAAGGTGTGACCCGCTGCCGGGTTCGTGGACACGAGGATATGAGTAGCTTGGCGTCGGGTAATTTATTGAGCCGTACATTACACTAATTTTTTGCTTATCCGCATAGCGGACGGTCATCGATGGTCAATTAATCGCGCCCCAGCTTCTGAGCTGGGGCGCGATTAATCGTTATACGCCGTACTGCTCGATGACATCTGCAAGTGCGACATGGCCTTGACAGCACCCGTTGCCAGTAAGCTGTTCACCATTCTCAAGCCCTGTCGCAAACACAACAGCAGGGTCTGCCTCAAGAACTTGACGGATGGCTGAGATTTTCGGCCAGCGCGCGACTTCTGCGACCTGATGAAATTCCAGCCAGCGTGCTACACCGACAAGAATACCATCTGCCAGTGTCGGCCGGTCTCCCATCAGGTAGGGCCCGCTCTCAATCAGTCCTTCCAGTTTGTCGTGACGGTCAAGTACGCCTTCAATGCCCAGC
Organism: Puniceibacterium sp. IMCC21224; assembly: GCF_001038505.1. Taxonomy (NCBI): domain Bacteria; kingdom Pseudomonadati; phylum Pseudomonadota; class Alphaproteobacteria; order Rhodobacterales; family Paracoccaceae; genus Puniceibacterium; species Puniceibacterium sp. IMCC21224. Next base: position 167,376 of record NZ_LDPY01000003.1, read on the forward strand.
TTTTGCCAGGCGGCCTGAACAGCAGGCTCGGGGACGTCCATCTCCATTGCGGCCCAAAGGGGGCCGAAGGCTCCGGTGAAGCCTGTATTGACGAAGGCCATCAGCTGATGCATGCGATCAGCGTCACGCGAGAGCGGATCAAAACTGATGCGCCGCTCAGCATCCCTTGCTTCCAGCCAAGCGGCGATGGCCATTGTTTCAGTCACGATCTGGCCCTTATCCGCGATCAAGGCAGGGGTTTCGATGCGTGGGTTTAGCTTTGCAAAGGCCGGATCGCGCATTTCTCCGAACATATCGACACGGCAAAGCCGGTAGGGCTTACCAAGCCATTCCAGTGCTGCGACCAGCCCCATGGAGCTTCCCGACGGGAAGCCATATACTAAGATCGGCGTCATTGTTTGTTGTCTCCAAGGTTACATAGGATGACGCTGCGCAGCGTATTCCGAACCTGAAGTGTCTGTCGGATCAAGTAAATTACGAACCTTTTTGTTACCATGAGGCGTTTATGAAAGAGCTTATTTCACGCTGTCCGATAGAAGAGGTGATGCAGGTCCTCAGTGGCCGCTGGCCGACGCTCTTGGTTTACTATCTTCAGGATGGGACAAAGCGGTTCAGTGATCTGCGTCGGGATAACCCGACGATCTCGCACAAGATGCTGACCCTTGAACTGCGCAAACTTGAGGATGCCGGTGTGGTGCAGCGCACCCAATTCCCCGGCTACCCCCTTCGGGTTGAGTATGACTTGACGGAGGCTGGGCAAAAACTCGTCCCGTTGCTTGATGACTTGGGGGAATGGTGGCTGCAGAATGATGAGCAAACAGGGGTCAACGTGACCGATGGCACTTCGCTAGGTGCTGAGTAGAGCACTTCGCGCCATAGAAGCGAATGCGCGTCGGATCCGTCTTGGCGGGCCTTCGTTCTGCACGTGCTAAAGGTCTAGTTTGGGTCAGATATGCTTTGCAGTTGGGTTGCAATTGCCTGACACGACCTGCTGACAAGGTTCAGAAAATTCGACGCATAGAGTCAAAAGTGCTTGGCATCTGACACCCATTGTCAGTTGCCAAACAAAACCGACTTTTGTCACATCGCTGACCCAGAGCGCGGCGCTATGACCGTAGGGCGGGGCAGGGGGCCAAGGGGTCATTCGTGAAAATTGCAACCAACGGCGGGTCAAAAATGTTTTGAAATCAGCGATGGCTTTGCCGAGCGTTGAGCCGATAGCGCGTTTCTATTTACTTAGAGTTGCTTATATGGGCCTTTTACACACCGCCTTTATGTGATAGCCGCCCCGCAACTTGACAGGAGCACACCGTGGGACCCAAAAAAGCACGCCGCTGAGCCGCACCAACCCTCACTTGGTTGTTGCGGCTGTTTGAAAAGGTCATCGCGAAAGCGCCCCTGAACGGCCGTCGGATTTTCTCCAACGGAACGTTTCACATGTATAAGAATGATAATCGGCTGTGGTCCTACAGCCTAACGGCAGCCCTTGCGCTGCTAATCCCTTTTAATCTTTTAGCATCGCTTGGAATGGACATTTATCTGCCTGTTGTCCCGGCCATGCCCGCTATTCTTGGTACAAGCGCGTCGGTCGTGCAGATGACGCTGTCACTGTACATGATTATGCTGGGTGTCGGACAAGTACTGTTCGGGCCCTTATCTGATCGCATCGGGCGACGACCGGTCCTGGTGATTGGCGTCGGCTTGTTTATCACGGCGACACTTGGACTGGCCGCAACCTCGTTCGCCCCCGCATTCGTGGCGTTGCGGGTAGTTCAGGCCGTTGGCGCTTCTGCAATGCTGGTTGCCGTCTTTGCAACCATTCGCGACGTCTATGCCGAAAAGCCAGAAAGCGGGACGATCTACAGCTTGATGAATGCGATGCTGTCTTTCGTGCCTGCGCTTGGGCCTATTGCAGGGGCTCTGATTGCTGACGCAATGGGATGGAGGTGGATCTTCTGGCTGTTGGCGCTCACCACCATCGCGGTTGCCATAACGGTCATCCCGAATTGGCCCGAAACTCGCACCCGCCAGGAAAGAACGGTCAAGGTTGGTGCACTTGATATCCTGAAAAGCCGCGCGTTCTGGGCCTATACCGTCGCCTTCGGCACAGCGATGGGAACGTTCTTTGTGTTTTTCTCGACGGCACCGCGTGTTCTGATCGAAGTGGCCGGAATGAGTGAACTGGGTTTTAGTATTTTGTTTGCGACAGTTGCAGCGGTCATGATCGCTGCATCACGGTTTGCGCCCGGCTTTGTTGCGAGGTGGGGAAACCCCGGGTGCGTTTTTCGGGGGCTCGCGCTGATTTTCTCTGCAGCGTTGTTACTGATGCTCCGCCAGTTTGGTTGGCCGAACTCTGTAGCCCTATTCATCGCGCCGATGTGGATCGGTGCTTTGGGTATCGTGATGATCGGGGCCGTGACCGCGAATGGTGCATTGAGCGATTTTGGCGATGCAGCCGGGACTGCCGTCGCGTTACACTTCTGCGGTCAGAGTGTCATCGTCGGGCTTGTGGGTACCGCTTTCATCGTCTTGCTGGGTGGAAGCACTGCCTTCCCATTGGTGGGATATATGGCGTTCATGTCGGTTGTCGCTGCCCTTTGGGTGTGGACAACACTTCCACGAGCAAGCCTGAGCGACTGATGAATGGAACGCCCGGTGCCTATAATGAGCACCGGGCTATAATAAACAAGGCCGGGGCGGGTCATGCCCAGAAGTAATCCTTTGTTTAGCGATCTCTGAGAGCAACCATTTGCGCTTACGTAGCGAAAGCACACTTTGTCCCGCACTTCCGACAACGACCAGCCTTCCGGTGAAGGTCCACTGGCTGGCGTACGCCGGTCAAAACTCAACCATTTCTGCCACAGGCCGAATCCACCGTTTGTGACCCGCGCATTGTGACCATAGATTTTTGTCCGACAGCGGCCATTCGTGACGTATGCAGCGAAGGTCCGGTTCGAGCCCATATTGCAAGATTTCTGCTTCGCAGCGAATGTCGTCTGTCAGGAGGCGGTCAAAAACCTTCAACAAGGTCTTGGGTTTGGAACGGGGTTTTTGGTAGCCTCCAATGAGGTAGTTTGCACCTGTTCCAAAAACGAGCGTTTTTGGAAGGGCAGAGCGAGAGGCGGTTTTACCCAGACCAGCCGTTCATGCGTCGCGCGGCGAATGCCGGTAGAGAGTCGATGCTGTTGAAAAACTCATCTGCGACTTCGGACCGGTCTCCGCACTTTGTGCGTTTTCAGTGAGAGTTGATCACTTTGAGTAGCGGCGAGATCGGGTTTCTTAGCCGACCGGTGCCGATGGGGCCGTTATCGGGCAAAGCTTTGCCAGTTTCCGGAGGTTCTGGGCGGTGGCGGCGAGTGTAAACTCGTCTTTCACCCCCAACGGTCCCCTCAGCCTGAGACGGTTGAGGCCCAGGATGCGCTTCAGATGCGCGAAGAGCATCTCGACTTTTTTGCGCCGTTTCTGGGCGATCTCATTGAATGCGGAGGCCGTGCAGCTGCGGGCAAAATCACGCACCACCTCATACTTCCCGCGCTGGATGCTGCGGGTGTCGCTGTTGGGGCAGCATTTTTCCTTCAAAGGGCAGGCCTGACAGTGCGCCTTCGCCGCCCGATACCTGCGCGGTTTCATCTCAGTCGAGATACGCCCCGGATCGGAATAATTCCTCCGGGTGTGCCGCAGATCCTGGCCTTCGGGGCAGATGTAGCGGTCATTCTCATCATCCCAGGTGAAGTCCGAACGCGACAAAGTTCCGTCCGTGCGTTCGCCTTTATCGATGACTGGGATGAAGGGCAGGATCTGCCGTTTCAGGGCGATCTCAACCAGGCTCTCTTCGGATCCATAGGCTGTATCGGCGACCAGCCAGTCTGGGCGTAGGCTAAAACGCTTTGCTGTGCGGTCGAGCATCGTGAAGGTAGAACCCACCTCGGCCTGCCGCACTGATCGGGTCGCTTCTACATCCATGATGATCCCGTAGTCCGTATCGATCAGGTAATTGTCTGAATAAGCGAAGAAAGCAGGTCCCTTGCGCGCTGCGGTCCACTGGCTGGCAGGATCGGCATGGGCCGTGAACTTTGGCTTTACGGGCGTCGCCGCTCCGAAAGCCTCTTCGTCGAGCGTATCGAGATATTCCCGCACCGCTCTCGGGGCCTCTGCTGGATCGATGGAGGCCGCATCCCACTTATCCTGACGGCTGGAGCTCTGCGTCTGGACATCGGCGCTGATCAGACTGGCATCGACAGCGAAGCCAGTGCCGCCGACCAGGCCACGGGAGATGCACTGGGCGACCACCCGTTCAAAGATATGGCGAAAGATGTTGCTGTCGCGGAACTTGCCATGTCTCAGCTTTGAGAAGGTTGAATGATCCGGCACCTTGTCCTCGAGCCCCAAACGGCAAAACCAGCGGTAGGCGAGGTTGAGATGCACCTCCTGGCAGAGGCGCCGCTCGGACCGCAGCCCCATGACATAGCCGACAACCAGCATCCTGATCATGAGTTCGGGGTCGATCGAAGGTCGGCCGGTGTGACTGTAAAAGTCGCGCATATCGTCGTGCAGACCATCCAGATCCAGAAAGCGATCAATCCCCCGGAGAAGATGGTCGGCCGGGATATGAGTCTCAAGGTCAAACTCGTAGAACAACCGGGCGTGAACCTTTTGCCTTCCAAGCATCGCAAACCCTCCAGATCCCCATAATCCAATGGAATCAGAAGCTTTTGATCCGATCAAGCGCAGAGTTTTTCAACAGCATCAGTCCAAACCTACTTGCCTATAAGGCCTGCTTTTGATTATTGAATGTCATGACCAGACTTAACATCAAACGTATAGAAGACGCCGCCAAACATATCGACGCCGTATTCCAGAATACCCCTCAATACCTCTGCCCACATCTCAGTAAGGCTTTGGGATGCGGTGTTGTTTTGAAGGTGGAAACTTTGAACCCCGTCCGATGCTTCAAAGGGCGAGGAACGGAAACCGTTTTGGCCAACCTTAAAGCAACCAATGGCCCCAAATCGGTTGTATGCGCGAGTGCCGGGAACCTTGGTCAGGCACTTGCCTATTGTGGGAGCAACAGAGGTTTCGATGTTACTGTGACGGTATCCAGTACCGCCAACCCTCTCAAAATTGAACGGATGAAGGCATTGGGGGCAACTGTTGTATTGGTGGAGGGCCAGATTGAAGAAGCACTAAACGTCGCGATTGAGCACTCCCAAAAGACAGGCGCATTTCTTGTTGAAGACAGCAAGAATATTGATACCTGTGAAGGGGCAGGAACGATTGGATTGGAACTCGCCAACCTACCGATTTCTTTGGATTCTGTTTTGATTTCGCTTGGTGCTGGAGCAATGGCGACTGGTATCGGTTTCGCTTTGAAATCCCGTCACCCAGATACCAGAGTTCTGTGCGTTCAACCTCAAAATGCACCTGCGCTAAGTCGATCCTATCTTGCTGGAGAAGTAGTGGATTCCGGCCCGCCCAACACAATCGCCGATGGTGTTGCCGGAAGGTATACTATCCCCGATGTTTTGACTGATATGTTGGAAATCGTGGATGATGCCCTGTTGGTCAAAGAAGATAGTATAATCGAAGGTATGCGCCTGCTTTACGAGTGCTCTGGCCTTGTTGTTGAACCTGCCGCCGCTTTGGGTGTTGCCTGCATCTTAGAAAACCCAGACCGCTTTCGTGGGCAAACTATTGCCACAGTTCTGTGTGGAGCCAATGTCGCGCCCCGTGACTTCGAAAATTGGGTGATCAACAGAGAATAGCTGTGCGGATTGCGCTTCTAACAATGTCTCGACAATTGGGATGTCGGTTCCTGAGTGAAGGTCGGTTTTGTCCCGCGCACCGGACATCCATGCACCCCGCAACGAGCGTCCGCTTTAGGATTTTCAGCCTGCCAAAAAGGACCGTTTGTTGAACGGTCAAAATTGCAGTCGCTCAGATGCCTTTTCTCGATAGCCGACATTGGTCTTACATAGGCCAGTGGTCGCTTTGTCCCGCGAACCAGTCCATGGCGCAGCGCGCGACGAAGGTCCGCTCCGAGCCCAAACCGGACTGACCTGCCACGGGATTTTTCCTCCACCGTCGATTAGAGTCCGGCCCAACCTGAGGACGGACAATGAAGCGAACGAGATTCACGGACGAGCAGATCATCGGCATCCTAGCCGAGCACGAGGCAGGCGCGAAGTGCGCGGACCTTTGCCGCAAGCACGGCATGTCGGAAGGGACCTTCTATAACTGGAAAGCTAAGTTCGGCGGCATGACGGTGTCAGAGGCCAAGCGGCTGAAGACGCTCGAAGACGAGAACGCCAAACTGAAGAAGCTGCTTGCCGAACAGATGCTGGATCTGGCGGCGATGAAGGAACTGGTTTCAAAAAAGTGGTGACGCCTGCCGTGAAGCGCGAGGCTGTCGCGCATCTGAGGTCCCGGCTCGGGATCTCGGAACGGCGGGCGTGCCGGATTGCCGGGGCGGATCGCAAGATGGTCCGCTATCAGGCGCAGCGAGCTCCGGATACGGAACTGCGTGGCCGTCTGCGCGAGTTGGCCAACGAACGCAGACGGTTCGGCTACCGGCGCCTGTTCGTGCTGCTGCGCCGCGAGGGCGAGCCATCCGGCATCAACCGGGTCTATCGGCTCTACCGCGAGGAAGGGCTGACGGTGCGCAAGCGGAAGGCGCGGCGCAAGGCCGTTGGGACACGGGCCCCGATTCTGGTCGAGGCGCGACCGAACGCCCGTTGGTCATTGGATTTCGTCCATGACCAGTTTGCCAACGGCCAGCGCTTTCGCGTGCTCAACGTGGTCGACGACGTCACCCGGGAATGCTTGGCGGCGATCCCAGATACGTCGATCTCGGGGCGCCGGGTGGCGCGTGAACTGACAGCTCTGATCGAACGCCGCGGAAGGCCTGGGATGATTGTCAGCGATAATGGGACGGAACTGACCAGTAACGCGATCCTGCGGTGGTGTTCCGAGCACCGGATCGAATGGCATTATATTGCGCCAGGCAAACCGATGCAGAATGGTTTCGCCGAAAGCTTCAACGGCCGGATGCGCGACGAGCTGCTCAATGAGACCATGTTCCGCAACCTGGCCCATGCGCGGATCGTGATCGCAGCCTGGGCCAGGGACTACAACACCGAGCGTCCCCATTCGGCCTTGGGCTACCAGACCCCGGCTGACTACGCACGGGCCCTGACCACCGCAATCGCCCGCCCCGCTGCGCGAGATGAAAGCTCCGCGCGTCGGGCGATTGCTCAACCTGCGCCAATCGGCGTAAACACTAACCGGGCTCCGGTCGCGGCTGGATGAAGGTTCAGTGGCAGGTCAGGACCTTGTCACATCTCAACAATCTGCTACTCTGTATACATTGGTATGCCAATAGGGGGCGATGTGATTAAAGCCATGCGCCTTGACCAACTCGCGATGCCTAAAGGCGGTGAGGATGAAACACGAGCGTTTTGAGGCGCCGAGCTTAGTTGGCAGCAGCTAGTCAACGGTACAAGTTGAAAACCAAAGAGGATAGTGATGCTCTGTAACATTTCACCAATGCCTGTGATTCAAGGCGATGGCACGATCTGGTTTCCCGTTCACCACATGCGGGGAGGCACCTCGACTGGTCTGATTATCCAAGACGCTTTCGCGCCTGCAGAGCGACACCTGCGGGAGGAACTGCTTCGGCACCTGATGGGCGTTCCGCAGACGGGAAGTCAGAAGGACAATCGCCAGATTACCGGTCTCGGACGGGGGTATCCGACAAGCAACAAGGTCTTCTTCGTTTCTGTCGAGGGTTCAGGCGAGCATATGGCTGCCACCAGCACATTGGCGCAGTTGGCAGCGGATCATGCCGTCGTGGACTGGAGCGTCAATTGCGGGAACATGTCTGCCGCGATCCCTATGTGGCTCACAGAACAAGGGTGGTTCCCGGCACAGGACGAAGCGGCCGAGATAGACATCCGTAATACCAATACCGGTGTTGTTACCACCGCCCGCATGGCTCGCTCCGGGTCCGGAGCCTTTGTGGGTGCGGCCATACCGGGCGTAGACGGCGTGTTCCCGCAAGTCGATCTGTTTCTCAACGACCCTGTGGGATCCAAGACGGGAACTCTGCTTCCCACCGGACGTGTCGTGGATATCGCTGCCGGTCGACGGGTGTCCTGTGTGGATGTGGCCGTTCCGATGGTGATCTGCGATGCAAGGGATTTCGGCAAGACGGGATACGAGGCGGTATCGGAACTCGATGGTGATGCCGCTTTCAAAGCGTCGCTCCGGGAAACGTGGGTCGAGGCGGGACTTGCAATGAACCTTAAGCGGCCAAATGGCCAACCCATGACCAGAGAGGACTTGTCTCGTAGCGAGACCATTCCGAAAATTTGCCTTGTGGCTCCCCCGCGCGACGGCGGCACCATATCCGTCCGCTATTTCACGCCGCAATCCGGTCATGCAACGCTCTCCGTTTCAGGGGGCAGTTGCCTGGCTGCGGCCTGCCTGATCCCGGGCAGCGTCGCGAACAGTCTGTCCGACAGCACTCCCACTTTGAGCGGAAACTGGATTGACTTGCAGCTTTCGGCCGAAAATCCTGCCGGAAAACTCGACATGACCATGACCGCCCGCATTCAGGGCGATGCCGTCGAGATACACCGTGCTGGATACCGGAGGAATGCGCAGGTGCTACTCAAAGGTCATGTCCCCCTCTACCGCGCTTCGAGCGATTTGCGAGAGGCTCTTGCCGCCAATAAGATCGAATGAGGATTTCATGACGGACAACCTTACGTTCCGCCGTACCACAACGGCCGATCTCCGGGACATCGTGGCTTTGTTGGCGGAAGACTCCCTGGGGAGGAACCGCTAAATCTTGTCGGATCCGACCGATCCCGCCTAACCCCAATACAGCACAATTGAATGTCGGCAATGTCCGCGTTGCGGAAGTTGGTACGGGGCGCGGCGAACGGCAGGTACGAGCCGATGCTGTTGAAAAACTCTGCGCTTGATCGGATCAAAAGCTTCTGATTCCATTGGATTATGGGGATCTGGAGGGTTTGCGATGCTTGGAAGGCAAAAGGTTCACGCCCGGTTGTTCTACGAGTTTGACCTTGAGACTCATATCCCGGCCGACCATCTTCTCCGGGGGATTGATCGCTTTCTGGATCTGGATGGTCTGCACGACGATATGCGCGACTTTTACAGTCACACCGGCCGACCTTCGATCGACCCCGAACTCATGATCAGGATGCTGGTTGTCGGCTATGTCATGGGGCTGCGGTCCGAGCGGCGCCTCTGCCAGGAGGTGCATCTCAACCTCGCCTACCGCTGGTTTTGCCGTTTGGGGCTCGAGGACAAGGTGCCGGATCATTCAACCTTCTCAAAGCTGAGACATGGCAAGTTCCGCGACAGCAACATCTTTCGCCATATCTTTGAACGGGTGGTCGCCCAGTGCATCTCCCGTGGCCTGGTCGGCGGCACTGGCTTCGCTGTCGATGCCAGTCTGATCAGCGCCGATGTCCAGACGCAGAGCTCCAGCCGTCAGGATAAGTGGGATGCGGCCTCCATCGATCCAGCAGAGGCCCCGAGAGCGGTGCGGGAATATCTCGATACGCTCGACGAAGAGGCTTTCGGAGCGGCGACGCCCGTAAAGCCAAAGTTCACGGCCCATGCCGATCCTGCCAGCCAGTGGACCGCAGCGCGCAAGGGACCTGCTTTCTTCGCTTATTCAGACAATTACCTGATCGATACGGACTACGGGATCATCATGGATGTAGAAGCGACCCGATCAGTGCGGCAGGCCGAGGTGGGTTCTACCTTCACGATGCTCGACCGCACAGCAAAGCGTTTTAGCCTACGCCCAGACTGGCTGGTCGCCGATACAGCCTATGGATCCGAAGAGAGCCTGGTTGAGATCGCCCTGAAACGGCAGATCCTGCCCTTCATCCCAGTCATCGATAAAGGCGAACGCACGGACGGAACTTTGTCGCGTTCGGACTTCACCTGGGATGATGAGAATGACCGCTACATCTGCCCCGAAGGCCAGGATCTGCGGCACACCCGGAGGAATTATTCCGATCCGGGGCGTATCTCGACTGAGATGAAACCGCGCAGGTATCGGGCGGCGAAGGCGCACTGTCAGGCCTGCCCTTTGAAGGAAAAATGCTGCCCCAACAGCGACACCCGCAGCATCCAGCGCGGGAAGTATGAGGTGGTGCGTGATTTTGCCCGCAGCTGCACGGCCTCCGCATTCAATGAGATCGCCCAGAAACGGCGCAAAAAAGTCGAGATGCTCTTCGCGCATCTGAAGCGCATCCTGGGCCTCAACCGTCTCAGGCTGAGGGGACCGTTGGGGGTGAAAGACGAGTTTACACTCGCCGCCACCGCCCAGAACCTCCGGAAACTGGCAAAGCTTTGCCCGATAACGGCCCCATCGGCACCGGTCGGCTAAGAAACCCGATCTCGCCGCTACTCAAAGTGATCAACTCTCACTGAAAACGCACAAAGTGCGGAGACCGGTCCGAAGTCGCAGATGAGTTTTTCAACAGCATCAGCCCTTCTTGCTCCTTCGTCGAGATGCAGCGAATGTCAGCGCTAAAGAACAGTTCATTGTATGAGGTTCAATAGATACACCATGCGTGCTTCATAATGGCCCAATTCAACCCTACACATTTCTGGCCACGCGAGGCTGGGCGCGGCACCTCCGTGACGCTGCCCGGCCAGCCACGCTCGCCTGTGGTCGATGTGGTTTGCATCAGCGAGGGCATGACCGTCGCGCGCAGCCGGTTTTCGCCGGATCAGGATCATAGCGACGATATCCAGCGACCACCCGGTCAGCTTCTGCTGGCATTCAATCTGTCGGGTGAGATGACCATCAGGACGCCGGACGCAGAACACGTCATCTCGCGCGGGGCGGGATGGGCCATCAGGCCCGGAGAAGCTGCGTTTCGCCGGATCGTGCCCAAGGGCACCGGCTGCGCGAATATCGTTCTATCGCTGACATTGGCGACGCTTTCGGATCACCTCCGCTCGGCGCTGCAACGGGCATTTCCCCGGTCCGGTGTCTTTCGCCGTCTCGATCTGCCTGTTCCCGGACGGGCCGACTTTGCGACGTTGTTCGATGGGCTGGACACGCCCGCCGCCATGATCCGCAAGGAAGGGCAATGCCTTGCATTGATCGGCCATGCGCTGGAAGATCTGGACAAGGACGCGCCCAACGTTCGGGGCGGCCCCGATCCGAAACTGCTTGTCGCGCGGGCGCGCTCGATATTGGCCGAACGATTGGGCGAACGGATCGTCCTGTCCGATCTGGCCCGGAGCCTCGGCGTCAGTCATGTCACTTTGAACCGTGCGTTCCGGCTTGAGACCGGCCGTTCGGTATTCGAGCACCTGCGCGCCATGCGTCTCGAAAAGGCGGCGCATCTGATTGGCGAAACCGACCGCTCACTCATCAAGATCGCTTTCGAATGCGGCTTTTCCAGCCCGTCCCACCTGAGCAAGGCCTGGCGCGACCTTAACGGTGCGAGCCCCAGAGAATGGCGAAAATCCCGGCAAAGCGGCCAGCTTTCTTAAAATACAAGAGTTTTTTGGTAAGATATAAGTTTTGCGCGACCAGGCGTGGCACATCGTGGAAAAAAGGATTCTGCGATGCCCCGCTCCACCTGTTTGCCAATGGCAATCCTGCCCGCGTTTTGCGCCTTTCCGGCCCTCGCACAGGAAACGCCCTATGAACTGCCGCCCATCTTTGTGTCGGTTCATCATTGGGACGAGCTGGCCAGCCAGGCCGCGACCAGTGCCACGGTCCTGACGCCCCAAGACAGAGATGGTACTCCCAAACGCGATCTCCAAGCCATCACCGACCGCAGCGCAAACGTCGTATTCCAGCGCGCCAATTCCGGCGAGCGTCTGGTGGTGCGCGGCATCTCGGCCTTCGACAATGCGCTGGCCGATCCTGTGGGGTATCGCGTCAACGGCGTGTCTCTGCCGCTGGGCACCCTGCAATTGCCACATTTCTTTGCCGCCGATCAGGTGACGCTGCTCAAAGGTCCGCAGGGCACCACCATCGGGCGCAACAGCGAGGCGGGATTGCTGAGCTACGACACGCTTGCACCGGGCAGCCTCGACGGCTGGCAGGCGGAAATCGGCGTGAACGGATCGGATGTCGGTGCGTCGCCCCTGGGGGCGAATGGGTCGCTGCTCTACTCGGGCTGGCTGAACGACGATGTTGCGCTCACCTTCGGGGCCGAGGTGGCAGGCGATCAGGGTGTGATCACCGACCCGGCGACGGGTGCGGATGATGGCGGCAAGAGCGAGCGCCTCACGGCTGTTTTCGGCGTGCAATGGGCGCTTGAGAACGGGGCCAGCCTGCGGCTGACAAGCGTTGCCGAACATGAGGATCTGAACAAGGAACAGTTCCGCTATGTCAGCGGACCGCTGGCGACAGGGCGCTTTCAATCGAGCTACGGCGATCCTTCGTCGGAAACCCGCGACATGAGCGTGACCGCACTGGAATATTCTCAAAGCTTTGACGGGTTCGACCTGACCGCGATCACCGGATTCACGACTTTCAACCGCGATTTCACCCTCGATTTCGACAGCTCGCGCCTGCCTCTGGGCGTGACCACGCTCGATCTTGAAGACCGGATGCTGTCGCAGGAAATCCGCCTGACCTCTCCTGAGGGGGCCGGTCCGCTCAAGTGGTCGGCAGGTGTGCATGTCTACCGACAGAAAACCGACGTGGCGTTCACCCTCGGCGCACTCTCCACCGACCGGCAGACCGAGATCACGCAAAGCGGGCTTGGGCTCTACGGGTTCGGCGAGTATGCGGTGAACGACCGGCTGAGGCTGGGCGCGGGGGTTCGCCTCGACTGGACCGAGAGCGATGCGACCCAGCAACTGACCACGATGGCAGGCAGCAGGCGCTATGAGGGCTCGCAAAGCGACCTGACAGTGCTGCCAAAGCTGACCGCCGCCTATGACGTGACACCCGACACCATCCTCTACGGAACGCTGGCGCGCGGATATCTGCCGGGGGGCTACAACTACGCCTTCGCCAGTGATGCGGGCAGCCTGACCTATGACCTGGAATACAGCTGGAGCTTCGAGACCGGCGTGAAGAAGGATTTTGCAAGCGGCGCGGCGTTGCGGCTGGCGGGGTTCTATACCCGGGTCGACGACAAGCAGATCGCCGAGACGATTCCGGGCGCCGCGCAGCGCATCTCGAACGCGGCCGAGGCGGAAACCTACGGGATCGAGGCGGAAGCCAGCGCGCCTCTTGGACAAGGCTGGAGCGTTCGCGCGACGGCCGGTTGGCAGAAGGCCCGCGCGACATCCTTCGAGACGACGGTGTTCGATTCGGGAACGGGCGGGCTGCGTCCGGTGGATTACTCGGGCAATGCTCTTCCGCTGGCCCCCGAGACCACTTACGGGCTTGCGCTTTCCTACGACGGGCGGAATGGCTGGTCCGGTGAAATCGCCCTCAACGGCTCGGGAAACTATTACTTCGACCCCGGCAACACGATAGAGCAGGACGGCTATCATGCCGTGGATGTCAGCCTCAGCCGCCAGTTCGACAAGGGCAAGCTGACGGTTTGGGCAACCAACCTCTTCGATGAAGAGTATTACGCAAGCGCCGCAAATACCGTGCGCGGAACGGTGGTCGAGGATGGGGCAGCCCGGCGGTTCGGCGTCAACTATCGCATGGAGTGGTAGGCATGGCGCAATCCGAAGGGGCAGCACGGCTCTATGCCACAATTGAAGGTCCAATCCGGTTCGCCCTGCTCGACTGGGCGCTTGAAACCGGTCTGTTCGACTTCTGCGCAGAAGGACGAACCGCAAAGGCCGTCGCAGATGCCAGGGGCCTCGATGCAGGACAGGTCGCCCTCGTCCTGCGGGCACTGGTCGCAGCCCGGTTTCTGGAGCAGTCGGCAGGCGTGTTTCACACCGCCCCCGACATCCTGCCCTTCGTCGTAGCTGACGGTTCGCGCAACCTGCGGGAAAACCTGCGGGCGATGGCCGGAATGCGTCATGCCGGTCTGGACGACATCGCGGAACTCCTGCGCCCCGACCGCCCTGCACCCGAACGCCCGCTTTTCGATGCGACCCATTGGGATCGTGCGCATGGGTCGCTGAAGGCGTTTCACCGGGCGGTCGCCGCCGACGCGATGGAGCCCTGTCTGGTGGGCTTGCATGAATGGACGCGGGCGGCATCGCTTTTGGAGGTCGGCCCCGGCAGCGCCGTGCTGGCCCGCCGCCTTCTGGCACGGCGTCCCGAGCTGCACATCACGTTGCTAGATCTTCCGCCGGTTGCCGACCGCATCCGCGTGGACACTGCCGACCTGCCCGTCGAAGTCGTGGCAGGCAGCTACAACGACACATTGCCCGAGGGGCCATTCGATATCGTCTGGTGCTCCATGTCGCTCTATTTTCGCGACAACGGCCTGCAACGGCTGATCGAACGGCTTGCGGACGTTCTTAACCCAAATGGCGTCTTGGTCAGCTTTCACGAAGCGCTGCACGATGCCCGGACGGGGCCTCCCGAGCATGTCATCGGGCGGCTGATGCCCTCGCTGCGGCAAGGGGATGTGTCCTTCGCAGAAGGCGAGATCGCCGATGCGATGTCGGATGCCGGATTGGCAGACCTTGAAACGCAAACCGTGACGACGGCTTTCGGACGGTTCCGCCTCGACCTCGCGCGGAAAAGGAATTGATGTCATGCGCCTTTTTGCCCTCCTTCTCATCATCGGCCTGCCAGCCCGTGCTGAGGAAATCGTCCTGTCCGGCCCTCCGACCTGGGAAACCGCTCCCCTGATCGCACTGGCCGAGGATCAGCCCTTGGAGGATCGCGGGATCACGTTCACGTTTCGCCCGTGGACCAGCCAGGAGGATTTGCGCACGCGCCTGATGGATGAGGCATCGCTCGTGGCGGTGGCACCCAGCCTGACGGCGGCGCTCTGGGATGCGCGCGGGATCGATTTGCGGGTGTGGAGCGCCACCAGCTCGGAAGGGGCACTCTGGATCGTCGGACGCGGCCCGGCTTTGGAGAACCCGAGCGATCTTGCCGGGCGCAGCCTTGCCTTGCCGTTCAAGGGCAATCTGCCCGATCTGCTGATGCAGCGGCTTGCGTTAGATGCCCCGGATGCCTTCACGCCGACATATACGGGCAATTACATGGCAACGATGCAGCTGGTTCTGGTCGGTCGCGCGGAGATTGCCCTGCTGCCCGAGCCCTTGGCGAGCGTTCTCGTTGCGCAGGCGCCGGATATGGCCCGTCTTGCGGATGTCTGCGAGCTGTGGCGCGGGCAGACCGCGCTGGAGGCCTGTCCTCCCGGCGGCGCGGTTGTATCGAACATCCCGGCGGACCGTCCCGATCTGCAAGCCGCCTATGAAGCGGCATTCGCACGGCTCGCGGCAGCTCCGCAACAGGCCGCGGCCCTGTTGGCCAGCGTCTTTCCCGATCTGCCGGACACGGGCGAAGGTTACGCGGACATGGCACCGCGAGCCCTGAGCCTACCTGAAAATCGCACGGCCCTTGCAGCATTCTATGCCGAGATTTTCAGCATCGCGCCCGAGGCACTGGGCGGCGAATTGCCCAATGCCGCATTCTTCGATCCGGCCAGTGAATGACGGCCTGGAAACGGAACTTGCTTGCGTTTGCACTGGGCTGCGGTTTGCTCGTGGGCGCCTGGCAGATCGTCGCGTGGCAAACCCTGCCCGCGCTGCTGCCCGCGCCGATCACGGTCGCATCCGCGACCGTGGCATTGCTGGCCGACCCCGCGTTCTGGAGCGGTGCGCTTGCCCCGAGCCTTTTGCGCATGGCGGGCGGTCTGTCATTGGCAATCGCCGTCGGCATTCCGCTCGGGATCATCGGCCACCGCTCATGCCGCGTGGCTGCGTTCCTAGCTCCTTTGCGGCTTCTGCTCATGGGGATACCCGCGCCGATCCTGGTCATTCTCTTCATACTCTGGACGCGTGGCGGCACGTGGACGGTGATCCTGAGCGTCGCCGCCTTGCTCATGCCCGTCTTTCAGGTCGCGGTTGCCGAAGGTTTGCGCGCCGTCGATCCGCAGATCGACGAAATGGCCCGCCTGTTCCGGGTGCCCCTGTCCAAGCGGGTACGCCACGTCATCTGGCCCGCATTCTGGACTGCCCTCGGTCCCGCCCTGCGGATCGGCGTGGCGAACGGGCTGCGCGTGACATTGCTGACCGAGCTGCTCAGCGGCGCGAACGGGCTCGGCGATGCCGTGCAGACAGCGCAGACCTACCTGCAGACAGATCGCCTTTTCGCGCTGGTGCTGATTATCCTCGCCCTGGTAGCAGCATTCGACGCCGCATTGGCTCGCCTGCCGGGAACGAGAGGTCGCGCATGACCCTCTTCGAAGGCGCAAACATGACGTTGCGATATGACGCAGCGGGCGCGCCCGCATTCTCGGACCTGTCGCTGAACATCCGCAAGGGCGATTGCTTGTTCCTCTCCGGCCCGAGTGGCGCGGGCAAGACAAGCCTTCTGCGCGTGATCGCCGGCCTTGAAACGCCGGATGCCACGCGGTTGGTGCGCCGCTTCGAGCGGCCCGGTTTCGCCTTTGCAGAGCCGCGGCTGTTGCCAGACCTGACCGTGGCGCAGAACCTGTCCCTTGTCCGTTCGGACGGAGAGGACATCATGCCCGCCCTGTCGCAACTTGGACTTCGGGATATGGCTGACAGACCGGCCGCGACCCTGTCGAAAGGACAGGCACAGCGCGCTGCGCTCCTACGCGCCCTGGGCATCGAGCCCGACATCCTGCTGCTGGACGAGGCCCTCGGCGGGCTCGATGCGGCCCGTTGGGAAGCGGCCCGCGATATGATCCGGAAACAACATGAGAAAACCGGATTGGCCATCATCGAGGTCACGCATGATCCGGCGCGGCGACTGTTCCAAGGTCAATCCCTGTCGCTCGACAAAGCCAGGGAAACGCAATGACAGAACAGACGATCTGTATCCTCGGCGGTTACGGCGATGTCGGCCTGCGCGTTGCGCGCCTGCTGCACGCGCGCAGCGATGCCCGTATCCTCCTTGCCGGGCGCGATGGCACGAAGGCTACACGGGTCGCGCGGACCATAGGCCAGCGCTGCGAAGGCATGGCCCTCGACGTCAAGGCGACGGAAGCGGCCACACGGTTGAAGGGCATGACACTTTGCATCAGCCTGACCGAGGCCACGCCGCCCGGCCTCGCCGCTACACTGATTGCCGAAGGCACGGGTTTCATCGACAGTTCGGCGTCGCCCGATTACGTGACCGCGCTGCGCAGCGCGATTGAGGCCGTGGCACGCCCGCAGGCCAGCGCCATTCTCGAAGCCGGTCTCGCGCCGGGCCTGACCAACGTCATGGCCGCAGGTCTGTGCCGCGATCATCCTGAAACGGCCCGCATCGACGTGCTGATCGAGATGGGCATGGGCGTGCATCACGGATTCGCCGCAACCGAATGGACCCTGCAATCGCTGGGGCGGACCTATCCGGTCAAGGTGGATGGCAAATGGCAGGACATCCGCACGGGCGCGCTGCGCCGAACCTTCGAGACCGATACGGGTACCGTCTCGGCCATCGGGTTCGCCTTCTGCGACCAGCAAGGCATCGCGCGCGATAATGCCTTGGACAGCGCGCGCACATATCTCGCGGTCGATCCGGGCTGGATGACGCGCGTTCTGGGCTGGCTGAGCCGTCCTGCACTCGCGAACATCATCCAGCGCCACGCCGCGACCCTCGCACGGTCGATCCTACGAATGCCTAAGATGGGCGGAACCGATACGCACGTGGTCGTTGAAGCATACGACGCGCAAGGTAACTTGTTAGGCAGAAAATCTCTGACAGGCGGTCCGCAAGCAGACCTGACCGCAGGAATTCTTGCCACTGCCGCGTTGGCACTGGTTGAAGCGACCGAGGATCGCATCCCCGGTCTACTCCGGTTGACAGACATGCCAAGTGTTCAGGAGATTCTGATCCAACAGGCCGGATGACCCGCGGTAGCACCGGAGACGGGCAGGAAGCTATTTGTCAAAAGGCAAAATCTACCGTTTGTATCCCAAACCGAAAGCCGCCGTTCGTCGAAGGTCAGCTCTGTCCGCATAGCCGACCTCTGCCTGTTGAATATGCACCTCGCCTTTCAGGCAAAGCCTCAACGCAAGCGGTTGCTCGCAAGTCTGCTGGCGGACCTTCCCGTTTTGCGTGGAACGCGCGCGCAAGGCCAACAGATGTTCACCTATTGCGCGTTTGAACGTGAACGCCTTGCGGCGATCAAAATGGACTGTCCAGCGATTGGCATCGTGCTGCACGGGGCCAAGAAAATCTGGATCGGCGACTTGGCCGAGAAGTTGATGCCGGGCACCGCCTTTTGTCTGCCGTGCGGTGTGGCAATGGACGTGGTAAACATCCCGTCTGAACGCGAAGGGGCTTATGAATCCCTGATCTCGCGGATTGACGCCTTGCCTGCCGGCAACGCCAGCCGCTGAAGCGGTGGTCTAAGTGTCTCGGTCACATTTCGCGCGGCAATAGCGCTGCGCGTTTGGCGTTTTACCAAGCAGTCACACGCGCCGTGCGGGCGCGGCCTAGAAGATGCCGGTTGCGCTGTCGAGCACGGGCGCGTGTCTGCCTTAAAGGGACCTGATGGCCAGCCTTACCAGTCCAGTGTGATCGCGATCTTGCCGAACTGCCCGCCCTTTTGCAGCGCTGCATAGGCGTCACTGATGTCGCCGACCGAGAACGCCTGGGCAATCACCGGCTCGATGCGATGCGCTGAGATGGCGTCGGTCGCGGCCTGGAAATCGGCAGCCGATCCGGTATTGCCGCCAATCACGCGGATCGCCTTGCCAATGACCGCCAGCAGATCAAGTGGTGTGTCTCGCCCGCTGACAAATCCGATAGCATAGACAGTGCCGCCGTGCCGAACCGCTATTAGCGAGCGGGAAAACGTATCTGTCCCGGTTGTCTCAAGTACCAGATCGGCGCCCAAGCCATCAGTCATACGCAGAACCTCGTCCTGCCAGTCCGGGGTTGCCCGGTAGTTGATACCTTCGTCGGCTCCCAGTGCTTTGGCACGCTCCAGCTTCTCGTCCGAAGACGAGGTGATGATAACGCGCGCACCAGCGGCCTTGGCAAGTTGCAGAGTCTGCAAGGCGGTGACGCCTGTACCCGGCAAAACAACGGTAGATCCGGGGGTGATCTCACCGGCGCGCAGTGCATTCCAGCCCGTGGTTGCGGGAATTGGCAAGCTCGCGATCGCTTCGAACCCCAAATGGGCGGGCGCTACGACAAGCGATGCTGCATCGACCAGCGCCAGTTCGACGAGCGATCCCGGAATGGTCACGCCGCGCATCGCACCATTGTTGCGGTCCGTGCCGCGACCTGAAATCCACAACGCTTTGGGATGGACGGCAACATGGTCGCCGACGCCAACGTTCTCCACGCCATCGCCGACCGCAATCACTTCGCCCGCGCCATCCGCCACCGGAATATTGGGATAAAGGGCGCCGGGATAGCCCCCTGTCGCGACCAATCGATCAAGGTAGTTGAAGGCCGCTGCACGCATGCGCACCAGTGCCTGCCCATGACCGACATTTCCGGGTTCGGGGATAGAAACGCGTTTGATCGTTGAGATGGTGGGGCCGCTCAGTTCAATGCTGTACATGTTCGATCTCCTTTGGATCAACAGATACGGCCCCATGAATTTAACTGGAATAGATACATTTTACAGCTTATACCTGCATATTATGCAGCAATACCCTGATCTCGACACGATAGAGGCCTTTGTCGCGCTTGCGGACGCCGGCAGCTTTGCCTTGGCCGGTCAGCGGGTCGGGCGCGATCCCACAATCATCTCAAGGCGGGTTCAGGCGCTTGAGGCGCGGCTTGGCGTGCGACTTGCGGAACGCAGTACACGGCGCGTGACACTGACCGAAGCCGGGCGCGCCTATCTTGAACGTCTACGACCCCTGCTGCGCGAACTGGCCGCCGCCGATCGGGAGGCCTCTGCCTTTGCAGAAGGCGCGCCGCGCGGAAATTTGCGCCTGTCACTGCCAACCAGCTTTGGGCGGATGTGGCTATCGCCATTGATCGCGGAATTTCTGAAAGCGCATCCTCAGGTGACGATAGAGGCAGAGCTCAGCAACCGATTTGTCGATATCATCGGTGAACAGTTCGACCTTGCAGTACGGCTGGGTGTGCTGCCCGATTCCCGCCTTGTCGCGCGGCGGCTGTTCCCGCGTTACCGACTGCTCTGCGCGTCGCCGGACTATCTTGCGACCGCCGGACCACTTCGTAATCCAAGCGACCTCGTCCAGCACAACTGCCTGCGCTTCACTGGCAAGGTTAACCCGGCCGTCTGGGAGTTTTTCGACGCGGATGGGAAAACACTGACGGTGCCCGTTACAGGCGCGTTCGCAAGTGACGATGGGGAGGTTCTGGTCGATTCTGCGGTTGCCGGGCTTGGCCTGCTCTACAGCTCCGACTGGCTGGTGGCGCGCCAATTGGCATCAGGCCAACTTGTCCGCGTGCTGGCGGACTGGCGCATCCCGGACGAGGGTGCCATCCAGATAGTCACCCCATCACTTGCAGGGCTCCCGAGCAAAACCCGCGCGTTTTCTGACTGGCTTACAAGACGTTTTCGGCCTGATCCACCTTGGGCCGCGGCACAGCTCAGATGACCAGGTTCAGGCGTCGCAACTGGCCTGCACAAGTTACCCCTTGAGCATTCTCCGCCGGCCCGTCGCCGAATCTTGGCGATACGCCATTGCCATGTCGGGCTCGCCGGTCGCGCTTTGAGAAGATAAAACGTGGCTAATTTTGTAGGCACGGCCATTGCAACAGCATCCCTCACTTCAAATGTTGGGCCTTACTTTCCCGCACTCCGCCTGTGTGCGGCGGGGGACGTGCCGATTACGCGTTTGAATGCGCGGGTGAACGCCGCTTGCGAGGAATAGCCAAGGCGGTAAGCGACGGACATCACCGAAGTGCCCTCTTGTTCCAGCAACTGTGCAGCTACACGCATTCGCAGATCCGTCAGATAGCGCAACGGGCTGACGCCCAGCACGTCGACAAAGCGATCTGAAAACATCGAACGCGAAGCACCCATCAAGCCAGCCATCATTGCAACGTCCCAGTCCCTCCCGGGATCTCGGTGCAACTCAACCAGTACCCTTGCAAGTCGCGGGTCGCGCAGTGCGGTGATCACGCCAGAGGCGTTATCGCAGCCGCATTCGACCCAGCCCCGAATGATCAGCGCTGCAATGACATCCGCCAGACGCGCGAGGATACCCGCCGATCCCGGCCGATCCCACTGCATCTCAATTTCCATCGCAGCAAGGATTGCGTGCATTTCCGGTTGGCTATCTAGCAGGGCGCCCACTGACATCGCCTCAGGCATCAACGCCACCAGCGGATGCACCGTGGCGAGATCCAACTCCATAGCGCCAGTCAGGATCGTGGTGTCGGTGCTGCGACATGCGGCATCGTCACATTCACGGATCTCGCTGAACGCCTGGCAAACGGGTTCAGGCGTAAAGCGGTCGAAATCGCGCGCCGCGACGCGCGGCCCTGACAGTATCTGATGGGGGTGCCCACGCGGGATCAGAACGGCATCACCCGCAGACATGATGCGCGGTGCGACATCTGGCAAAAGCAGCAGCGCCTTCCCTTGGCCGATGAAGTGAAAACGCGCGTCGTCACTGGCCGTGAAATTCACCCCAAAGGGCGGTGTCAGCCGCAGTCGCCAATAGTTCGCACCACGCAAGCGCATGCCAAGAAGCACCTCGCTCACGGCATCATGTGATTCATGCATTTCGGCGTTTGGATCAAACATGTCGGTGAAACTGGCACAGTTCATCCGATATTTCTAGCTATATCTCTGTCCAACCAACAGACAACGCCATGGAGCGCCTTATGCCATCAGATACATTCGCGACAAATGTTCAGCCAGACATATCAGACGAAATTCAAACGCGTCCCGCTTGGGGCGCCGTCTTTTCAATGTCACTTGGTGTTTTTTCGCTGGTGACGGCAGAGTTCCTTCCCGCCAGCCTTTTGACGCCGCTCGCCGAGGGGCTGAACATCAGTAAAGGGGCCGCTGGACAGGCCGTAACCGTAACCGCGCTTGTGGCGCTTTTGACCAGCCTGTTCATTTCGGTTGCAATACGCGGCATTGATCGCAAATGGGTTTTGATGGGGTTTTCGGTTCTGCTGATTATTTCCAACCTGACTGTCGCGACCGCACCGGGTATTCTTACATTGCTGTTCGGGCGTGTTTTAATGGGGATTGCTTTGGGCGGTTTCTGGAGCTTGTCGATCGCCACGTTGATGCGGTTGGTGCCAGACCGTGACATCCCACGTGCGATATCAATCATGTTCTTGGGGGTCTCTGCGGCGACTGTTTTTGCGGTGCCGGTTGGCAGCTATCTTGGGGCCATGATTGGCTGGCGGGGCGTTTTTGTTGCCGCCACCGGACTTGCCGTGCTAGCCCTTTTGGTCCAGATGCTGACGCTTCCGTCTTTGCCAGCACAGGGCAAAGCACGCATGACGATCTTGTTCGAGGTTCTGTGCCGTCCGGGCATTGGCATCGGGATGATCGCAGTGCTGATGGTGTTCGCCGGCCACTTCACATTCTTCACTTATATCCGACCGTTTCTGGAAACCGTAACAGGTGTGGGCGTTGACGGCGTAACTGCAATCCTTTTTGGCTTTGGACTTGCCAACTTTCTCGGAACTTACCTGATTGCCTTTGTCATTCAGCGGTCACTGCGGCTTGCGCTGATCATGATGCCGACGGTCATGGCGGGACTCGCACTCGTGCTGACCCTCTTTGGCGGAGTGACGGCGGTTGATGCGCTGTTGATTGCGGTATGGGGTCTCGTCTTTGCGGGGGTACCCGTGTCATGGTCCACATGGATCACCCGCGCGATGCCGGACCAAGCCGAGGCAGGCGGTGGGCTCATCGTTGCCGCCATCAACTTTGCGATCGCGGCAGGAGCAGGATTGGGTGGTGGGCTACTGGAAATCTCTGGGCCGCGCGGTGTGTTCCTGATCAGTGGGCTTATCCTCGTCGCGGCGGTCATAACGATCATTCTTAAGATCAAGCCGCTGGGTAACGACGAATGACTAAAATAGGTCGTATCGATGATCTTATCGCTTTCATCCAGCGTCCACCTGAAAAAAGCTAAATTGGCCACCCGGTCCAGGGACTAATAGAGGGATGCCAAAATTGGATCACGGTGTTCTTCACTGCCGCGGTCAGAAGAAGCCTCTCGCGAAAAACCAGATGGGCGCGACGGGACGTCTCATATCTAAAAATGAAAGGTTTGTTTGACATGTCCGAAAAACTGCTTGTCCTTGTAGGAAGCCCGCGCCGGAACGGAAACACTGCAACATTGGCAGAGGCTGTACGCCGCGGTGCGGAGAAGGCGGGCATCGATGTTCGGTTGCGCTTCCTCGACGACCACATGACCAGCTTCCTCCGCGATTGTCGGACATGTCGTCAAGCGAACGGCGAATGCGCGATTGCCGACGGATACCGGACGCTGTTCTTCGAGGATTTCCTACCTGCACGAGCTGTCATTTTCTGCTCGCCAATCTATTGGTACGGAATGTCCGCCCAAATGAAGGCGTTTCTCGACAGGAGCTTTTGTCACTATGCGGCGTCCGCTCCGGACTCACACAGCGTACTTCGGGCCATGCGCGGCAAGCGGCTTGGGTTGGTGCTCGCATCAGAGGAAACCTATCCCGGGGCTGCCCTTGGCATCGTGCATCAGATGCAAGAATTCTCCCGATACACACAGTCAGATTTCGTTGGCGTCGTACGCGGAATAGGCAACTCTCGCGGCGACGTTTGCCGAGACCCTGCCAATCCCGTTCAGCAAGCCGAACATATCGGCTCAGAAATTCTCACCCGTCCCTATTCCGACTATCGACTAGATACCGAGCGAGCTCCTGTCGTATGGAAAGAAACGGGTCATACTAAGTAGACATAGAACTGGTGCCGGGGTGCGCAGTTTCGTTATTTTGGGCTTCAAGTCTGCTTCTGCGGAAGGTTTGGCCGGTAGGCCCGCCCCATGGTCGCTTTTCCGAGTGCGGCACGCGGCCGGACGCGGGCGACTGGGGAGATGGTACATCTGCGAACGTCGGCTTCATCTTAACTGTTTGTCATTGCCCGCCATAGTAGCCCTGCGAAGTCGCGTTGAGATTTCCAATAAATGCAGAGACTGATGAACTTAGTCATCACTGCCGGAGCGCAGCGCAGGCAGGAGCGCAGCGCAGGCAGGAGCGCAGCTATTGTAAGTACGGCAGCAGCATAGAATGCAGCTGGGTAGTGGAACGATGCAATAATTGGCTGGCTTAGAAGCGGTGACACGAACTGTCCCAGGAATAGGCTTGCCGTAATCACACCTGCTGTTCGACCACGAGTTTGTGGCGATGCAAGTGCCATGGCACTTGAGAAGATATTCGGGATGGAGATCCCCATCCCGAGACCCGTCAGCCCCGTCCCACACATCACCGTCAGTATTGTGGTGCTCGCGCCTGTCACGGTAATGCCGAGAGCCATCGCCGTCAGGCCAACCAGAAAGATGACCTTGGCACCCATTCTACTCCGCAACGTGCCGAAAGTCAGCGACGCCATCGCGGAAACGAATGTCATCAGCCCCATCGAAAGTCCGGCGAGCGAAGGCGACATAAACCCTAGCTCTTTGAGGCGATAGGGTAGTTGCGAAGGGATGATGTAGAAAGCGCCGCTGACAAACAGGGCCACGACGCAGAGAGCGAGAATACCGGCCGGATTTGCAAAAGTCACACCAGCAGGGTCGTTTCCTTTGGGTCTATCCGGCATGGGTTCAGTCAGAACACGCCACGCGAGAAATGCCAGCGGCAGAGCAAACGCGTAGATCACGAACGGATAGCGCCAGTTGATATCCGCGAGGAATCCTCCCGCCGTCAAAAACACAAGACCGCCAAATCCGGTGAAAGCCTGTTGGAGCCCCATGTAGCGATCCCGTTCCGCCCCATTAAAATAGTCGCCTGCCAGTGCCATCCCGAGCGTCATGATCCCTGCCACGGCGACTCCCAGCAACGCCCGCCCGGCCAGCAGTCCGTAGAAGCTATCCAGCCAAAGTCCCGAGCTTCCGGCAAGGGCGTAGAGAACGATTGTGCCTATCAGCAACGATGTTCGCCCCACGCGGTCAGCAACTCTTCCGATGATCGGCGAGGCGATGACGACAAAAAGCGCCGGCAGGGTCAATACCAGTCGGCTGAGAAGTTCGATATGCGCTGTGCCGGCGTACGCTGCGGTGATCCCCGGCAATGACGGCGAGATTGTCGCTCCTGCCATGATTGTCAGACAGGCGGTCAGCAAAAGCGTCAGCTTCAACAGCCAGCTTGGCGGGGCATGCGTAGGTGCTGCCGTGGTCGCGGGGGCTAAGGTCATGATGCCGTTGCGTCTTCGGAGAATGATGCAGCCTGCCGCACTCTTAGTGTTTTCAAGGCTTCCGACCAGTCAAGAACCTGGATCAAGGTTTCTACTAGGGCATCAACGGCGCGATCGCCCCCAACCCATGCTTCGGGTGCGGTAAAAAGCGCCTTGGAGGTCTGAGATGTCATCAGCACCTGAGAGCGCACGGTCGCGGTGCGCGTCTCGGCAAGGATCAGACGCAATTGCTCGACCGCCCGTGCGCCACCGATACCGCCATAGCTGACGAAACCAGCGGCTTTGTCGGACCACTCGGAATACAGAAAGTCGATCGCGTTCTTCAGCGCCCCTGGGATCGAGTGGTTGTACTCAGGCGTCACGAAAATGAAGCCATCACAGGCATCGACGGCCTTTGCCCATGTCTTCGTGTGAGCGTGGCGATAGTCCCCCATGATCGCAGGCACAGGCTCATCCAGCATCGGCAGATCAAAATCTGCGATGTCGAGGACGTTGAACTTGGCCCGGTCTCCGCAGCTTTCACGGGCCGCATGCGCGACACCCTTTGCAATAAGATGGGATTTTCGGCCGGGTCGGGTACTTCCGGTAATGATGCCGATGGTGAGCATGTTTGTGTCCTTGCCATGTTTCATTAATTACAACGTTCACTGTATAATTTACAATGACCGTTGTAATTTCAAGGGCAAATCAGTATTTTGCATGTACGGCATCAGCGACGCCTGTCTATAATATTGATAAATTTGGAGAAAAATATGGTAACAGGCAACGTTTCAAAACGTGAAGCCATCATTCGTGGCGCGCGCACAGTGTTCGGGCGCGACGGCTTCGCCAGAGCCAGCATGGACGACATCGCTGCGACAGCGAATGTGTCCTCGCGCACGATCTACAATCATTTCGGCGATAAGTCCGGCCTGTTTAGTGCCCTAATTGTCGAAAGTGCGCAGGAGGTTCGCGACGCGCAGATTGCTGAGATTGAGCGTCATCTTGGCAAGATTGTTGATCTAGAAGAAGATCTTCGCGCATTGGGAACAGCTTTTGCGACCAACCGTTCAAGATTTCCGGAACATTTCGCACTGGTTCGCCATATCTATGCCGAGGCAGGTCACCTTCCAGCAGATGTGCTGGCCGACTGGGCGGCAGCTGGACCAAGGGCGGTTCATCGGGCTTTGACTGGGGCGCTGGAGGATCTCCAAAAACGAGGGCTCTTAAAGTTTGATGATAGCACGCGCGCGGCCAATCAATTCGTGGCGCTGGTCGGGACCGAAGTGAATGAACGAACGTTCGGCGGTACGGTCCCCACCGATCCAGCCTTCATAGCTGCGGTGGTTCGTGCTGGAGTCGAGACTTTCCTTCGTGCGTTCAAAGCCTGAAGCCAGATGCTGTAACCACTTAACTTTTAGCGACATAGGCGGCCTGGGGTCCGCTGGTCAGAACTCAACGGTTCTGTCACAGGCAGAATCCACCGTTTTTGCCCTACACATTGTGACCAGGGGTTTTTGTCCGACAGCGGCCGTTCGTGACATGTGCGGCGAAAGTCGGGATCGAGCCCGACTCGACAGATTCTGCACTATGCACGAAGGCCCGATATCGCAAAAGTTCCGAAACCTTCATCAGCCCCTTAGGTTTTGGCTGGGGTTTGTGGCAGCGCCAATTCGGGCAATTTTTAAGGTGTTGGCGGTAATTATCCCCAAATCGCGTTATTCCGCGATTTGGTTTGCAATAGATTAACACCCATGATTTTTTAGCGAAAAGAGTGGGGTGATCGAATGCTGATTATCATTTCGGCAGTGCTTTCTGCGGCCTGCTATGCAGTTGTCCTCGGTGTGTTCCTTGCGTTTCATGTAATTGCACCCGAACGGTCAATTTTCGCCCATGCAGTCAGCGACTATGCTGTGGGGAAGACGGCTCGCCTATTTATTGGCTACGGCCTCGTAGGAAGTCTTGGGGCCGCATTGCTGGCGATCGCGACAGTATCCACTGGCGATTTCCCTGTGCGAGTTCCGATCTATCTCGCGCTTCTGGCCATCTTGCGGATCGGGGTGCTGCGTTTTCGGACCGATATCGAAGGCGAGGCGGTCACACGTGAAGGCAGGCTGCACTATGTTTTTGCCATCATAACTTTTGCTTTAACCTACATGATCGTTTCAGCAGCACAGCCGACGTTAGGCACTTTCGCCAACCCGCCACTGAACGCGATCCTTAGTGGTCTCGGCTGGATAGCGACTATCTCGCTGGTGGGCGTGGTAACGACGCTGTTGCCGCCGCTCAGGCGCGTGTTTGGGTTGGCAGAGCGTATCTTCCTTCTGTCCACAGCATTTTGGCTGCTCTTGCTGGCCGTCACATTGGTAGCATCGCGCTAAATCCACGGTTTATTGAGCGACTGCCAAAAGCGGCCTTTGGTGCAGTCGCAGCGAAAGCTCACTTTGTCCGCATATCACTCACAGAGAAGGCTTGGTTCAAGCTTGACCATCCTTCAGCTAGCTCGCTCGGCGTTTGGAAAGATGGTCGATAAAGGCCCGCAACGCGGGCGTCACCAGACGTGTTCCGGCATAGTAGAGATAATAACCTGGAAATTGCGGTGTCCAGTCTTTCAGAAGGGTTTGCACCTGCCCTGAAGCGATTGATGATGCAGCGTCCTGCTCAAACAAGAACGCGATTCCGGCTCCGTCAATGGCTGCTCGTAGAAGAACACGGGCGTCCGTCGAGATAAGTGGTCCATCCACTTCAATGTTGAAGCAGCGGCCGTCTTTCTCAAATTCCCACAACCAAGGCACCCCGGTGGACGGTCGAAGGAAGTTGAGGCAGGAATGTTCGCGAAGCGCTTCGGGTGTTTCAGGATGACCGTGATCTGCGAGATAGGCAGGCGCGGCGACAACGACCATACGCACCGCACCACCGATCGGGATGGCGCGCATCCCCAGGCCCAAGCTTTCACCAAGCCGCAAACCGCCATCGAAACCGCCCACCACGGCATCGTCCAGCGTTTCGCTGACGACAATCTCGACCTTCACGTCTGGATAGGCGGCATGAAAGCTGGCCAGGTGCGGCGCAAGAGCATGTTCTGCACCCACACTTGGAGCAGTAATCCGCACACGCCCGGTCACACAATCCAGAGTAGCAAGCAATTCACCTTCGGCTGCCGCAATCTCGGCCAGCGCTGGCGTGATGCGCATGCGCAGTCGTTGACCTGCTTCGGTTGGTGCAATGCTGCGGGTCGTGCGGTTCAAGAGCCTTTGCCCCAACCTTTGCTCAAGAGCGCGGATCGACTGGCTGACGGCCGAGGGTGTCATACCGAGATGGGGCGCTGCCATACGGAAGCCGCCATGATCCAACACTGCAAGAAATACCCGCAATTCGGCAATGTCATGTCCGCGCATTGTATGCCTTCTCCTTAACAGTGTGATCGTATCGTAGGGCATTATCATTGCGCCGTCGATTTGACATCTTCTCACCAAATCAAGATGGAGAGTAACGATGCGGTTAGACGATTACAGGTTGCTTGGGCGATCAGGACTTAAAGTGTCGCCGATGGCATTGGGCACGATGACTTTCGGGACCGAATGGGGCTGGGGCGCGGCCGAAGCAGACGCGCGGCAAGTCTTCGACACCTATGTTGATCGTGGTGGCAACTTCATCGACACGGCCAACTTTTACACCGGCGGCACGTCCGAGAAAATGGTCGGTGCTTTCGCCGTCGGCCGGCGCGACACGTTGGTCATTGCCACAAAATATACCCTTCCGATGCGCGCGGGCGATCCAAACTCTGGCGGCAACAGTCGTCGCGCAATGGTTCGCGCGGTGGAGGACAGTCTCAGACGGCTAAAGACTGACTATATTGATCTTTTTTACCTCCACGCTTGGGACTCGACGACGCCGGTTGAAGAAATCCTGAGAGCGATGGATGATTTGGTGGCTGCGGGCAAGGTCGTCTACCTCGGGCTGTCGGACATCCCGGCGTGGCAAGCCGCTCGTATGCAGGCCGTCGCCGATTTGCGCGGCTGGTCTCCGATGATAGCCCTACAGCTCGAATACAATCTCATCGAACGCAGTGGCGATCGCGACCTGATCCCGATGGCCCGCGAGATGGGTATGGGCGTCATTCCATGGTCCCCGCTCGCCAGCGGGCTGCTGAGTGGAAAGTACAGCCGGGAGGACCTTGAGGGCCGTACAGATGTCCAGGGTCGTGCAGCCATGGCGCGACAGGGTTCACCCATGGATGATCGGACCTTCGGCATCCTCGACGTGCAGGCGGACATCGCTGCCGAGACGGGCCAAAGCCCCGCTGCAGTCGCCTTGGCCTTCCTGCTGTCGCAATCTGGAATCGCCGCTCCTATTGTCGGCGCGCGGACACTTGAGCAGCTCGAAGGCAACCTTGCAGCACTGGATTTTGAACTGGAACCTGCGCAGTTGTCACGTCTTGAAGACGCAGGGGCGCCGGACCTTGGGTTTCCTCACTCTTATCTCAAGCGACCGGAGATACGTCAGAACATCTACGGCGGATTGTCCATTCAAACACGATAGCGTTGCGCCGGCACCGAAGCCATTTTGCGAAGGCAGGTCTCAACCTACAGAAAATTATGGGCGTTCGCTATGGCCCGGTCAACAGACCTTGCGACGGGTCGCGTCAAAGGTGCGCTGTGGCCGAAATGCCGCTATAAAATTTGGGGGTGTCCGCAAACTGTGTTGGTTCACTTCGGATTAGTTTGAAAGGGCCTATGTTACCTCGCTTTCCCAGCGGAGGATGCCCTTGCTACACCACGACTTTCGCCGTTTTATCGATGCTCTCGACGAACTGAATCCGGCCCAGATCGAGGACGCCCAGGCTAAGATCCGGGATCTTCGACGAAAGACGGAGGCGATTTCGGAGATCGAAGCGCGGACAAACCGAGAACGCAGGTGCCCTTTATGCCACGACAATCAACGCCAGAAATGGGGCCGCACACGCACCAACGTCCAGCGCTACCGATGCTCGGGCTGCAAGAAGACCTACTCGGGCCGGACCGGAAGGGCCATCGGCCTCATCCATCGCCCTGATTTGTTCATGGTCGTCCTGTGGGATATGCTGGGCACTTCCGTGCTGCAGTCTGTGCGAGCTCTGGCGCATCAACTTCGGCTCAACAAATACACGATCTGGCGCTGGCGGATGCTAGTGTTTTCGATCATCGGTAGTGGCACGGAGATGGACTTCTCAGGGATTATCGAGGCGGACGAAACCTACCAGCGGGAGTCGCGCAAGGGATCACGGGAGTGGGTCCGGCACTTCGCCGATCCGCAGAATTTCTCACAGCCGCCGCGGCCCCGTTGGGGAGACTTCACGACACAAGGACTGAAAATGATGCGCGGCCTATCGAGGTGGCAGCTGCCCATTCTAACGGTTGCCGACCGCGGCGGCGCACGGCTCTTCCGTAGACTCCCGAACCGAAAGGGCGCGACGGTGGAGCGCGCGATGAACCCCTTAGTCCCGGGCGATGCCGTGCTCTGCTCGGACAGAGGCAACGGCTACAAGAACCTTGCGGCAGCACGCGGCCTTGAGCATTTCGTAGTCGGAAGTAAGCCCGGCACACGGGTCGCGGCGGGCTGCTATCATAATCAGAATGTGAACTCGCTGCACGCCCGCTACGGCAGTTTCATCAAACCCTTCTGCGGGCCAGCGACGAAGAACCTGAACGGCTACATCCGGTGGCTGGAAGTCCGGATGGAAGGAATGCAACCGGCAGAAATTATTCTTGTGTCATAAGCTTGGTGCTGCTGTGGTCAGATGTCAGCTTCGAGCCCAAAGTGCATGGTGCTGCGCCCTGCATGAATGTCTGCTCTATCGTGGCACGGCCAAAAACGTGACAAAATTAAAGGCAGTTTTGCCAAGGTTTTGTGGCACAAAAATTTTCAACGATTCCAGCGGCGGTAAAGTGAGTGACAAAAACGACCGTTTTTGGTCATCACATTATGACCAGTGGTTTCTGTCCCTGCTGACTGGCGGCAATGTGGGACATAGCGAGCCCCCGCAGGGCTCTCAGCAGTAAGCACTTCGGAGTTTTTACCAAAAGCAGTGGAGCTACCGTTGAGATGAGGTCATTAAGATCTGGTCTGCAATATGACTCACCCGAGCCGGTCCAACTCCTTGCCAATGAATCCGTTAAGGTGGTCGGCTACCTGCCGCACCCGCGCCGAGCGACGGATATCAGGGTGCATTACGAGGAACAGAGGGCGGGGCTCGAAGGGATTATCATCTGGAAGTTCCATCAGGTCGGGCAGAGCGCGCGCAGCAAAGCGTGGCAGCAGCGCAAGACCTAATCCGGCGCGAGCACTGGCCATCAGCGTCGCCATGTCGTTGCTGCGCAACCCGATGCTCGCAGTCTCGGCCTGAGTCCGCACATCTAACCAATGGGCTTGGGGCAGGTCGGGCAGGCTGTCATCAAAACCAAGATAGACACGTCTCGCCGGTGGCAACGCGATCTGGTCAGGGCGCCCGTATAAACCATAGGCCACCGATCCAAGTCGGCGGGTGATCAGATCCGGACCGACAACTGCGCCTATCCGCAGGGCAATATCAGCCTCGGCCCGATCCAGGTCGCTGGTCTGCCTTGCGCCAATCAGAATTGGCACCAGACCCGGATGTGTCTGCCTCAGTGTCGTCAGCCCCGGTGCCACCAGCATCGCCAGCAGTACCGGGGGCGCTGAGATACGAACCTCGCCAGTCAACGCATCAAGCCCAGCAGCAGTGCGGGACAAAGTCGCAACCTCACGCTCAACCGCTTCGGCCTGCGCCACGAGCCGCGCTCCCTCGGGTGTTGGCCGCCAGCCTCGCGGCAACCGGTCGAACAGGCGCAGCCCGAGCGTTGCTTCGAGCCCGCCTACCCGACGCGAGACGGTTGAGTGCTCGACCCCTAGCCCCCGAGCCGCAGCCATCAGGCTACCTGCGCGCACGAGCGCTAGGAAGAACCTTAGATCATCCCAAGCCAATGGATCAGTCTGATTATTTATGCCCATACCATGTCAATTTTTTTATCCTTACGGCGAAAAATAATCGCACTACCCTCACCGTCAATGCAAGAGGTAACCCGAGGATAATCTATGAAGGTAATTGGAGCATGGCGGGCACTACCCGCTAGCGAGCCGCAGTCTTTAGTCGACCACGAACTACCTGCGCCGCTACCAAAGGCCACGGATCTTCTGGTGCGGGTCGAGGCAGTTTCCATTAACCCCGCCGATGCCCGGGTGCGGATGCGCAAGGAGGCTGACGACACATTTGCCGTTTTCGGTTGGGACGTGGCAGGCACGGTGGTCGACATTGGAACCGAAGTGACAGGCTTTTCCCCTGGCGATGCTGTTTTCTATGCAGGCGATTTGACCCGACCTGGCGGCAATGCCGAATTGCACATTGTCGAGGCCGGGCTCGTCAGTCGTCGGCCCCAAGGATTGAGCGCCGCACATGCCGCTGCGCTGCCGCTGACGGCGCTGACCGTGTGGGAAGCACTCTTTGAGCGGCTCGGCTTGCCTGAACCGGATGGAATGGCAGAAGTCGATGCTCCGGCAAGGACCCTTCTGATCGTCGGCGGTGCCGGAGGGGTTGGGTCAATGGCAATCCAGGTCGCTAGGATGGTGCCTGGTCTGACCATCATCGCCACCGCGTCACGGAGTGAAACGCGTGATTGGTGTCTGAACCTTGGCGCGGACGCAGTGATCGACCATTCGGGCGACATGGCCGCAGAGCTGACTGCACGCGACCTGCCTGCACCGGACCTGATCCTTTTGGCTGCCGATCCTGACACGCACTTTCCGATACTCGCGGCCATGCTCGCACCGCAAGGACGCATCTGCTGTATCGTCCCGTTTGACACACCACCCGACATGAATCTTCTGATGCAGAAAAGCGCTGCGCTGACCTGGGAATTCATGTTCACGCGGGCCATGTTCGCCACCCCGGACCGGGCACGGCAAGGCGTCATCCTAAACCATGTGGCGACCTTGATTGATGCCGGTCGGTTGATTCCCGCCGTGCCCGAAATTCTCGGTCCTATTAACGCTGCCAACCTGCGCGCGGCCCATTCCCGGATCGAGGGCAAGCGCACCATTGGCAAGCTGGTGCTTGCCGGATTTCCCCCAACCACAATCAACCAAGGAGCTTCCTTATGACCGACGTAACACAATCCGCCGTAGAGGTTACTCAAGCCTTCCTCGCTGCGATCTTTTCGGGTGCGATGGAAACCGCCATGGCCATGACTTCGCCGGATGCAGTCTTCGTTTCGACCAATCCGCACAGTAATCCCGGCAACCCAATGCACGGAACCTTTACCGGCCATGACGGTGCTGCGGCGTTCTTCGCTGGTTTTGCCGAGGTGCTGGAGCCGGGCGACTTTGAAGTGATTGCAGCGTTTGGCGACGAGAGCCATGCCGCGCTCTACGGCAAACTGAGGCACACCGTGCGTGCTACTGGCAGGCCGTTCGTCAGCGATTGGGCCCTGATAGCACGGATCAAGAACGGACAGATCGCGCTCTATCACTTCTACGAGGATACCGAGGCGCTGACCGAAGCTATGAGATGATGCTCACAAGGCGGACCTGCGGGTCCGCCTCAAAATTTATCCAGTGTGGTGGCAACGGGCCTTCATGTAATGCGCAGCATCGGTCGATCTGGGCACTTCGCGCCGGGCATTCTGGACAAAATTCGGAGGTTTCTGTCCCCGGCGAAACCGACCGTTTTTGACTACTAGGTATTGGCAAGGGGTTATTGTCCAGCCTCGCCACGCTCCTTGAAAACCTCCAAAGCTACGTTGAGCGCATTGATGGCGGCGGGAAAGCCACCGTACAATGCCATTTGCCAGATCGCTTCCGCGATTTCCGTTTGGGTAAGACCAGCCCTCAGCCCTCCCTCAATGTGAATGCGAAGTTGAGGGGCTGTCTGTCCCCCCAAAGCGGTAAGAGCGGAGATCGTCGCAAGATTGCGATCACGAAGGGACAGTCCTGGCCGATCATAGTGTCGCCCGTAGACGAAACTGATCAGGTCTTGCGGCATTCCAGGCAGAAGCACGCCGTAGCGCGCCTCTAGGGCCTCTTCCAAACCGGGGTTATGCCTCTCAGCCAGTGCCTTGCCCCGCTCATAGGGATTTTCCATGTCGCTCATCCTCTCAAGTCTCAGGGGTAGGCTCGCGCTGACACATTGCCTTCCAACATGGAAGGAAGAACCAGCGTGTTGCCGTATGCTGCAATATCCGCAAGCCCGGCAGGATACTCGGCCACGACCGTATGAGCACCATCCGCCCCGACTTCGAAGAGCTGCCCCGTGATCCAGTCGCTGACCAAAAGCGTGTCGCCGATCCGCACAATGCCGTCGAGGTTTCCAAGGCTCGGGACAATGGTGCTGATCGCTTGAGTCTCAAGATCGACCGCGAGCAAGGAGCCGGGTACTTCCGTAGAAAAATCGTCGCGCATCCCTTTTCCCCAGGACCCAACGACAAGCCGCTCTTCGTCCAGGAAAAGACCATTGGGATGCGCCAGTGCCTCATCTTCCAGCCAGACGGTCATGTCGCCTGCCTGATAGTGCCAGATGCGATTGCCCATGAAGTCACTGACATAGGCCTGTTCGCCATCGGACGTGATGTCATTAAGAAACACCGCACCATCGACCTCTTGGCTGCGAAGAAGAGTTCCCGTCGACAGGTCAATCTCGTGCAAACGTGTGAGATCAGCGACAAGAAGCGTTTTCCCGACAATCGCCATGCCTTTTGGCGCGTCGAGCCCCGTGATCCAGTTTGGCTCCGAAATCTCGCCATCCAGCGCTAGCAGGGCCAAGTGCCCGTTTCCGTCTGCTTCTCCAGGATGCCCTTGGATGACGCTGACGATGACACGATCATGCTCTGCGTCAAAAATCGCACTTTCGGGCATATCGAACGGACCAGCAGCCCAACTTGCCGGATCGGCATGCAAAGGTGAGGTCAGACCGATCAGAACAGTCACGATAGATGTGATGGTATGGTTCATGGGTTTCTCCGTTGCTGTGTCGCAAACTCTATCTTTCTGATACGCATCTGGGTATTTCTGACTAAATGGTATCTGCTTTCGATACTATTCGCCCCTTCCAGCATCGCGAGGTCACCATGCAGGCGGAACTCTTCGAGCTTCTGAAGACGGTACTCAAAGCGCGCCGCATGACCTATGCAGACCTGGCTGAGCTGCTGGGACTGTCAGAGCCAACCATCAAACGCATCTTTGCAGAGAGGGATTGCAAGCTCAGCCGCATGAATGAGATTTGCGCCGCGCTCGGCCTGACCCTTGATGATCTGGTGGCGGAGGCAAATCGCGTTGAGGTGCAGCCGATCCGACTTACTGACCGTCAGGAGGCGCGGCTTGCCGATGACCGTCCAGCTTTCAACCTGTTTCTCTTGCTTCTGGATGGCATGACAATTGAAGCGATCCAAGAACAGTATCGGCTAGAGAAACAAAGGGTTTTCAAACTGGGCATAAAGCTGGAAAAGATCGGGCTTGCGGAGGTAATGCCGGGCAATCGCATCCGCCTGACCGTACAAAGCCCGGTCGAGTTTCGTCGCGACGGCCCTTTGCACCAAGCACTTGTGAAGCTGAATATGGCGTTTCTTCGCAGCACCTACCTCGCACGGGACACGGAGCACTCGGCCTATCTGACTCAAACACGTCGCATGACGCAGAAGACAGCGAAGCACATTCTGGCGCGTCTTCGTGATGTTCAGGTCGAACTGTCAAACCTCGCTCGCAGAGATCAGCTCACTCAACCTGAAAATGCACTCCAGAGCTTCAAGATCGGCATCGCGCTCTCTCCAATAGTATTCTCCGAGCTACTTCTGTTGGCAGAAGAAGGCTCGTAACGCCAAAACTCATACGTTTATGTCACCGGCGATAACGACCGTTTGTGGAACGAGTGACCGGCTGTTCTAGGATCAGGATTCATAACCAGTAGATGACGACCGCGGCGAGGGCGATGGCTGAGAGGAACACCTTGGGACAGCGATCATAGCGTGTCGCGACTCGCCGCCAGTCCTTGAGCCTGCCGAACATGATCTCGATGCGGTTGCGCCGTTTGTATCGACGCTTGTCGTATTTGACGGCCTTCTTGCGCTGCTTTCTACCAGGGATGCAGGCGCGTATCCCCTTGTCTTTCAACGCCTCTCGGAACCAGTCGGCGTCATAGCCGCGATCTCCGAGAAGCCAGTCGACCTTGGGCAGACTGCTCAGTAACGCCCGCGCACCGATGTAGTCGCTGACCTGTCCAGCGGTGACGAACAGGCTGAGCGGTCGCCCTTGGCTGTCGCAGATGGCGTGCAGCTTGGTGTTCATGCCGCCCTTGGTTCGACCGATCAGGCGGCCACGCCCCCTTTTTTCGCGGCCAGGCTGGTCGCAGTGCGGTGGGCTTTCAGATACGTCGCGTCGATCATCACGGTCTTTTCCTCGCCGTGTTCGGCAGCCAGACCGACCATCATCCGGGCGAAGATCCCTTTCTCGCTCCAACGCTTCCACCGGCTGTACAGCGTCTTGTGCGGTCCGTAGGCTTCAGGGGCGTCGCGCCAGCGCAAGCCATTGCGATTGATGAAAATAATCCCACTCAAGACCCGTCTGTCATCGACCCGAGGCTTGCCGTGGGACTTGGGGAAAAAAGGGGCAAGCTTGGCCATCTGCTCGTTGGTCAGCCAGTACAGGTCGCTCATATCACCGCTCCGTTTTCCGAGCCGTGAATCACGCAGCGCGTCGAAAATCAATGCATCCTGACCCTAATTTATGACAGTCATCTTCGATAGGCGGAAACGACGGTTTGTTTAATGGTTCGCCGAAGCAGACCTTGGCGCATTAGCGGCGAAAGGCCGCTTCGTCCACATAGCCGACCAACACAGTTTGCGGACACCCCCTAAAATTTCCATTTCGAGATTACTTGCATAGATCCACTAAGAGACTTCACCGTGCAAAGGATAAAACATCTCATCAAGCTGCTGAGAAAATATCTTGATTGCCTCGTCGGGAGTATGGAGTCCAATCAGGACTGCGGTTCCAAGACCATGACTGAGCGCCAGCAGGTTCGCTGAATCATGCGTAAAATCCCGTACTCCGGATATCTCTCCGTTTTTTTGAGCGTCGCGAAGAGCGGCAGCAATCTGGTGTTCCATGCGCGCCGGTCCAGCAGCAATTTGCTCCTTGGAAAATTCAGGATTTGTAGCCGCTAGCATCGCATAGGATGTCCACACCAAGTGAAATTTCTGACTTTCTGAATCTGTAGGCAATGCCTCGCGAAAGATCGCATCAATGTACGCACGTATGGATACGTTTTCTGGCAGAGCAGCAAGCTTTGCAGCCAATCTTTGATGGCTCATTTTCTCGAGGTGTATCAATGTCGCGTTCATCAGGTCGGCCTTTGTCCCGAAGTAGTACTGCACCAGCCGCAGTGAGACCCCCGCTTCCGTTGCGACGGAGCGCATCGTCACCGCATTAATTCCGACCGTAGCGGCGATGCGTAGAAGCGCCTCGCAGATCTCAGTCCGGCGTTCGTCATGATCCACGGTTCTCGGCAACTTCCATAACCCCCTTCTTGTTTTCATGGTACGATTGTATCATATATCTAACCGGAACAACCAAAAGTTTCTTTTTAAAGAGAAAAAGGGATGCAGGAGTTTGCCATGAGATCCAATCATCCAAAGAACGTATCCGATTCAGCCGATCTTGTCCCAAGGCGGCCGAAGAAAACGGATACTGGTAGGGCGGATTGGGGAGATCTGCTAGCCGAAGGTCGATTCTCGCGGTTCATCCTAATATGTCTCGGCGTCTGGCTGACTGCAGTCGACACTCTTGTGACCGCTACGATCATGCCAAGTGTAGGCTTAAATCTCGGCGGTTATGCCTATTTCGGGTGGACAATCGCTGGCTTCATGACCGGTGTCGTGCTGGCTTGTGCAAGTGCTGGTCGTTTTTCAGAGATTGTAGGCCTGCGCAGAGCGACAGTTCTTGCCGGACTGGTCTTCGGAAGCGGCTGCCTGATGTCTGCGCTCGCCCATAATATGGAGATTTTTACTATTGGGCGGTTGGTGCAAGGTATCGGGGGCGGCTGGATATCTGGTTTTGCGATGATCGCCATTGCTCTCCTCTTTCCTGAACGGCATCTCGCACGGGTTTTCGCCGCGACCGCCGCGATCTGGGGAGTTGCGACTTTGCTCGGGCCTCTGATCGGTGGTTTGTTCGCCGATGCCGGAAACTGGCGTGGTGTGTTCTGGCTGTTTGCATTTCAAGCGCTCGCCTTCGTTTTTGCCGCCGCAGGACTTCTGGGCGGTATTGCGCCCCCCACAATACGTGAGGGTATTCCGTGGCGGCAACTTGCCATCCTTGCACTAGGCATCGGCTTTATTGGTGCCGCCAATATTATTGGGTCCACACTTACTGCGATCTTATTTGTCATCCTTGGACTGACGCTGATCGCGTGCGTTCTAAGGGTTGACGCCACAGCACAAATTCGTCTGCTTCCTCGTGGAGCAAGCGACGTAACAAAAGCGTGCGGTGCCGGTTACGTAGCCATGTTCACACTGACAGCGGCCTCCATCGGTCTTTCTGCATACGGCCCAGCAATCCTTCAAGAGCTTCGCGGGCTTTCACCACTTGCTGCTGGCTATGCGGTAGCTGTTATGGCCTTCGCTTGGACAGGGTCAGCATTTGCAGTCGCAGGGTCAGACAGATCGAACGAACGGGGATGGATCAGGGCGGGAAGCGCTTGCATACTCGTTGGCGCTGTCCTTCTGGCTCTCGTCATGGGACAAGCTCATCTTGCCTTGGTGCTGCCATCGGCTGCGATAATGGGGGTAGGTTTCGGACTATCATCAAGCCTTATGAACCGGCGCGTTTTGGGGGGTCTTTCGGATGAGGACCGTGCAATTGGTAGCTCAGCCCTGATTGCATCCAGGCAGGCAGGCGGCGCTGTTGGCGCTGCTATTGCAGGCGTAGCTGCAAATTTCGCGGGTTTCGCTTCAGGCTTGAACGCAGCGACAGCAAGCACCACCGCGCTATGGGTTTTCACATCCTTAGTCCCGCTTGCTGCGGTCGGAACATGGGCGGCATGGCGCCTCACTCGCAGCCAACAGAAAGCCACAGATGCCTAAGCCAATTAGATCAAAATTCTTGCGACATGGGCACAGAGTGCTGCAAAAGGTCGGAAGGAGCCAGCCAGTTTTCTGAGTTCCCTACTTCGTCGTGAACTGCTGACGCCGCAGTATCACCGGAAACGGTTAACAATCACCTTAGGTCGGAGCCGAGTTTTTGGTGGCGTCGAGTGACGTGTCTCGCGCGTGTTACAAAAATCGTTTCTGACCTGTTAGCCACACGTTTGCACCTTTCATCGCCCATTATTGAAGCCAGCCATAGCATCCTCCGTTTCCCTGTCCGCCGGAAAAAACGCTTCGATCGTTACCTCAGACAAGGTGACGTTGATTGCCGTTCCGAAGATGGTAGTTGTGCTGAGAAAGGAAAGCGGCCCGTCGGCGCTCTTCAAGCGCAAAGGGACTGCAATCTCCTGATGCCGTGTGGGCGCGATATGATCGCGTCGAGCAGCATCTGGGCACGGGAATGCAATCAACTCATCCCTAAGCGCGGCCAATACAGGATCGGCGGATATCTCGATTTCATGGCCGAGACGGGTCAACACATGATTGCGCCACTCACCCAAATTTAAAATACGCCGCGCGAGGCCATCGGGATGGAGACTCAAGCGCAAAACGTTCACTTTACCCTCCAGCAAATGAGTTGCGATGCCAGTCAGCAGGGTAGACAGGGCGGCATTCGCGGAGATCAACGTCCAATGGCGATCCACCGCCATCGCCGGGTGAGGAAGATGCCCATGTAGAATACGCTCGATCGCGTCACGCGCGACAGAAAGCTCCGGCGCATCCAGCGGGTGCTGTGGGAAGTGCGGCGCATAGCCTGCGGCGTTTAGGATAACGTTCCGCTCGCGTAACGGCACCTCCAGACATTTGATCAGTTGCATGACCATATCACGGCTGGGATGCGAGCGTCCGGATTCAAGAAAACTGAGGTGTCGCTGTGAAATTTCGGCCTCAACAGCGAGTCCAAGTTGGCTAAGCCTGCGACGTTGTCGCCACTGCCTCAATAGTCCCCCAAAGCTGTCCCGATACTGCGCCATGCCGACATCGGTAGCCTGCCTCGAAGTTTGAAACAATTACCTTTGACGTAATCGACAGAAGTCCGTGGGCGCTGGATGATTACGCCATCACATTGCCGCTCACACAGGGTAGCGCGCCTCAAAAAAAGGAGCAATGCATGACCGATCGCTCGCACCGGCCCTCACTGCATAAAATTCTCGCCCTAGACGCAGCGACCTGCGTTGCCATGGGTATATTGCTGGTTTGTGCATCCGGATTGATAGCGGGGTTGACACAAATTCCTGGACCGTTCCTGCTCTGGGCAGGAGTAATTCTATTGCCGGTTGCAGGCTTCATGGCGGCCTGCGCCAGACTAAAAGCAATACCCAGTTGGGCAGTGCAGGCAATCGTTTCAGGGAACATATTCTGGGTCGTCGGCAGCATGATTCTTCCGATGGCCGGACTGATTAACCCCAATGCACTCGGTTGGGTCTTTCTTATCATGCAATCTTCAGTCGTTGCCATGTTTGCGGCTCTTGAATGGGTCGCACGGCGAGACCCTAATCCTTCAGCCTGACGCAGAAACAAATAGGGACTTACCAGTAAGTTTCCGCGACCCTGAGCGTCCGGCCAACAAGCTGAAAGTCCGCCTCTTTCTCC
Source organism: Puniceibacterium sp. IMCC21224 (assembly GCF_001038505.1). Lineage (NCBI taxonomy): Bacteria > Pseudomonadati > Pseudomonadota > Alphaproteobacteria > Rhodobacterales > Paracoccaceae > Puniceibacterium > Puniceibacterium sp. IMCC21224. The sequence continues at coordinate 208,546 of NZ_LDPY01000003.1, forward strand.
CTTAATTTTTGCAGCCGATAAAGGAGTGACAATGTCAGAACTTACTAAGAAGCAGGCGCATCTTGCCCATATGGTATTCGCCGCGCCTGCCCCAAAACGGCTAGGAATAGAACCCGTATCAATTGAAAAAGATACGGTATCCGCGAGGCTCCCTTACAACACGGCCAACTGCACCTTAGGTGAGGTCATGCATGGCGGTGCTATTGCGACCCTCGTCGACGTTGTCGGCGTCGCGGCAGCAATATTTGGCTTGCCACACGTGCCAAGCACCGGTGGAACAGCAACTCTCACGATAAACTACCTCGCCCCAGCTATGGGCTGTGACCTTACTGCTAAGGCTACAATTCTTAAGGGTGGGCGACGACAATGCGTCAGCCGCGTTTCTGTCGTCTCCCCGAAAGGTAAGTTGGTTGCCGAGGCACATGTAACAGTCGTTTTTGCATAGTGGCAGAAAAGTCCCGCATAGCCGCCAATTAGCGGAACGCGGTTGTTGTAGAAGCAAAACCTGTGATCCCGGCGATACGCCGGTCTTCCTTTGAGCGATAGACAGGGCAGGGGATTGACGGGCTGACGCCAACCCTGAAAGTTTCTAATTCCTTTTGATCCGCCTGCAATCCTGGCAGGTCCGAGAAAACCGGCAAGCGCCGCCGTTGGCGTCGGATCCGGTCGAGAATTCCGGTACCTCCCACGCGTAGGCGCGCGGTTCTCTCCCAAATTCACGCCCTCCACCCGGTTGTCACGGCCCCGCCAGGCCGCAGGACGGGCTTTGCCCTTACCTGCTCTGCCGTTCCGAATGCATGGGCATTCCAGAAATCAGAACAGGAAGGCCCGCCCATTGGCGGAAAGGGGAACAGACCGGTGCCGAACTTCGCGGTCAGGAACTGGTCATAGAACTGCAGGCAGTGGTAGATTGTGTCCCCGGACAGACCGCGCTGGACGCGCAGGTACGTCTCGTACTCCCGTTTGAGCACAGCCCTTGGTGACATGTCGAGCGGCGGTATTGGGCGCGCTGGAGCGGATGCATTCTCGATCAGGTAATCCCTGAACCGATTAAGTCGGTATAGGCAATGCTTCTTGTCTTTCGCCGAAGCGGCGTCGACGATTGGACGCGCAAGCTGGTTCATAAGCTCATCAGTTAAGTCAGAAGGGGTGAGTTTTGCCGATACCAAGGCCTCCCTGAGCGCTTGTGCATTCGACCAGTATTTATCAATCGACCCCTTGCTGTACCCTTCAGATTCGATGACTTCGGCGAAGTGGTCTGCATGATTGATCCGGTTTGGCAAAGATCGGTTCGCGCAAGATAGTTGCGTTTTCATAAGCTTTTCCTTCAGTTGATTGAAGGTTGTGCTTATGCCAGATCGCCGAACCGGACGCTCACGGCGCGAGGATAGATCGACACAAAGCGTTCATGCCCGATGCTTGACGTCGCACCTCAAATAACTAACTATCCGGTTGTTCGTCAGCGCCGACATCCTGGTCAGGCCTTCTGAGTCCGGCACCAAGGTATCTCTAGGCGCTGGAATAGACGCTTCGGAGCAAGCGCCAGAATATCATCCAACATAGAAAATAGAAGGAGTCTGAGACGATGATCTCAGCCGAATATTGCCGCCTTATGTCCCGCTACAATACTTGGCAGAATACCTCATTGGTAACCGCCGCTGACGGGCTCACCGAAATCGCGCGACACAAGGATCGGGGTGCATTCTTCCAATCAATAGCTGCCACCCTGAACCATTTGTATTGGGCTGACGCACTGATCTTGCAGCGATTGAAGGGAAACGAACGACCAGAGAAAACGATTACGCACTCCCTGACCAGCCCATCGGATTGGAACGAGTTCAAAGCTCTGCGTTCCAAACGAGATGAGGAAATTGAAGAGTGGGCGGCCGGACTGGGCGACGCTGACCTCAACGGAATGGTTGTTTGGTATCCAGGCGATGGCTCAACTCGTATCGAGAAACCAAAGACTCTTTGCGCCGCAGAACTCTTTAATCATCAGACCCACCACCGGGGGCAGGTCCACGCAATGCTGACAGCAGCAGGTGCAGAGCCAGAGCCAACCGACCTGTCAGTGTTGCCGTAGTTTGCACGCGGAGGGCTCAAAGCCCGAATTCGCCGTGTTTGGTTCGAACGGCTGCTGTTTGTTGCCAAGTTTTATGCCGACACGCTGCATTGCGGTTGGACCGCTTGGGCCGGTTCAATGATCGCAAGGCCTATGCGTTCGAGGAGTTGGTCGCGGAAATAGGAAACTGCATGCTTTGCGCGCAGATCGGTGTGGAACCTGAATTTGACCAAAGCGCTCCGCCCCAAGAATTTCACCACACATGCCAGACCCCGTCTAAGAGACGTCGTTAATGACGTCCTTAGCGACGTCTCTTAGATCATCGCACGAGCATCAGGCAGGCGGTGCCAATGGCGTGGTTACAAAGGATGTGGCAGACTTCGCCGACCTTGTTGACGGCAGAGGTGCACTCAATAACCCGCGCGCCAGTAGAGCGTGAAGGATAGTTTTTCAGTTAATGCACTTGTTGCACTTATTTCATATATGATGGCAGACAGCAGAAAACGGAGAGGAGACCACCATGAACATGTTGGCACACCGGCATCTTCCACCGACCCCGCAGGACGCTGCGATCGCGCGTGTCTCGGGACAGGCCTTGTCGCGCTTTGCGGCAGCCCGAGGCCCCTTGAAGCTTCGCGTTACAGACGCGGAGCAGATGGAACCGATCGAACTTCCCGCCGGCGCTGTTGCGCTACTCATGGAGATCCTTGAGGCGATGGCAGCCGGTCGCGGCGTCACCATCATTCCCGAGAACGCCGAACTCTCGACAGTCCAGGCGGCAGAGGTGTTGAATGTCTCTCGGCCGTTCCTGATCAAATTGCTTGAGGATGGCAGTATCCCGCATCGGAAGGTCGGCAAGCATCGCCGCGTCCGCATGGAAGACGTCATGTCGTACAAGGCAGCCATCGACAACGAGCGCGAAGCCGTCCTTGATCAACTGGCCGCCGACGCACAGGACCAGGACATGGGCTATGGCTCGAAATGAGCCAGTACACGGTGCTGTTCGACGCGAATGTTCTCTACCCCGCGCCAATGCGGGACGCGCTGATGCAATTGGCTGTCACAGATTTTTTCAAGGCGAAGTGGACGGCTGACATCCATCGGGAATGGATCGACGCCCTTCTACGCAATGAACCTCATCGGGAGCGGGCGGCGCTGGAGCGGACCCGCGACTTGATGGACAGGGCCACGCGCGACTGCCTAGTCACCGGCTATGAGGCCTTGGTACCGGCCCTCATATTGCCGGATCCCGACGACCGGCGCGTTCTGGCGGCCGCGATCGTCGGGCGCTGTGACGCCATCGTCACTCAGAACCTGAAGGACTTCCCACCAGAGGCACTTGCACCATTCGGCATCGAAACTCAGCAGCCCGACGACTTTTTTCGGAACCAGCTTTCTCTCGCGCCCGGTCTGGTCTGCTCCGCGCTACGCAAAGTTCGCGCCCGCCTCAAAAACCCGCCCAAGAACGTTGACGAATATCTGTCGATCCTGACGCAACAAGGGCTGGTCGCAACTGTTGCTGACCTGGAGCAGTTTGCCGATCTGCTCTGATTGGCGCCATCGCGGGTCTGGGCGTGCTCAACTCGTTTTGGCATTGCAGGTGCTAACCTCTCCATTGTCACCGCGCAATCTCCCCAGCCAATACAGCTCTACCATGCACAGCCAGCATGGCCGTGAACCGCTGGCATCCAAACTGGCGGATGACCTCGAGAACCCGCGCCTCATAAGCGGCCATACCGATCTTGCTGCACAGGTCTGAAGCATGAAATTGGCGGTTTGCGCTTGGTGCGGCATTGATCTGATCGCGTAATTCTCGCTCTCTCGGATCGAGCATCACCTGCGGTTCGGGCAATTCTCTTGGTCGAGGTGTAGCGCCTGGCGCGGTGCGCCACCTGCGCATGAATCCGAGTAAGAAACCCGCCGGAACCTTCTCGTTGCCGCGCGCGCGGTTGAACGCAAGGAAGCGATCCCAGATCACTTGCGTATCGACATTCCAGCATGGAAGCACGGTCTTCGCAGCCTTGATCAAGTCGGCCCAGCATGTCTGGAACACGTTCGTAACTGCATTAATGTTGATATGTCCTGAGAATACAGTTTTGTTATTATCTTTACTAGATAGTGATGTGTCGTCTCTACCTGACGCGACATCTTCGATCTCGCCTTCTTCATCAAAGGCTGTGAAGCGAAAGAGCCACGGTGCATACTTGCCATTGGGCTTTTGGCGGGTGAGTTGCAGCTGGGAGGCTTCCAGTTCAGTCAAGAGCACGGTCAGATACTGGCGCGAAACGCCCGTTTTGTCTGCGAGCGCAGATAGGGTGAACGCGGCTGTCCCGCGTGACAAGCCGTTGTAGCCTTCCTTCCAGGCGATGCCATCGAGGATGATCGTTGCCAACTTATGGGCGGATACGGAAAGCTCTGTCTGTGTGATCCGTCGCAAGATCAGGCCGGTTGTGGGTTCCATGGTCGGTGTCTCCTGAGAGAGCCGAGGCCATGCCGTGAGATAACAACATTTTTGCTAGCAAAACAACTTTGCTGGTTGCAGAGGTTCGGACAGTGCGCTAGAAAAACCTTGTTCACGGGTTTTTTTCTAGCGCGGCGTCAGGCTTCACGGTCTGGCGTCGTTTCCCTTTTTGGGGTCGGTGCACGGTCTCTGGTGCAGGGTTTATCGGATACGGGCCGGCGCCACGCCGCCCCGCGCAGGGTCAGTAGCGGACCTCTTCGAAGCCGTAGTTTCCCTCGTGGTCTCGCCAGTCCACGAAGACGGAGCGGTAGCTGATCGATCTGCAGTGAACGGGCTCGGGAAGTTGCGATGCTGGAGGGACATCGGCTACGCTCGACCGTGTCCAACGATAGTCGCCTTGCACTCCATATGAACCGAGGCGGGTGCTGTCGTAACGGTTGCAATCGCCATCCCGGTTTTCGCGCTGGCTGAACTGGATGTGATAGACGCGAATGCTGCGAACGAAGTCGAAGGCATCGCCCGAGATGTCGATGTCAGCCTGTTCTTCTGCCTGCACTAGCAAAGAGAGCGGCGGGTCTTGCGGCTCGCTGATTTGCGGCTCAGTTCGGAAAGCGATGTCGTAGAGCCGTTCCATCGGCGAAAGCGGGGCAGGGGCGCTGAACGACACTCCCATCGGGCATCGCCAGATCTGTAGGGGCGGCTCGATCGGCCACGGTGTAATCCGCCGAATGAAGACGGCCCGAGCATGGGCGCAAGGCGCCGATGCTGGCCAGCCTCCTGCCAGGCAGAGCAAGATGGCGCAGTCAACCTGGTAGGCTTGTGCCTGCTCGACTGAACCGATGAGGCTCGATATGGTGATAGCAGCGGCGGCTGCCGTGCTTCGGACCCTGTGCTTCATGACGCCGACTCCAACTATAATGGTGCTGCGATACAAAACAACACGAACGATAGCAAGGCGATTTCATCGCATCCTGCTGTGTTGGCGCTCAAAGCTTCGTCGGTAAAGGTTCGGACCTTTGCGGGCGCGCAAGCATTGATTGTGATGCGCGGCCGCAGTTCTCGAAGCAGTCTTGCGATAGGTGAGCGGCCAGATCATAAAGCGAGATACTGCGACTACGAGGGTACGGGTCGCTGGAAGCGCCGCCCTGCCTCGAAGCATGGAGCAGCCGTCTACGAAGCGGCTGTCAAAAAGCACATTAAATCCGTGGATTAGTCAGGCACGGCCGACGGATAAACCGGAAGCCTTCAATCCAGGCTCGGCCGCGCGGGCGCCGTGATGATATTAGCACCGATATTGAGCGCGGTCATCGCCGCGGCAGGCTAGGATCTGCTCGGGAAGGGGGACGGTTTTTGAGGCGGTCAAGCCCACGTCTTGTCGGGTCGATAAGCCCAAGCAATCACGAGGCTCTCGTTGAGCACCAGCACGCTAGTACTGAAAGGCATCCGCTAACAATGATCCGCTACACAATAGCCAGAACTCACGGGGCGAAATTCGCCTTTTCTTGAGCTGCGGCTGTTTCAGCCTTGTTGATCACTACTATATGCTGGCTCCGGGCTGGCAATTGAGCGGCATCACCTAGAAGGCCTAGGCGTTTCAGCACATAAAAGAGCTTCGCGTAGCGGGCGGTCAGAACGGCCGAACCGCCTGCCTGCCAAAGAGCGTCTTGACCAGCAGGTGCGCCAGCATCACCAAGTTCGCCCACATCAAGAATGCGCAGGAGGCAGTCTTTGAACTTGTGAGTTATGTCGCAGTAGCCGCGCACATGCCAGCGAAAAGCGCGAAAAGGTGCGCCGCAATCGCGGCCAGAGATCGAGGATCGAGCAAGGTTCGGCCGCCGGGATCAAGAAACTGAAAGTTGGTTGGCAAGACCACCGCTTCGAATTCGACGTCTGGATCGTGCAACCCGGCCTCTCGCGAAAGGCCATCGTTGAAGAAGGGCTGCATCTGCTCGCCGGTGTCGAGACCTATCTTCTCCAAACCCGCGCCATGCGGTTATAGGTGATTGGCAGTCAATAGTACGCGGCTGCCACCAAGCATTTAAATCCGCAGGCATTTATGCTCTAATTAGATCACGCGTTTGGGGGACGGGCCTCGTGTCATCTTTTGGTTTTACGTTTCTTTCGCGCAAAGCACTCGGTCAGGCTGAGCAAATGATGTTCGGCGGTAAGGCTGGCGTGCGCGACGAGGTCGGCTTTCTTATCGTCCACCAGCGCTATGCCGATCATTTCTTTCCAGGGACCTCGGTTCTGCATACGCGGTTACGTTATGCGCTCCTCATCCCTTGGCTCTATCAAAGTTTACGAACGAGGCGCCCGATTCCCAAGGATTTTGCGCTGGCCTTTACCGATCTCGAACACGAGATGACCGGACGACTCAAATTTGCCGAGGGACTGGGCGGAGAGAAGGATGGCGTGATCGGTGGGGAGGTTTATCCCCGCGCGATAAGCCAGCCACCCGCCTATGTGTATTGGACTGCGCTCGCCAAGTGGGGCCTGATCGGCACTCGCCCTGACGGTCGTCCCTGGAGTCGCCCGGATATGGCCAAACTCCTCGCCTCATCCAGCAAACGGACAATCCACGACGACGACGGCAAACCTTTTGAGGCAATGGCTTGGCCGATCTCAGGGTTGATCGATGCCCCCGCAGATTGGGAGGACTGGGGAAACTGGAACGAGCGGTACAACGAGGATGGCGATAGAAAACTGACCCTCGACCTGACTCCTCGGGAGCAAAGCTATATCGCTGGCAAGTTGCGCGCCGTCCGTTCGCCGAACGACCCCGGCGAACCGTCGCTCTTGGCTAAACTGGTAGGAAAGCCGCTCGATGGCGCAGACCATTGCTGGGACGCAGCGATTGTATCTATGGCCGGTCATGAAGCTCCGATGCTAAAACGCGCCGGCCAAGCTGCGGCGCTATCGGCGATAGGCAGGGCGATCTACGCAGCCTTGGTCGAGATACTCAAAGAGAACAGAGATAACCGCCCGCAGCCTGATCGGCATCGATCGGCGCTCAAAGACACCGTCGATCAATGGGGCAAGCAAGCCTCTCGGCTTGATATGAACCTATTCCTTGACGAAATTGGGCATCTGCCACCGCCGGTCGAGGCTGTCTTGAAGGATACCTTCGCCTGGGTTCGGGCCGGCGGCAAGGATCCCATGTCGCTTCTTGATGTCTATGCCAGAGCCGAGGTGAGCCGGAAGGACGATCGCGCACGACTCGCTGCCAATCAGTTCGGTGTAGATCGCCGCATAGAGTGGCAAGGCGAACACCATGGGCAAGCCGATCCGCTCCACTATCGCTGGGGCAATGTAAAGCGCCTGCTGCGCGATCTGGAGGGTGTTGCATGAGCGACCGGCAAGCATGGCCCGGCCAACCCTATCTCGACGAGCTGCGACCGGGGCGACTGGAAACGGTGAGGCTAGCGCTTTTTGCAACCTATTCGGTTGACCTCTCCGCAGTCACTGCGACGTTGCTGGCACTGATCGGCCGCAACGACGAGAAAGGAAGCGGCACAGCGGTCGATTTCGCCCAAGCGATCGATACGCTGCGTGATCGCGTCAGGATCATTATACAGCGCGGCCGGATCGCGCGACCAATCGCGCTGCCTCGCATTGCAGGCATCCTCGATCAGTTTATCGCCGAGCAGGATCATGATGAACGTGATCGCAGCTGGCACCCCAAGATCGCCCTTGTTGCCTACGATTGTCCTAGAGGCGAAATCCGCTGGAAACTGTGGATCGGCAGTCGAAATTTGACTAGATCGCAGGATCTCGATGTTGGCGTTCTGCTGAACGGAACCAACAAGCGCGCGAAGGGTCGCGGCCGCCTTAAAGGCGTTGGTGCACTGGCGGCAACTCTCGCACGGGCTGCATCGCGTACCGATGCCGAACACTTGGCCGAGCAGCTGGAAGCGATCTGGTGGCAGGCCCCAGAAGGCTTCCAGTTGCGCTCCCTGCTCAACGGGCTCGATGAAGATACTCCGCTTCCCGCACAGCCGCCCACCGGCCAGATCGATGGAATAACGGTCATCAGCCCTTTCTTGTCGCCCGGTTTCCTGAAGACAGCCGGCAAATGGGGACCGGACGGTTCCAGAACGCTGATTTCGTCGATGCCAGCTCTTGTAGATATGGCCAGTCGATCGAGCAAGCCGCTCAAGGCATTCTCAAAAATCCTAGCCTATGCCGCACCAGATATGCTGCCCGACAAAAGCGCCGTTGCGCTCCCAAGCAATGAGGCTGTCACCGAAGATGATGCTGAGCCGTCCCCGCTGGCTTTACACGCGAAGCTCGTTTGCTTCCATTTAGGCGAAAGGACGCTCTTCAGGATCGGGAGCGCCAACGCGACCGAGCGTGCGTGGGCGGGCCGCAACTCGGAGGTTATGGTGGAACTGGAGGCTGGTGACGCATTCACGTCCGGCTTGGTGTTCCTGGTCGGGAAGGCAACGCCAGTCTCCATCGAGGTACTTGCTGCAACTGCAGCACCAAACGCGAGCGAGGCTGACGCGTTGGAAGAATCACGCAAGATGCTAATGGCCTCGTGGCAGCCGATCCTGCGGCGCGACGGCGAGCGCTTCTTGATCGATGCAGGCGCAACGCCGTTGCTCGCATATCAAGCTCACCAGCTCGACGTTGGGTCCGTAAATGGCGATCTTCTGCCTTGGCCAAGCGGCGTTAGTCGGCTCGATCTCGGAACTATTCCCCTATCGCACCAATCCGCTTTCATTCAGGTTCAGATCAAAGGCCTGGACGGCGCCGTTCGATGGATGCAGCGCGTCGTTATCGATCCCCCGCTGGACGAGCAGCGCGACCTTGCCGCGCTCGCTAGTCATATGGGGCTTCGCGCATTCCACGACTGGATGCGCGCAATGCTGAGCGGAGACACGCTTCCGGTTGGCGGTGGTGACTGGGATGAAGATACTCGTTCGCCTGTAAAGCGTCATAAAGGCCAAGGCTATGATCGCCTGACGCTGGAGGACATTCTCACCGCCTGGGCGCGCGATCGAAAGGCGTTCGGTCGTGCCGATCGTCACTTTGCGCCCTACGTCGACGCACTTCTCGCGCATGGCGGCAATCTCAGCGACGCGGAGAAGGTAGACTTGAACGAACTCGCGCAAATCTGGGCCATCGCACGGACCAGGCTCGCGTTATGAGCGCTAGATCCAAGCCTTTCCAAGCCGCGACGGTTAAGGCGGCTACCGCAGCCCTTTCGGGCGATAATCCGCTCCGTCGCTTCCTTGTCGCCGATGAGGTGGGTCTCGGTAAAACTGTTGTTGCGCGCGATACACTTGCCGCGCTCGCAGATAGGGCACGCAAGTTTACGGTCTATTATATCACCAGCGGACTGAAGGTCGCCGACCAGAACAAGCTTGAGCTGCTGCGATTTCTCGACAAGGACGACGTTAAACATGCGCTGTCAGGCATCGATCGGGTCGGACTCATCCCCTTCGAGGAAAAGCGCAAAGGCAAGCTGCGTCTGTACGCTTTTACGCCAAGGACCTCATTCTCCAACTCCCAGCGTCTTTACGGAGGGAAGGCTGTCGAGCGTGCGTTCATCAAACTGTTGGTGGACGAGCTCTATCCGGGGCTTTCGGATGAATTTCCCGAAGGCTACATCGAATATGGGGCGACTTCGGGCTGGCCTTGGGCGTGCGGTGCAGCCCAAGATAAATTCGACAATGTCTCTGGCGTCTTCAAAGCCGCCTATGGGCGTGCGCTACGTGCGGAATTTGGCAAGCCGGCACGCGAAAACATTCTGCGTGCAATAGAGACAAGCAAGCACGGTCAGAGCCTGGGCCGGATGCGAAAGGCGCTTGCCCAAGCTGCGTTGGATTCTGCGCCTCCCGATCTCGTGATTTTCGACGAGTTCCAATGCTACCGCGACCTTCTCAACGCGGGCGAGGATAATCCGCTGGCGCGCCAATTGCTGGAAGGACAAGAAGGGGAAGCGCCGCCGCCGATCCTCCTCTTGTCTGCCACGCCCTATCGCTTTTACGCCGAACGTTGGGAAAACGGCACCGGAGCGGCACCACACCTCGAATTTTTTGAGATTATCGAGTTCCTGGGTGGCTCAACCATTCGCGCGGAGGCTGAAGCGCAGTTTTGTCGATTTGGCGATCTATTGCATTTGATTGGCCACTTGCCGCTCGACAATCGGCAAGCCGCTATCGAGGAGGCGCAATCCCTCAAGCATAGTCTGGAGGATCTCCTCACACCATTGATGTCGCGTACCGAACGTCCAGTGTTTCACCATCCAACAGAACCCGAACCCTACTCCGTAAGGATCGAACCCCATGATCTCGACGTCTATAGACACTTCACCGATCATGTATCGCCCAAGATGGCAAGCAGCGCGATCGCCTACTGGCTATCCGTGCCACTGCCCGCGCAAGCCTTGGGTGATCGGTATCAGATCTCTCGCGACATAGATTTTCCTGCAACGCGCAGTGTTCCACGCCTCGGGGTCACGAATTGCTTCAAGCCGCCAAGAGATGGCTGGGGAAGCGCCAAGCTGCGCGCGCTCAACAGCCTCGTGCCAACTGACGCGCTCGCGCTCCCGTGGGTACTGCCGTCTCTGACATGGTGGGCACCTTCAGGCCCTTGGACAAAAGTGACGCAGTCCCCCAAGATGTTGATCTTCAGCCGGTTCAGGGCGACTCCCCAGAGCCTTGCGGCTCTCGTCAGCCTCGAGGTCGAACGCAAGCACGTTGCGAAAGGCAATCTCCTCTACGCAGCCGCATGGAAGAAACGGCACCTCAACCCTAAGCCCAAACAAGGCCCGACGCTTGCCCTGTTTCATCCCAGCCCATTCCTCGTTCGAGCTGTTGATCCCCTCGATGTGAAGGGGAAAGCGACAATAAAGCAGGTCAGAGCCCGAGCGCGTCAGCAGATCATTCAATCGCTGCCGGCGTCGATTGCGGCCAAAGCACCGAATGCGCGCAGCAACCGGCGGCGCAAACCAGCATGGGCGGTCCTCGCTGCGATCGAGCGTGCCCAGAAAGCCCCGCTCGCCCGCGAGTTCAACTCGGTTCAGAAGTGCTGGAGCCGGGTCTCGCCAAAAGACATGGCGCTCCAAACGCTACTCAAACAACGCCAAGACGCCGATGCGATCACATGGCTCAGCGGCTGGGAACTCGATGCCTTGGTCGATATGGCGCTTGGCGCTCCGGGTGTTGTGGTCGGCCGAGCACTTTACCGTCACCTGCCCAGCCTATTTGACTTCAACGAGCAGCATTTCACGCAGTTGGTGCGCTTCTGCTGGACGCGGCTGCGAACCTATCTCGATCGCCCCGTATTCTGGTCGATCCTGCCGGGGGAGGATGCGACCCAGAAATATCAAAGTGCGTCCATCGACGGCTGCCTTGAAGCGGTACTCGATGAACATTTTTGGCTGCGCAAATCAAAGGTCAATGCCGATGGGCTGATCGAGGATTTGTCTGCGGCGCTCGCTGCCAACGTCGGTACATTCGGGTTCAAGGGGGCTAAAAAACGCGACAAGATCCGAATCCGCTGCCATGCTGCAGTGCCGTTCGGCGGCACAGAAAAGGAAACGCAACGGCACGATCAAGATACCAATGAACCGCCACCGGCGCGCTCGGAAGAAATCCGAAGCGCGTTCAACACGCCCTTTTGGCCGCACGTCTTGGCGACAACCTCCGTCGGCCAGGAAGGACTGGATTTCCATAGCTGGTGCGACAGGCTCGGCCATTGGGATCTCTGCTCAAGCCCAGTCGATCTGGAGCAACGCGAGGGCCGGGTGCAACGCTTCGGTGGACTAACTGTACGACAGCCGCTTGCCCTCAAACTCGGTGAGCAAGCCCTAGCCCAGGCCCGAGGCCGAACATTGTCGCCATGGGATATAATCGCGCGCAACGCGGATGAGGCGTTTGCGGATGACAAGACTGGCCTTAGCCCGTGGTGGACTATGCAAGGCGCGGACCTCAAGCGGCACCTGTTCGCACTACCCCAGAGCCGCGACATAGATCGGTTCGCGAAGTTGAAGACGCAACGGTTGCTCTACCGCCTCGCCTTGGGGCAACCAAATCAGGAAGATCTTGTCGATTTGCTGACGCAAGACGACGTGGAAACCACGCGATCATTGCAAGCGCTTACCCTCGATTTATCTGCATTTTCCCGCATGAAACGCGAGTAGGTGCCCGTCGCCCTATACGCCTTGCCTATGCAGTTCAGGTGATGCAGCCGATCCGAAGCGCATAAGAAACACACTTAAAAGACTCGTTTGCGCAAGGAGTTATTGTTGCAATTCGCGCCTCGCCGCATTTTCCATGCAGCGGCGCCATCCGACCGCTTTCCGTTTAGCGGTCACTCAACCGCCTCGACAAACCGCCCGTAGTCCTCGCTCACCTCCCTGGCCTCGACAAAGGCCCGCGCGCGTTCTTCATCGAGGCAACGAAAGTAGTCCTGAACATCGGCGATGTAGGCCTCGAAATCCCCCCGGATCAGATCCGCGTAGGTGCGTATGTCCTCTTGAGACTGGGGTAGAAACGGTCGCTTAGGGTAAATGCAGGCAGCAGCCGGACCGGCCGCCCCCACGCCCAGGATCAGCAGCATCAAGGTTATATTGCGCGCACAGTTTATGTGCAGGGCAAAACTCCTTTGCCGCCTTTAAGATTGTCGATCTGTCGGGTATCACTCTTATCGAAGCAAGGCGATCTTCGTCAAGTCGTTATTATTGTCTTGCTAACGTTTATGTTGTCTTGTATCGCCCACGGCGTTTCGAACCCGTGGGACCGGTACTGCACCTCAGGCAGGAAAGGACCCAAGGGAAGGCCATGATAGAAGAAGCACCGAATGTGGTTACAGAAGACGGATTGCGCGGCCTGCTGGCCGAACACTACCTCATCGAGGTGGTCTGCAAGGATGGCGCTGAGAAGCGCCATAACAGTTGGTACGGCACATGGGTCATCCGTGCCGTTGCTGAGGACGGGCGTGACGACAAGATGCTCGTCACGAGCCGTAGCTATCTCAAGGTTCGCGAGTTCAAAACGATTGTCGGTCTTGTCAGCTTCCTTGCCGACATGGGCTGCACGACTGCCAGCATCCCGCTTGTCGAGGGTGCCCGCGAGCGCCATGCAGCACCCGGGCGTACGCCCGAGCCACGAACCGGCCCGGTTCTGGTCAAGGACAACTGACCGCGCATTTGCGCTCGTCGTTGCATTGGGTACAGGTGTTTGTTCAGCACCCCCGACCCTTGCCGACGGTTTCATCTTCCAGGTCAGCCCTGATGGCCGACTGATCGACACAACTGATGCCACGAGCACCTTGCTCTCGTTCACCGGCGACGTAGACGCCCAGAATGGGCCACTTCCAGATCGTCTCTTTCTTTTTGCAGCACCGCAGTCCCGTGGGGATGATGATCCCCTGAGGGATGTGACGGCTGCAGCAGCGGTCGCCCCGCGCGCCGTCCGCGCCTCCCCCGAAATCTTCCACGCCATCGAGACCACCGCCTTGCGTTACGGCAGTCATGACGCTCTGCGTCAGGCGGATCTGTCGGTCACCGATTGGGCGCTGTTCTACCGCGCCAATATCGAGGTCGAGAGCGGCTATAACCCGCGTGCGCTGAGCCCGGTCGGGGCAATCGGCCTCGGCCAGCTGATGCCGGACACCGCGCGCGATCTCAACGTCGATCCCCATGACATCGCCCAGAACCTCGATGGCTCGGCGCGATACCTTCTGATGATGCTCGAGCAATTCGGCGATCCCGCGCTGGCGCTCGCGGCCTACAATGCCGGCCCCCATGCGGTCACCCGCCATGGCGGTATTCCCCCCTTTCGAGAAACCCAAGGGCATGTGGCCCGTGTGACGGCCGTGTTTCATCGGCTCAAAGGAGATCTTTCATGACGTCCAAACCATCCCTTGTCGCGCTCGGCGCGATGGCCCTCATCGTGCTGGCCGGCCCTGCGCTGGCCCAAAGCATCGACCTCTCGCCTGTGCAGACGCTGCTGCAGGGCATCGTCGATGCGATCACCGGTCCCTTGGGCATCGTGATCGGCACGCTGGCGTTAATCGGCGTGTTCCTCTCTTGGCTCTTTGGCATCCTCGATTTCCGCCAAGCGCTCTGGGTGGTGGTTGCAATCGCCGGCATCGCCGCAGCGCCCACCATCGTCGCCGCCATCTGGACGACTTGAGCCCCCATTTCTGAGTTCGCACCCATGTCTGACCAGTCCCGCGTATTCATCGGCCTTTTGAGGCCACCCAAGCTGATGGGCTTGCCGATCATGTACGCCATGGTCTGGCTCTTCGGTTCGACGCTTCTGTTCCTCTGGGTACAGAGCTGGGTGGTGGCCGTCTTCGCGGGGCTGGCTTGGCCTGCGCTCTGGAAGGCCGCAGACTGGGATCCGAACTTTCTCGATGTCCTGGTGATCACCTTGCAGGAAACCCCACCCACGGCAAACCGCAAGTTGCACGGGGGTGACAGCTATGCCCCGTGATGGAATTGCCGATGACGAGGCCGATGCGCCAGACGCGCTCGATCCGCTGACCGCGCTGCCCGCATGGGTCAAGGGCGAGAAGCGGCTCTCGTCGATGCTGCCCTATGTGAGCCTCGTGACCGACCGGACGATCCGGACGCGCGGCAACGAGCTGATGCAATGCATCCGGCTCGAGGGGGTGAATAGCACCACGAGCGAGGATGCGCATCTCGACCGGATCGGCGGACTGCTGGCAGGCATCGTCGCGCAGGTCGGGACGGAGTTTTCCTTCTACCTGCACAAGGTCTCGAAAGCGGTCGATGTGACCCTGCCGCCCATTCCGGGCGAGGGATTTGCTGCCGCCGTCGACCAGCGCTGGCGCGCGCATCTGGGCTGGTCGGGCCTGCGCGACAAGACGCTGACCCTGACGGTACTGAAGCGCCCAGAGACCGGCAGCCGCTTGCCGTTCGGTCTGGGGGCATCCCGCGCGCGGCATGCGGCGGATACGACCCGGCGCTTACGCAAGCTCGACGAGGTCGTGGGGTTTCTCCTGTCATCCTTCGATGAGTTGAAGCCCCGCCTGCTTGCGGCCAGCACTGGCGAGCTTCTGGGGTTTCTCGGCTCCCTCAACACGGGCGAGGAGCATCTGCTCTTCCCGCGGTCGCGCCTGGGCGTGATCGCCGAGGACGTGGCCAATACCCGCGTCACCTTCCGCGGCACGACCATCGCGCTCTCCGACGGTGCCGTCGGCGACAAGCTCGGAGCGATCTTCGCGGTGAAGAACTACCCCGCCAAGACCGATAGCCTGATGCTCGACGAACTGAACCTGCCCGTCGACATGGTGGTCACGCATTCCTTCGTGCCGATCAATGCCAACATGATGGCGGGCCGGATCAAGCGGCAGCTCCGCCTCATGCAGGCGGCCAATGACGGGGCCGTCAGCCTCGCGCAGGAACTGGAATTGGCGCAGGACGATCTGGAATCAAAACGCCTGATCTTCGGCGAGCATCACATGACGGTGGCTGTCTATGCGCGATCGCAGGCCGCTCTTGACGACATCGCAGCCGAGATTCGTAACATCTCGGCCACCTCCGGCATCAACCTGATCTCGGAGGCCTTCGGGGCGCGGACGCATTTCATGGCGCAGCATCCCGGGAACACCGGTGCAAGGAGCCGCAAGGCCGCGATCACGAACCACAACTTCGCCGATCTCGCTACCTTCCACCGTACCCCGCTCGGTAAGACGGCCGCGCAAGTGCCCTGGGGCGTGCCCATCACGCTCTTTCCGACACCCGAGCGCAGCGGGTTCCGCTTCAACTTCCATGAACAAGGCGCACCGGATCGCGAGCCCACGGGTGGCCACACGCTGATCCTCGGCCGCCCCGGCTCGGGCAAATCCGTGCTGGCGGCTTTCCTGATGACCATGGCCCGGCGCGCAGGTGCACGGCTTTTCGTCTTCGACTATCGCGCCGGCATGGAAATGGCCGTCCGCGCGCTTGGCGGGAGCTATTCGACCGTGCGGGCCGGACGGCCCACGGGGCTCAATCCCCTCCAGACGGAGATCGATGCCCGCGGTCAAGCCTGGCTTGCCGACTGGCTCGCAAGCCTCCTCGAGCGCCGCGACCGGCCCCTGACCCCTGTGCAGACCAATCGTCTGCAAGAGGTCGTGCGCCAGAACGCCAGCGCCGGGAACGCGGGCCTGCGGAACTGGTCGGACTTCGCCTCGCTCCTCGTCTCGACCGATGACGAGGGCGACCTCTTCGAGCGGATGCAGGAATGGACGGCAGAGGGCCGCTACGGCTGGATCTTCGGGGCGAACGCAGACGACACGTTCCAAATCGGGGGCAGCACCGAGGCTGACGTCGCGGGCTTCGACCTGACCGGCATCCTCGATTCCGAGAGCGAGCGGGAACGCATGGCGGTCCTGTCCTACCTCTTCCGCCGCGTCGAGCGGGTGATCGAGGACCGCAAGCCCACGATCATCGTGATCGACGAGGCCTGGAAGGCGCTCGACAACGCGTATTTCGCGGAGCGGCTGTCAAACTGGCTGGTGACGGCCCGCAAGCAAAACGCAGTCGTCGTGATGATGACGCAGTATGCAAGCCAGCTCGAGCGCACGCGCACCGGCAAGACCATTGTGGAAGCCGTGCCGACCCAGGTGCTCCTGCCCAACATCCGCGCCTCGGCCGCCGATTACGCAATGCTGGGGCTCAGCGACAAAGAACTCGACGTGCTTCTGGGTGTCGGCTCCGCCTCGCGGCTGGCGCTGGTGCGCGATGACCGCGGCGCGGTGGTCATCGATGCCGATTTGAGCGCCCTTGGCCCCCTCGTGACCATCCTTGGCGGCATGGAGAAGGGCGAGGCCCTCGTCGGCCCGGATTACCGCGACCGCCCTGATTTCTGGAGAGTGACATGACCCGTACCATCACCCGCAGCGCAGCACTTCTTGGCCTCAGCCTGACCCTGACGGCCTGTGCGCAGCACAATCCTGCACAGGCCAACTGCTTCAATTTCCGCGATGAGCCCGCGCGGGCGGGAACCGCCACGACGACGATCTCGACCATGGGTGCCGCAGTCACGCGCCGCGACTCTGCTTGCGATTTCGTGATGCTGAGGGCGGGCGGCTAAGCGCATGCGGACCTGGCTTCCCCTCTCGATGATCGGCCTTGCGCTGGCAGGTCCCACTGCGGGACCAGCCGTCGCCCAAGGCGTGCCGACCTTCGACCTGCGCCTCTTCGCCGAGCGGCAGGCGATCCTCGAGCAAACCGATCGGGATCTGGCGCTGCAGCAGGACCGGCTGACCCGCGAAGAGGAACTGGCCGAGATCGAACGCCAGCAACTCCCCTCGCTTGAGGGGGTGATGGATGCCATGTCGCTTGGCTCGGCCGATGTCGCGGGTACCGTGGCCGGGCTCGAGGCGGGGCAGGGGGCCGCAAATGGCGTCGAGAGTGCAGCCTCCAGTCTCTATGCACCTCAGGACAACAACCCGGCCGCGGCCCGGATGTTGGGCGATGCTCGGGAAGGGATCGAGGAGTTGATCATCCGCGCGGCCCGCGACACTCATAATTTGCCGGGCATCAGCCGCGCAGGGCTCTCGCTTGTTCAATGGCGTTGCCTCCTGCAAGCCCTGATCTGGCAGGAGAGCCGCTTCCAGATCGGGGCGCGCTCACCCGTGGGAGCCTTCGGTCTCACACAGATCATGCCCGGCACCGCAGGCGATCTCGGGATCTACCCGGCCTATTACGATGACCCCTACCTGCAGGTCACCGGCGGCGCGCGTTACCTCGCGCAGATGCTGAACATGTTCGATGGCAACATCATCCACGCACTCGCGGCCTATAACGCGGGCCCGGGCAATGTGCAGAATTACGGTGGCGTGCCGCCCTTCGCGGAAACCCAGCATTACGTCGTGGTAATCCCGCAGCAGTACAACAGCTACCTCGCTGCCGTCGGTGGCATCGATGCCCTGGGCACCATCGACCCGGTCCTCCTCGCCAACGCGAGCTTCAGCCTCTCGGCTCATGGCGCAGGCGTCTATGGGGACTATTCGCTGATCTCGGTGCGCGCGGCGGCCCTGCGGGTGCAGGATATCATCACCCGCATCGGGGAGACCGATGACCTGCACGAGGCGATCGCGCTGAACACCTATGCCCGGGCCGAGCTGGCCCGGCTGGTCGCGATCCGCACCCGGATCAAGGCCGCCCACACCCAGCCGCTCAGCGAGGAACAACTCGCCATGGCTGCCGCCCAAGCCGCCGAGCGGCAATACATGAATTTCAATCAGGAGAATTTGCAGTGATCCCGCAATTTACCCGTTCCGTTTTCACAAGTGCGGCGGCCGCAGCACTTGCTTTCGCTGTCAGTGGGCCTGTCGCCGCACAGGGCGTTCCCACGGTCGACACCCAGAACATCGCCCAGGAAATCCGCCAACTTCAGCAAATGTTACAGGACTTCGGGCTCCAAACCGATCTCCTCGACAATGCCCTCGAGCAGCTCGACATGCTGCAAAGCCAACTCGATCAACTGAACGAGATGTATGCCTCACTCACCGGACCGCGCAGCATCCTCGGCTTTGCGATGGGCGGGGATCTGGACAACCTGCTCGAGGCGAATTTTGAAGATATTCCCGGTCTGATCCGGGGCATCCAGGCGGGCGACTGGAGCAGCCTCATCGGCCCTAATGCAGGCCCGATGCGCACGCAGATGGAAGCGGCGCTGGCAAGTGCCGGTTTTGACGAAGATTCCCTGCGCGAGATTGCCACCAGCGGCAGTCCAGGGGCGGAAGGCGTGGCCACCCGCGCAACCACAGGGGCCGTCATGTCCGCCGCTGCCCAGAACAGTCATGCCGAGGCCGAACAGTCCCTCGAGCGGGTTGAACGTCTGGTCGAGATGATCCCGGACATGGAGGATCTGAAAGCCTCCATGGACCACAATACCCGCGTTACAGCAGAACTCGCCATCGCCATGACACGCATGTGGGAGTTGGAAGCGATCCAGACCCTCGGCGCGGGCAATGCAGGCGTGGTCGATGCCGCCACCGTTGTCGAAGAGCGCCGGTACATGGACTTCACCCTACCGGAACTTCGACCATGAGTGGAGGAGTGGGGATGAACACACGCGAGCTCGTGGAGGAGGAGCTTGTTTATGGTGCCCTGCGCCGTGAACAACTGTGGAGAATGATCGGTCTCGGTGGCGCGGGTTTTGGCGCGGTGGGCTGTCTCGCAGCCGCAGCTGTCGCGCTGATGGTTGAGGCACCGCCCCCAGTCGTTGTGCCCTATGATCCGGCAACAGGCATGGCACTCCCGAACGCCAGGGTCGAGACTGCGTCCCTCGCCGAGCGACCCGCCGTCATCGAGGCGCAAATCTACCGCTACATTTATGAGCGCGAGACCTACAATCAGCTCGACAATGATCTGCGTGTGCGCCGGGTTCTGGCACAGTCATCCGGTGCCGCCGAGACGAGCATGCGCGCAATATGGACGTCCGGGCAGGAGAACTATCCGCCGACGCGGTACGGCACATCAGCTGAAATGGCCGTCGAAATCGCCTCGATCACACTGATCGGCGAAAACCGTGCGCAGGTGCGCCTCAGGAAACGCTTGACCAGCCCGCAGGGTGTGCAGGACGGATCGTTTACAGCGACGCTGATGTTTGCGTTTCAGCCCGAACGGACCCGCTCAATCGATGATGTCTGGCAAAACCCCTTCGGCTTCACCGTCACCCAATATGCAATCCGACCGGACCGTTCCGAATGATCCCTTTTCCCGTTCATGCCTTTTTCATCGCCGGCGCGTTGGCCCTGGCGGCTCCCGCCGTTCTTGCCGAGACCACACCGCGTCCTGGCTCTCATGACAACCGCGTTCGGGTCGCCACATGGACCGAAGGGCAGGTTTACCGTATCGTCACCACCCTGACCCGAGTGACCACCGTCGAGTTCGGCGAAGGTGAGACCATACGCTCGATCATCGCGGGCGACACGGTGGGATTCCAGTTCGACGGCGTCCCCGGCGGCCGCGCCTTTGCCATCAAGCCCGCGGCCTCGGGCGTAGCGACCAACATCACGGTCTATACCAACCGCCGCTCCTATTACTTCCACGTCGTTGAGGCGCGCGAGACACCACATTATGTGGTGCAGTTCCGCTATCCTGAAAACCGCGTTCAGCCTACCCGGGCGGTCGCAGCTGAGGCTCCCAACGCGAACTATGCGGTCAGCGCCCGGGAAGAGTTCACGCCAACAGCCATCTGGGATGACGGCACCTTCACCTATTTCCGCTTCGCGCGGAATGCGCCGGTCCCGGCGATCTTCCGGTATTCCAATGGCAGGGAGCGGGCGGTGAATAGCCAGGCCCTGAGTGATGGCGTGATCCGCGTCTCCGGCGTGAACCGGCAATGGGTTCTTCGCTTGGGTGGAGCTGTCGTCTGTGTTCAGGACGCTCGGACCGAGGCCACATCATGAGCCAGGATACCGAAGATCTTGCCGCACGGCTTGTGGCGCTTGAGGGCACCACCGCTAAAGCACGGGCAAGCAAACGCCCATCATCGAGCGCTGCAATCCTTGGGATTGCCGGTCTCGCGGCGTTCGGTGGTCTCGCCTGGGCTGCCCTGCAACCGTCCCCGGATGCTCCAATGGTGACTGCGGCCCCCGAGGAGTTCCAGAACTCTGGGCCCGGCTTCGGGGACCTGGGACGCCCACCTGTAGCACAGCCAGCACCGACGCCTCCGGTGGAGACCGGTCCGACCGAATCCGAGCTTGCGCTGATGGAAAGCCTTGCAACTTTGCGGGCCGAACTCGAAGAAATGCGGGCACGCCCGACTGAGACATCGGACAACGGTGCTGAACAGGCCATCGCAGACCTCACGGCTCAGATCGCTGCGCTGCAGGAGGGCTCCGCTGAGGCACAGCGCACGCTGGAGCGTCAGTTGACCGAACGCAACCGTGAACTGGACCAACTGCGCATGGACCTTGAGGTCGCGCGCCTGACCCCGCCCGCGCCGACGGATCTCGGCCCCAACGAGGAGGAACTGCGGCTGGCTGAACTTGAGCGCCGACGTGCCGCTGAGGCTGAGGCGCGAGCAGAACGGATTGCGTCGCCCATGATCGCGTTTTCCGGGATGGGGGCAGGGACAGACCGCGAAAGTACGATTGAAGCAGCGCGCTTGAATGCCGATGAAGCCTTCGTGCGCGCCGGTGCGCGACCCGCGCCCGTCACGCGCGCTGAGGTGATTGTGAACCCAACGAACACGGTTATTCAGGGCACCATGATCCAGGCGGTGACCGAAACCGCACTCGACAGCACGCTGCCCGGTGCAATCCGCGCCATCGTATCCGAAGATGTCCATTCCTTTGACGGAACGCGCGTCCTGATCCCGCGCGGTGCGCGCCTGATTGGGCGATACCGCTCCGATGTGGCGCTGGCACAGTCCCGGGTTATGGTGGCCTGGGACAGGATCATTCTGCCTGACAACCAGACAGTGGAGATCAGCGCCTTCGGCGGAGACGAGCTTGGCCGCACAGGCACCACCGGTTTTGTCGACACTCGCTTTGCGCAGCGCTTCGGCTCTGCCGCGCTGATCTCGTTGATCGGTGCCCTGCCAGCTGCCGCAGCGGGCCAGATCGATGACGAGGCTGCTGCCGATGTCGCCAACGATGTCGGCTCGGACCTGCGCGATAGCACCCAAAGCGTGATGCAGGATTATCTCGCGATCCGCCCCGTGATCCATGTCGATCAGGGCACGCGGATCACGGTCATGGTTGACCGCGACCTGGAGATATTCTGACATGGCAGCAAGCTATCTCGAAGCCTCGCTCGATCGGCTCGGTGCGCCCGTGCAGCGCGAAGACACGATCGAGATCTGCATCAATCCGGACGGGCAGGTCTGGGGAGAGTTCCAGGGTGATCACTTTATGCAGGGGCTCGGCACCCCGCTCACCCAGACCGAGATTAAGGACCTTGGCAACCAGATCGCCTCGGCCGCCTCAACCACGCTCAGCACCAAGAAGCCAATCGTCTCGGTATCGATTCTCTATCGCGAACGTCCAATCCGGGCGCAAGTCATTCAGCCTCCCGCAGTTGAGGGCGGCTTCTCGATCTCGCTGCGCTTTTTCTCCTCCCTACCTCTGGAGGCGATTCAGCTCGGCTTTCTCTATGGCAAAGAACGCAGCCTCGAAGGCCTGCGCCGAGAGAGGAACGCCGCGTTACGCGATGTGGTGGCATCGGGTGACATCGACGCCGCCCTGCGGTTTTGCGTCGAAAACAAGCTCAACATGATCGTCTCGGGCGGCACTTCGACAGGCAAGACGGTCGCGGCGCGTAAGATCCTCTCGCTGATCCCACCCCAGGAGCGGATCATCACCATCGAAGAAGCGTCCGAGTTGCGCCCCGAACAGCCGAATGCCGTGACGTTGATCGCCGACCGTGATGCGGATGCCCGGAGTGCCGATGTACTTTTGGCCTCGACCTTGCGCATGCGGCCCGACCGGATCGTGCTAGGCGAGGTCCGCGGGCGCGAAGCCATGACCTTCCTCGAGGCTATCAACACCGGCCATGGCGGATCGCTGACCACGCTCCACGCGGAGACCCCGCAACTGGCCGTGCGCCGCCTCGCCATCGCCGCCCTGAAAACTGATGTGCCGATGACCTATGCCGACATGATCGATTACATCGAGGGCTCAATCGACGTGATCATCCAGGCGGGACGTCATGAAGGCGCGCGCGGCATCACCGAGTTTTTTCTCCCGGGCCAATCCAAGGATTTCAGCCTCGACAGTATTGATGGCAGAGGCAAAAAGAACGCCTCTGTCGCCGCCGAATAGAAAAGGAACACCCTGATGCGAAAGCATATCGCAGCACTCGCACTTGCCTCCCTCGCAGGGCCGCTTGCAGCCCAGACCTCCCCACAGGTCACAAACGATCTCACGGCGAACATGTCGCCCCAACAATACCGGATTTGCAATGACCGCTCGGCGCGACCAACTTGGATGGACGAAGTCAACCCGCGCGAGGCCTACAAGGCTCGAACGATGATGCGGCTCTATGAGTTGCGTGCGTGGCAGGCGATCAAAGCATCAAGCGATTGTGGTTGTGATGTCCGCTTCCCTACTTGGGATGCTGCATCGGTGGAATACGAAGAACGGTTCTCGACAAGCACGCAGGCCGAGCACACCCAAGCTCGGCTAGACCTTAGGGACCAACAGAACCAGATCGCCCGCGAGGTACAGGATCTCTGCGAAGCGCAGGGCAACTGGTAATGGGCGTCGTCAGCTGGATGGTTGGAACCGCAGACGGGTTTCTTGCCGATGCGGCCGAGTCCCAGTTCGGGGCTGTGGCGAGCAATACCGGCACGATCGTCCTGCTGATGGTCACGCTTTCGGTGATCGGCGTCTGCATCAACATGGCTTTCCAGTTCCGCAGCATGGATGGGGCCAGCTTCTTCTGGTACCTGATTAAGCTGACGCTGATAGGGCTCTTCGCCTTCAACTGGGCCAACTTCAACGCGGTCGCCAATGCCGTCATCGGCGGGCTCGACTACGTCGCCGGGGCCCTGATCTCCTCGGTTGGCGGCGGCGGAGCCGGCGCATCCTACTTTGCAGCTGAATTTGACGACTTAATCAATGAATTCAGCCAATACCTAAACGCCATCGGCAGCAACCTGAACTGGATGACAGGCGCAATCCTCGGTGGGATCGGCCTCGTTATGCTTAGTCTGCTCGGTTTCATGACTGGCATCGTCCTGATCTTCGCCAAGATGATGCTGACACTCATGCTTGGCCTCGCACCCATCATGATCGCTCTTTCGCTCTTCGATGCGACGAAGGATTTCTTCCACAGGTGGATTTCGACCACAATCAGCTACGCCTTCTACCCCATCGTGATCGCAGCCATGTTCTCGACCGTGGTCGGCATGGCCAACTCACTCCTTGCCCAGATCGGCGACCCGAATTCCGCGACCAACATTGGCTCGCTCGTGCCATTCTTTGTGATGGTGTTCCTCGCCAAAGGCTTCGTTGCAGCAACGCCCCTGATCGTGCGGGGGATCTCCGGGAATCTTATGGTGGCCGCAGCGCCAGCGATCGTCAACGGGTCTGCAGGACTGCTGCGGGGGTTGGTCAATACGTCCGGCGTTCAGGGCAGGGCTCGGATCGGCGCTCTCACGACAGGTGAGGCGATCGGGCGCGGGGCAGTGCAGACGCCTGCTACAGTGCGTAGCGCTGCGGCGACGGCAAGTGCACAGGTGGCCAGGATAGCAGAAAGGGCAAAGCGGTTGGGGAGTTGAGGTCCAACGTGGCTTTACAATGATGCATGGTCGTCGAAATGTATTGGGTGGAATGTTGACCATTGATGTGCGGCATTGCTTTCGCAGCATTCCCAATAAAGTGGTCGTTCATGGAACTCGCAGCGCACTGGGCAGAAAGTTGTCTGGGACACCGCGCAATCATCGTAGCGCGACCTCGCAGGCAAGCCGGTCAGCGCCTATACGCCATGCTGATAAATCGGCGGGCGGCTATTGTCCAAGTCTCCTTGGTTCAAGAAAATTCGGTATCCTGTGAGGTGGAAGGCGGCACTGCCGAGGTCCTTCGCAAGATCCAGCGTATCCACATGGATAAAGTGGCGATATATGGCTCGAAATCCTTCACCAGGTGCCGCACGGAAATGAATGCCTTGGGGTCCGATCGTCAGACATGCCTCTTGCTGCGGATCGTTAATCTCAGACAGCGAAGTTGCCGCGAAATCAGGCTGGATAATCCAGTCGGTTCCGAAGGAAACACATTGCTCATCTGCTTCCCATTGGAAAATCCGATGCCAATCGGCTTCGCCCTCGCGCCCGAAACCAGGATTCAAAAGCAGAACCGTCGGTTTGCCGTTCGGCTGATCCAATGGTTCGGAGAGTTTAATGCCAAAGATCGGCTGATGACCGTATCTCTTGAGGAGAAACAGGGCACCTTTCGGCACCTCGGCGAGAATCGCCGATCTGGCGTTCAAAGTGCTTCGCATACGTGGTCTCCCTTACGAGCAGTTAATCCCAGCCCCGCCGGATATCGGTTCGGTGGCATTCGGGACAATGCACCGCGGTGGTCGGACGTTTTTCACGGCGAGCCTCGCGACGCTCGTACTCATCAAGCACATCGACTTCGAAGCGGTGTCCACAATTGTTGCAACGGAAGTGAACACGCTCAGTCATAGCTGATACCTGCGTTGCCTATGAACTGGTTCCAGAGTACCTCTGCCGCTTGGTCTGGCGCCAGCCGCTCGTCAGCCTTGCCGAAGATGTTCATGGTTTGGATCAGGAACTGCTCGTAATCATCGGCCGAAATGTTGAAGCCGCCGTTTGCCGTATTGTCGCCAGCATTTTCGCTAAACGAGTAGTAAATGTCGCCCAGAGCGACTTGCGAGCTACGACAATGTACCGAGATGTGGGCCGTACCATTTCGGTGTCCGCCGTTGACAATTATTGCCCCAAAGGAGGTCGCGCTTCTTTCAACGAAACGACCGCGCAATCCTTCGATTGAATCGATTTCGATGATCGCTCTCTGGAAGTAATCCTTTATGGTGGCAAAGGCAGCATCGCGGAAGTCATCCCTGTCGATGTGGTCGAACTGCCGTTTTGCGCGGTAGCGTGCCATTGCGGGGCGTAAGGCAGACGGCTCATAGGCTACCTTCACCGCAGCCGCAGGTACACTTTCAGATTCGATGATGCGTCGAAGCTCCTGCACTACGTTTAGGTAGGCGGTGTTCGGGTTGGCCCATGCGCTGATCGCCTTGCCGTCCGTCGGCACGGCCTTGAGTTGCCGCAACTCACTCATCGCTTTCCAATCGCATTCCTCTACGATGATCGGCACCACGCGAGCGGTCCCGGCGGCGTGGCGTTCAAGCGCTCGCCTCATTTCACGCTCGACACAGTAGTCGGATGCAATGAAGTCGGGGCTTACTAGGAGCAGGAACAGGTCACACGCCACCAGTTCCCGTTCAATCTCGGCGTCCAGTTCACTGCCGGCCAAGATATTGCGATCATACCAGGTCTCAATACGCCCTTCCCTCGTAAGATTCTTAAGGTGGACGTGCAGCCGGTCAAGTGCAGCCTTGTCGTTGTGAGAATAAGAAATGAATGCCCGCATCTGCTCAACTCAAAATGATTTATGTTTGTTCATGATATACCTTAAGCGCTATTTTCCAGAGACACGGCTTAGCTTGGAGAAACTGGATAGTGGCGCTTGAGCTCGAAACCGCTGCTTTACCGTTTGCAATCAGCGCTTCTTGTTTGACTGGGACAACACCGAACCGGCAAGTGCCTTTGTCCTTTCAGAGTAGCGATCGCTGCGAAGTACCTTTGAAGCGAGGTCTTCCATTTTCGCACCTGTTTGTCGATTGGTATTGGACTGAGACAACGCCGAACCAGCAAGCTTGCGGGCGATCTGTGAAGAGCCAGGTTTGAAGAGGGTGTCTGCTGCAAGCGAGGCAACCTTGGTTGAAGTTCCTTTACGATTCACCGCCATAATAACCTCCATGTGGTGTTTGGTTTGCTTAGAAAGTCTAGATGTGGGTTTGGAGCCAACTGTCCGCAAGCTACACTAGAGAAAATTCAGAATTGCAGCCTCGCCTCAAAAAGGTCCGGCGTGTCCTCGTCGCGCCGCCTGCTCAGACCTTCGCCAAGATGCAGACACGGGTGCTTAATACGTGTCAGGCCTTTGCCGCCCTCAAAGTGGACCCACCCCCCTCTGGGCATGCCCACGCTTACGATCAGCGCACCGCAAATTGGACAAGTCCGCCTGAAGGATGCGCCCTTCCTACTTCCGCGATCGCCCCGAAGTGCCCAACCGCCGCGGACCGAGACTGTTCGCCCCGTAAACAGTCGGCGGGTGTGTTCCTTGCGGTAATACCAGCGGTCCGTCATCCCAGTCCCTTTCTTTCCTCGACCCGGCTTCCGCTTGGGGTCGAACGCACGTAGAAGCCTTGTGGTATGGCCTCCTGCACAAGTCCGACGTGCGATATCAGGCCCACAGCCCGGCTGCCTTCTGTCAGCGCAGCAAGAACCTGGATCACTTGGTCCAGCGTGCCCGCCCCATTCTCGGTGTCGAGGCTGCCGAAGCCTTCGTCGATGAAGATCGTGTCCATCCGGATTTTGCCCGACAGGCTCTCGACCACATCGGCTAGCCCAAGCGCAAGGGCCAGCGCCGCAATGAAGGTCTCGCCGCCGGACAGCGTGGCTGTCGGACGCGCCTTGCCGGTGTTGATGTCAAAGACCTCGATTTCGAGCCCGCGCTTGCCGCGCCCACCCAATGCCTCAATCCCGCGCGCCAGCCGGTATCGACCGCGAGTCATGGGATCGAGCCGCATGTTCGCCGCCTCGAGAACTTGATCGAACATGGCGCCGATCGCAAAGGTCTCGAGCGTCATTTTGAAATCGTTCTTGCCATTGGCCAGATCGGCTAGTCCCCGGAGCGGCCCAGTTTCGGTCTCAAGCCGCTCGGTTTTGGCCAAGGCCTCGGCCAGCGATTCCTTGAACTTGGTAAGGGACGAAACATCTGATCTGGTCGCAGAGAGCGCATCGTTGGCGGTTTTCAATTCCTGGGTAGCGTTTTCGAGTGCCAGCTGAAGCGGGGCGAGGTCCGGGCGCTCGCGATCCGCACAGGCGGCCCTTGCGTTCTGCCATGTCGTACGGGCCGCGATTAGGCCCTCACGATGATCGGATACCATCTTACGGTCGGCGTCGAGAGTCGGGAAGTGCGCCTTGCAAGCATCATAGCCCGCTTTGTCCAACTCGACCTCAGCCAGCCGAGCGCTAAAATCACCTCGCGCCTTTTCCACGCGCAATGTCTGCGCATCACGCGCGCGTTTCGCTGCTTCGAGTTGCTCTTGTGCACGTGTCAGCGCCTCGCTGACCACTCGGTCATTTTCTATTGCCAGTTCCAGCGCCTTGGAGAGTTGGCCCTGCTCGCCTTGCAAAGCCTCCTGCCGTGCGACAACCGCCTCGGGCGTGCGCAGCCCTTCCGGCAAGGCCTCAACCACTGTATCGCGCTTGGCGCGCGCCTCGGCCAGAGTGGTCTGAGCCTGTGCTGCCGCAGTGCGCGCTATAGCCTCGGCGGTCTCGGCATCGGTCACTTTCGGCTTCAAATCCGCCATCTGCTCCGCCATCGCGTCAAGATCGACGGATTCTCCAAGCGCGTCGACAGTGCCTTCCAGCCGTACGATTTCCGCTTCGAGTTCCACCAACGTGCGCTCAGGGCGTTCCTGTTCGTCCAGCGCGCGTTTCTTTTCGTCTAGCCGCGTTCGGCAATTGCCGAGTTCGCTTTCTGCCCGAACCCTGGCTTCGGATGAGGTTCTCGCCTTAGTCTGGGCGCTACGAAACGCCTCGGTCAAACCAGATTGTTCAGGTGTGCCATGGGCCGGAGTGGGATGATCATGGGAACCACAGACAGGGCACGCCGCCCCTTCTGTCAACTTTTCGGCCAGAATGATCGCCTGCGTGCGCGTAAGCCGGGCCTCAGCCTCTACCAAGGCCGCATCGGCGGCAAGCGCCGCTTCGGTTCTTGTCGTCAGTTCGCTCGCTGCCGCTTTGACATCTTGTTGGGCATCCGCGACAGCTCCTTGCGCCTTCGCATGCGCAACCGCCTTGACCCGTTCCCGGATACTCTCGGCCAGTTCACCTGTCAGTTTGCCTCGCGCCGCCTCAGTCTTTCGCGCCTGTTCAAGTGCCAGATCGGTCGCATCGAGCTGAGATTTGAGCCCTTCACGTGACTCTACGGCTATTGTCAGCGCCTTCCTCGCCGAAGCTTCATCCCTCGCAGCCTCATCAAACGCTTTCTGAAGCTCCGCTGCCTGCCCGACCTGCTTCTCAATCGCCTCCAACCTTGTCAGGTCGGCCTGAACCTGCTGCCGCCGCACCTCGCCCGACTGCGCCTCTGCCAGTTTTTGCGCCGCTTCCTTCTTCGCACCAGTGGCGGTGTTGAGCTCCCCTTCGGCCGTGATCACGGCATTCACAGCAATCTGGCTGTCGCGCTCCGCATCGTGCGAAGCCGACTCAAGATCACGGGCCTGCAAGGCATTCTTGACTGCCTCAACCCGCATGGCCAGAGCATCGATCTCACCCGTTTTCGCTTCGAGATCATCGAGTGCCTTCCGTGCCGTATCGACGGCAACAAAGGCCTTTTCGACCTGCTCGCCATCGGTCAGAGCCTTGCGCGCTGATTCGTTAACCGTTTCCGCGCCCTGCTGAATGCTCCTCTTTTCGTCGACTTTGGCTTCGGCTGCGGCAATCCCTAGTTCCAGCGCTTCGGCGCTCTCGAAGCCACGTTCCTCGAGCCGAGCCACATAGAGCGCGCGCTGGTCGCGCAACGCTCGTTCTGCCTCTGAGGCTTCTTCCTTCAGCCGTGCGGCGAGATCGCGATAGACCTTCACGTCAAAGAGATCTCGCAATATCTCGACGCGCGCATCAGTCTTTGCGGCCAGGAACGTTTCGAACTTACCTTGCGGCAAGAGCACGATCTGCCGAAACTGATCTGCCCCATAGCCCAGCAGCGCCTCGACCTGTTGCCCCACGACCGAGACCTTTTTTTCAGCAATTACGCGACCAGACTGGCTCGGACCAAGCGTGTCTATCGGGATCCCGGTGACGTCGAATAGCGAGGCTTCCGCTGCGTCCTCTGTCGTCCCTTCGCCGCGCGCCTTCGGACGCTCCTGCACCGGACGACGACGGATCAGATAGGCCTTGGCACCCAGTTCAAAGACAAATTCGACTTCAGTAGGGAGATCCGGTGCCGCATGATCGGAACGCAACGAACGCGGTTCCTGATCGGTCTTGGTTGGTAATCCGAAAAGCGCGAAGGACATCGCCGAGAACAGCGTCGACTTTCCCGCCCCCGTCTGACCGTAGATTCCAAACAACCCCGTTTCCAGGGCGGAGCGGAAATCCACCACCTCGGTTGTCGCAAACGGCCCGAAGGCTTGCAACGATAGGCGAATGGGTCTCATGTCTGCTCCTCCCCGGAGGCTGCTGCGTGGAGCTTGTCCGCTACGATCGCGACTTCGGCGGCATTCGGCTCCCGGCCACGCACAACCTTCATGAAGTCGTCGACCATCTCGATCGGCGTGAATGCGGTGCGCCCGCTACCAAGCAGCTTGGTCTCCAGCGCCCGCGCCTTCCGGGCGTAGGCCAAATGGCAGGCATTAGGGTAGGTCGCACGCAACCGCTTCATCGGGTCGATCAGAGGGTTCTCATCCGTTAGGATGGCTTGGATGAAGTCTTCAGACGGCGTTCCTGCCAGAAGTTCCGCGAATGCCCCAGTGAGCGAGTGCACTTGCCGGATTGGACGGAATGGAACGGTGTGGATATCAACCCCTTCAGCTTTCAGATCGACGACAGTCATGGATTTTTCGCTTCCCGCCTCGTCGAATCCGAAAGCAAGCGGGGCGCCGGAATATCGAATATGGCGTGCGCCTATTTCCTGCGGCTTGTGCAAATGCCCCAGTGCAACATAGTCCGCACCCTCGAAGACATCCAAGGGCACGGTTTCGATGCCGCCGACCCGCGTCAACGCGCGCTCGGTCTCACCGACCGCGCCGCCCGCAACGAAAGCATGGGCCACAACGACCCAACGCGCGCCTTCAGGCACCTGTGCCCTTGCTGCGGAGATTTGGGCCGCGATGACATCTGCCGGCGCGCTAATCCGCTCATCCCCAAACACCTCCCGCGCGGCGTATTCATAAGAGAAGGGCAGTGCGGAAAAGGCGATCTCGCCATGATCGTCACGCAGCACAAGCGGAGTTTCGACCGCGTCGGCGATCCCACGCACCAGCACCCGCGACGCGGTCGAGAAGACAGACATTGCCTCGATCCGGTCACCGGAATCGTGGTTTCCCGAGATCATCACCACCGCGGCTTCGGTCTGCTCTGCCACGCGCTTAAGGAAGCGATTGAACTGCCGGATCGACGAATTAGGCGGAGAGGCACGGTCAAAAACGTCCCCCGCGATCACAAGAACATCGGCTCGCTCGGCCACGAGCGTATCCACGATCTGGCCCAGGATGACCTCATGGTCCTCTTCGAGGCTCAACCCCATGAACTGCCGCCCCAGGTGCAGATCTGCGGTATGAAGTATTCTCATGAGATCAATCCACTTTCTATACGTACAGTTAATGTATGGACTTTACGCGCGGAGTCAAGTAGTACTCGGCGCATGAGCCTCGAAGATCTCAAACACGCGCAACGAGAACGACTTTTGTTCCTCGACCAATGCCTGACCTGGAGAGGTCAGGCGAACCGCCGTGACTTGATGGAACGGTTTGATATCTCGATGGCACAGGCTGCCGTAGACTTTCGAACCTATCTATCTCTGACGAATACGCCGCCAGTCTACGATACCGCGGAGAAGGCCTATTTCTCGACCGGCGACCACCGTCCTTTGACTGACGCTGGCCCGGAACAGGTTTTCGAATTGCTCGATAACAAGACGACATCGCTTGGCGCGAGCATCCCGCTTCCCAATCGAGTGATGGATCCCGCCGTATTTGCACAGCTCTACCGCGCCATGAAGAGCGAACAAGACATCCAGATTACCTACACCTCGATGACAAGCGGTCTCTCCGACCCGCAGTGGATCAGTCCGGTGCGGTTTCATTTCGATGGAGAAGCAATTTATCTCCGAGCATGGAGCTATAAGCACGAGGCGTACCGCGATTACCTTCCGATAAGAATAACGAAACAAACCAAGGCGGAAACGCGGGAGACGCCATCTCACTTACCTCTTGATAGGGACTGGAACAGCTTTGTGCGTTTATGGATACGTCCGCGTTCAGATCTATCCGACGCACAAGCCCAGGCTGTTCGGCTAGAGTACGGCTTTGAGGACAAGACGCATATATTGATCGAAACTCGAAAGGCGCTGGTGTTCTACGTTGTTAGGCGATGGCGGCTTAATCAGGAAAAGGCGCGCCTCGAGTTGGAAAAGGTCGAAGAGGCGGACGCGTGAAGCCGGAGTATGCTGCCAGGTGCACGAATCCCCGCCTTCGGGAACTTAGAAGTTGCAAATCCGATGGGCCAGTGCCCGGTAAGGGCGGATCACGCATATTCGGCGATGATCGCCCGCGTCGTCTGTACAGCCGCCGCGAGTTGAGTCCTGTCTGCCTCCGTGAGCCCCAGTCCTGCCAGATCGACCGACAACTGACCTGACCCACCGCCACCCGCTGCTGCACGAGCGGCTTTACCTCGCGCCCGACTTGACAGCCCGAGCTTCGAAACATGTATCTCCGTTGCCGGTGTGGCGGGTGCTGCTGTCGCCGGGCTAGAACCCTGCGACCCCGAAGCCGCCCGTACCTCCTGCAATTCCAGCCTGAGTTTTTCAACGGTTTCCCGCGTCTCGGACATCTGGCGATCCCGCCGCAGTCCGTCCTCATCCGGATATGGGAAGCTCCCCGCCTGACCCGCATGCAGAACCTTGAGCGCCGGGTCGTCGAAATACTTGATCCGCCGTGCCCGGATCGGCATCTGCGCATCGATCACGAGGATCACCTCGTCCAGGTCCATCCGCCGGGCCTGGTCCTCGGTCAGGAGCGGTGTGTCCTCCGTCCGCTCGGAAACGCTCCGCCCCTCGAAGGGGTTGCGCCCGACCGCGCGGGACCGGGTCACCACGCGCTTGGTGGTCTTGCCGACCGCCTGGCTCAGCTCCTCGATGGTCTTCTGCTCGGACGGGGTGAGGTAGAGCTTCACGCCCGCGCCGCCCTGCAGGGAGCGACGTGTGTTCTCGCCATAGATCTCGTCCAGTGCAGGGATGGTCTGGGTCACGATGGCGAGGTTGCCGCCGAAGGAGCGCAGCGTCTTGATGCTTTCGGCCACGATGGGCATTTTCCCAAGCCGGTCGAATTCGTCGAGCATGATCATCACGGGCCAGGGTTCATCATCCCCCGGCTCCTGGGCCTGCAGCGAGGCGATCAGGTCCGAGAAGAACAGCCGGATCAGCGGGGCCAGAGGGCGGATCATCTCGGACTCGACCACGAGATAGATCGCGTGCGGCCGCCGCCGGATGTCGCGGAAGGAGAAATCCGAGGTCGCGGTGGCCGCGTCGATCGCGCGATTGTCCCAAGTGTCGAGACCTGAGGTCATCAAGAGCGAGAGGTAAGAGGTCAACGTGTCGTTGTTGGTCGAGGCCATGCGCTCGAAGATCAGCTTGGCGGAGGTGTTTTTCACCTCCTGCGATCGCTTCAGATATTCCTTCTGCTTGTCGCCCCCAGACGCAGTGATGCGGTAGATCTCGCCGATAGTAGGCACGCCCCGCTCAAAGGCCAGCAGACCAGCCGCCACGAAGAGGTCGATCCCGCCAGCTAGGAGCCCGCTCAGCTTTTCGTTGTCGGTCTGCAGGAAGAGCTTGGCAGTAAGCTTCAGTTCCATCTGCTGCCGGTCAGGGTTTGTCATGGCCGCGATGCGCGCCAGCGGGTTGTAGCGGTGAGTCGGGCGATCCCAGTCCGTCGGCGCAAAGCGGAAAACCTTGTCCCCCATGCTGGCGCGGAACCGCGAAGTCTCGCGGAAGTTCTCACCCTTCACGTCGAGCACCACGGCTGAACCCTTGTAGGTGAGCAGGTTCGGGATCACGAAGCCCACGCCCTTGCCGCGACCGGTCGGAGCGACAATCAGCGTGTGCGGGAATGTCTTCGAGACGAGGAAAGGCCGCTTCGATTTCGGGGGACCTAATTTACCGAGAAGGAAGCCGCCGCCCGGCTTGGCGAAGAAGCCATTGCGCTTCATCTCTCCTTTGGTCTGCCAATGGGTCGTGCCGAACCGCGTCAACGCCTCCCCTAGCAGCGTCACGCTCAGCATCAGGGCGGCGAGACCGAAGCCGCCAACGATGAGGTTGACCCAAAGGAATTCCTTAAGCGCAGATTGTGACAAACCCGGATATTCGCGGGCGAGCAGGGTGACGTCGAAACGCGTGGGCGAAAGCCCGTATCGAAACATGAGAAACCCAGTCGCCACGACATAACCCATGGCAAGGCCTACCAACACGAGGCTCAGGACGCCTCCGATGATCTTGCCCCTATCCATGGGTGATCCCCTTTTCGCCGTGCGACGTGGCATGGCGCGCGCGCTGTGCCTCGATCTGTTCCTCAGCCAGGGCGTCAAGAACGCGCTCCATGGCCGGGCCATGGGCGGTAACCTCGCTGCTCTGGAGATAGGTCTTGGCCAATTCGAGCTGGCGCAGCGGATCCTCGGTAAACTTGTCCAAGACGTCGGCCTCGCCGGACCGCAGCGCGGTGATCGCGTCGGGCGTCAGACGTTCATTCACCTGCTCAACAAGGCGTTGCTGCTCTATGTCAGAGAGTGTTTCCGGCTCTCCGGAGGCGGCTTTGCGCACAAAAGCCATGACCGCAGGGGCGGTCTCTTCCAGATAACGCCGCTCAGCATAGTCTTGACGCGCCCGGTCCTCAATCTCGAAGCTGCGTTCACTGATATAGGCGCGTGAGGCACCCAGAGCGCGAAGGTGATTAATCTCTTCGTGGACCGCCGCACCGAAGGTGTCATCCGGCATCTCCGTGCGGTAGCGAGCGACCGTGCGAAGCTCCTCGGTGATCGGACCGAGATGTTCCGATGGATCCCGCAAAGCGAGGTCGATGTCGCCCGCATGGAGTGTGCGGTCTTGCTCCGCGACCGCGTATTGCGGCGGCTTGAAGCCATCAGTCACCTGCTCCCAGGCCATCGAGGCCAGCTCGGCATGTTGTGGCGATCTTTGTGCATAGGCGTCAAACGCGGCACGCGCCTCTTCCACCTCGATCACACCCCTCCCTCGCACCGACGAATCGTCGGAGAACGGATAGTTGAAATCAGTACGGCGGAACTGCGCCACCAGCTGCCGGAAATCTTGTCTCTCCGTTGCTGCGAACACGTCCGGGCGGTCAACTTGGGTGGTCTGGCCTGATAGCTGCGCGCCATCGCCAAGCCGGAGTTCGCTATCACCCTCTTCAACCTCATCGACGGCTCTCAAGACCTGCGCGCCTGTCAGGGCCTCGCCCAACCGGACATGCACCGCTTCCAGCCGGTCAAGGGCGTCCTCGCGGTCCTCGGCTTTTTCCAAGTCGAGATCCCCCTCCTTTGCGATCGCGCGCAGGTCCTGCGCCAGCCACTGCCGCTCAAGCGCAGCATTGCTGGCTCCCTCGCGCATGCGGGCCGCGACGGCATCGGCATCGATACCAGTCCCTTGCAGCGCCTCGGCGAGCTTCTCCTTCACCTCGCCCTCATCGAGGCGCGCGAGATGATCCTCACTCACATTGGGCAGCGCATAGATGCCGTCCCGGGACGGTGCATCGATCAGGGCGCCCGAACGATCTCCGAGCGGGTTCAGATGCGCGACCGAGGCCAGCACGTCAGTGAGCTTGCGCTCGATCTCCGATCGCTCGGTGGCAGGTGCCCTGTCGATCGCCGCTTCGATCTGGCGGATGTTTTGGGAAAACTCGGTAATCAGCGTATCAAACGCCGTCTCGTCGTCGGACATGTAAATGGCTCCATCGGATTGGATTGAACTGCCACTGGCAAGGATGGTGCTGGCTCGCTCGAGGGCTTCGGCCAGGTCTTCGAAGTTTGATCGTGACGCTTCGGCCGCAAGCCCGCGATAGACCAGGGCATTGCGCCCGACCGCTTCCAGGGCTGCCGCCAGATCAGCGCCGGTTCGCTGACGTTCAACCGGCGGCCGCCCTTCCTCACGCGCTTTGTAGATCTCGTCGATTTCGGCGCGGTAGGTCGTGACGCCCCGGTCGAGACGACGCGTTGCCTCGAGCCGGATCCCATGGACCTGGGCCGCCTCGACCATCGCCACCCGAAAGGCGTCGTAGTTGAAGTGGTGATCTTTCCCGAGGAAGAACATTTCGCCATCCTTGCTGCGGCGGTTGAGAACGATATGCGCGTGTGGATGTGCGCGATCTTGGTGTATTGCAGCAATATAATCGAATTGCGACCCCTCACCTTGAAAGAGCCGCTCGCAGACCGTTTGGCAAATGTCGCGCACCTCTTCGCCCTTGGTTCCAACGGGAAACGCCATCAGCAGATGTGAGGTATGGCCAAGTTTTGGGCTGTAGCGTTCGTTCCATTGGTTCTCGAACCTGCGGGCCACGCGCGTGATCTCAGCTTCCGAGAGCTGTTTCTTCCCCTCATGGGTTCCACGGCTGTCGAGGATATGGCTTGACTTGGTGGTGAGATAGGTGAGTTGCGCCCGAAGCTGCGCGCCGGTGTGACAGCCGCCCTTTGAGATGGCCTTGAAGATCGCCGGCGAATATCCGCGCGCGGCCCGCACCATCTGCGCACCCTTCGCAAGCCCCTGCCAGCTTCCCGAAACCCGGCTCCAGTCGCGATCAAAGAGAGATGATCCAACGCCCCGTGCGCGATCACTCCGCGTCATGATCCGCCTCCGCGTTCAAACCGGAGAGGGCCTGTGCCACCGATAGATCGAGCGAGCGGCGTCTTGCCCGAAACAGCTCCTGGATCTGGTCGGCCATGTCGAACACCAGGCCCGCGAGATCGCGGATCTCCGCATGGCTCGCAGCAGTGTATGGCAGAGGCTCTCCTCTGAGTTTGGCCTCGTTCAACCTCCGTGCCACCTGGTTGACGTTGTTGCCCACCCGGTTGAGCGCTGCGCTCATGCTGCGCAGCTCTTCGGCTGTCGACTCGTCCGGTCGTAGAATGTCATCGGCTGCGAGCATCAACCGCCGCATGGCATCTGAGCGATGCGCGATACCGCGCCGCGCCAGAGCAGCATCAAAGCCTCGAAGATCGCGATCCGAGACACGGATGCCAATCACCCGCGACCGGCTGGCATTGGCCATCTGCCGCTGCGAGGCGTGATTGGCAGCGTTGTAGATCGACTTCAGGCTGACGTCATAACGCGCGGCAAGTTCGGCAGCAGGAACGCCCTGAGATCGCTCTCTGGCGATGCTCAGACGCTCGGTCTCGGTCAGTCTGCGGCCGCGTGACATTTTGAAGTTAACGTTCCTATTTCTTGCCACCTTCGTACAAGCCCGCCTTCTCCCAGCACAAGCGGAGAAGGCATTAAGGGCTTGTACTCAATGTAGAAAATCGGCCCACGGGGCCGATTTGACGTCCATTGTCGAATGCAGCGCGCACCGCGCTCAATGCAACGCGTCCCGCGTTCCCTGCACCGTGCATCGCGTCCTATGCACGGTGTCTTTTGCGCTCTGCAGCGCGTCTTCGGGCGAGTGGGCCGTGTCGATTGCAGCCGGCATCGCGCCTCTCGTATCATGCACGGCGTCGCGTGCACCCCGCATCGCGTTGCGCGCTTCACGTGCTTTGGTGGATGCCGAATGCAGCACGTCTTCTGGCAACAGCATCGCGCAACCTGGATGGCGTCGTCTGTTCCGTGCGACTTGCTTTCTGCTCGCCGCAAAATGCGTAACGGCGAATGCATCATGCCCACCGCATCGTGCATCCCGCCTTCCGCTTGACGCCGATGCACCAAGAGGTTAGCGACATTCTTGTATCTTTGTAGCATTTCACTACTCTTGTAGGAGGTCCGCGCCCCATGCCCAACGACAATCTCGTGGTCATCGCCGCGATGGCCCGGAAAGGGGGGAGTGGCAAAACCACGCTCTCGCGCGCCCTGATCAGCGCTGCCGTGGCTGCCGGGCGTCGGGTTCTACTGATCGACACTGATAGCACCGGAGTGCTTGGTGCCTGGCATGAACGAGCCGAAGCAGCGGGTCTGGGGTCGCCTCTGCTGCGGTCAATCTCGGTCGAGAGTGTGGGGGCCGTCGATCGCAAGATCGAGCAGGTCTATGATGCGGACTCGGCGGATTTCGTCTTCATCGACACGGCTGGCGTCGGGGCCGAATGGTCGGACGGGATC
Organism: Puniceibacterium sp. IMCC21224; assembly: GCF_001038505.1. Lineage (NCBI taxonomy): Bacteria > Pseudomonadati > Pseudomonadota > Alphaproteobacteria > Rhodobacterales > Paracoccaceae > Puniceibacterium > Puniceibacterium sp. IMCC21224. The sequence goes on from NZ_LDPY01000003.1 coordinate 246,831, forward strand.
GCCGTTCTCGCCGATCACATCGTGACGCCGGTCATGCTCTCGACCTCGGATCTCGATGTTGGCGCGCAGACCACCGACTGGTTCGAAAGGTTGCGCGCGCGCGTCGATGACCCAGCGAGCTTGCCGCGCCACCATGTCGTTCTGAACATGGTTGACCCGAAAGCCACGCGCGCGGATGCCGCCTTGATCGAAGTAGCGATCGCTCGGTTTCCCGTGGTTGAGACGGTGATGATGCGCCGCAACGTCTACAAGGAGATGGACGAGAAAGGCCTGCTCCACGCCATCGCGCTACAAAAGCAGGCCAACCCAAACCCACTCATGCGCCCGCATGTCCGTCATGTCGTCGAGGCCCTTGAGGAGGCCACCGACATCCTCAACAACATCTTGGCCGCGTGAGGACAGGGCCTTGAGAAAGAAGATTCCTACCATCACCCGGCCCGACCCAGCCTATGCCGCGTCCCTTCGGCCCGAAGGGGAGAATGACCCGGGAAGGGAAGAGGCGGATCGGGAAGAGACCGTCCTGATGCCGATGAGCATGACGGCAGACGTGGCGGATGAAGATCAAGCGCCGGTGCCAAGCAGGTCTTCCGTGCCTTCGCCGCAACCAAGCCCGGAGACAACAGCAGAGATCAAAACAGCGCCCACGGCGTCGCAGCCCAGGGTCCGACGCATTCCGGCCACCCGCAAGATCGATATCCGGGTGAACGCGCTGGAACGGCAAGAAGAAGCCCTCATCGACTGCGGCGTCGACCCCGCTCATGTCATCCGGGCAGCTCTGCGCCGTGCCGTGAAGACCTGGCGGCTCGGGCCAGAGTTCGTCCCACCATCCGAAGAGCAGCGAACGCGGATCACCGAATGGCGCGCGCGGACATCTCTGGCTGTCGATGCCAATGCGCTGACTTCCATCCTGCACGCCCATGACCCCCTCGATGTGCTCAGCAAGTGGGCCTTGATCCGCGGCCAGATCGAGCCGCGCGTCTGGGCCGAAATCGATGTCCTTTTGGACGAGCTCGCCCAGCGTGTTGCAGAGCCGCAAGAGGCACCAGACGAGCCAATAGCTTGACTATAAAGATAACTTCCATTTCAGACTATTTTTGTCGACTTTGACTGATTTCCCCTTGAGGTTGTTTTTCCTGCACATTAGCAGTGCTCGAAAGGATTAAAGGGCCTCTCACATCTCCAGTGACTGGTCTGGTAAATAGGAGCGCGTCATGACCCCCAAAACCCGCCTCACCGGCGAACCGATCATGCGCATCCTCTGCAAGAAGACCGACAATCTGGTGGGTTTCCTCTACCAATGGAACAATGGCGATCTGCAGCCCGCGTGGCTGGACGATGCTTTGGCCGACGTCCGCTACGAACCAATAAGCGACGCCGCCTGACCTCTGTCCGATCGGATACAGTACGGCTGATCCGGGCCGTTACATGGAGATGTGTCCAACCTTTGGACTCGCTGGTAGTGCATAGAACCCACTTCCATAAATCATCTTTTTGCCACATAGTGAGTTATAGAAAAGGATTCTATAGCTCATGTACTGGAACTGGACACAACCCGACTGGCCGATCTTCCGGTATGACCGCGCTGCAATCGAGCCTCTCGAAAGGCGGTTTCTGCTGTCCTCAGGCGAAATCCTTGGTGCGGTCCGCCATGTGACAGGCGAGGAGCGCGACCGGCTGCGCATCGAGCTTCTGAGTGAGGAGGCGATGCGGACGAGCGCCATCGAGGGCGAGGTTCTGGACCGATCCAGTGTCCAGTCTTCCTTGCGGCGGCAGTTCGGACTGACCACGGAGGGCGCACCATCAAGACCCCGCGAGCAGGGCATCGCCGAAATGATGGTCGATGTCTATTCGAACTACGCGACACCTCTGACCCACGACACGCTCTCTCACTGGCACGGCATGCTCCTGTCCCATGACCGCGGCCTCGAGACGATCGGTGCCTACCGTCGGCATGATGACGCGATGCAGATCGTTTCCGGCCGCATTGACCGACCGACGGTGCATTTCGAAGCGCCTCCGTCGGCGCAAGTCCAAGACGAAATGGACGTGTTCGTCGACTGGTTCAATCGCACGGCGCCAGAGGGGTCGACGCCACTGCCAGCGCTGACGCGCGCGGCACTTGGACATCTGTGTTTCGAGAGCGTCCATCCGTTCGAGGACGGCAATGGCCGCCTCGGCCGCGCGCTGGCTGAAAAGTCCCTCGCGCAGAATATCGGCCAACCGAGCCTGATCGCACTGGCCTACACGATCGAACGCGACCGCAAGGGGTACTACGACCAGCTCGAAGCCCACCAGAAAACGCTGGATGTGACCGCGTGGCTTCTGTGGTTCGGCGAGACGGTGTTGAACGCGCAGCAGGTCACACTGACGCGGGTTGCATTCTTCATCGCCAAGGCAAAGTTCTACGACCAGTTCCGCGATCGGCTGAACGACCGGCAGGCCAAGGTGATCGAGCGCATGTTCCGAGAGGGGCCCGAGGGGTTCAAGGGCGGGCTCAGCGCCGAGAATTACATCGCCATCACCGGCACATCGCGCGCGACAACGACCCGGGATCTGCAGGATCTGGTCGAGATGGGCGCGCTGAACCGGACCGGAGATCGGCGGCATACGCGGTATTGGTTAAATCTAGGTAGCTATTTGTGAATAATAACTATATAAAACAGATATTTACAACACCACCAATAAGCAGGAGCTACTCGGTGTCATTTGACTTCTCTTCCATTTCCTTCTCCTTGGCGGGATCGAAACGGTCAGCCTGACGAATTCCTTCAGCGAACGCGTTGAAAATAGCCTCTGTCGTCCTGAAAATAGGTTTGGTCCGAAAATGCTCGGATACCTCCAAGCGAATACTCTCAGTAGACTTGGCCTCGGGGTTGCCTTCCGCCCAAGTTCGACCCGGATGTATTGTGTCCCATGGCGATTTGTTGTTTGCGCGGGTAGTCGCTGCGTCACCGTGCTTGCCGATCCCGAAAAGTATCTTGGTCTCGTTGTTCCATATCGGCCAGAACAGACGGATCAGATGGTTTTCGGCAGCGGCTTGGTAACCACTCTGCACGGCCAAGGCACGGCATTCGAAGTCCTTGAGGTCGATGCCCGCCACTTTCTCTATGTTTTTACGATGCTCATTCAATCTACCAAAGAGTTTTGTCTCCTGCTCTACGACAGTTTTGGCACCGGTCGGAGGATCAGCTTTCCCAACGTAGATCGGGGTTTCGGTGCCGGAGATCGGCGCGTAAATATCCGCAGGCCCTTTATAGTATATCGCATACACGCCTGAACCGTAGAACGGCGTGATCGCTCCAAGCGGTAATCGTTCTTGTGATAGCAGGGCCAAGGCCACAAAATGCCCAATCAATCGCGGCTCCGAGGGATCGAAAAACGCATCCGGCAATCTTATCGGATCAATGTTCCGCTCCAGCTTGCGTAGCGCGTCCTTCATATCGGCGATGGCCGCCAGAACGCGCTTACGCGAAGGTGGAGTCAGTTCCGCTACCCGAACCATTCCTGCGAACTGCTCCAAGGCAGCAGCTGTCTCATCCGCTTTTTTGAGCTCGGGTCGGCGTGCCATCGCTAAGCGACCTCGGACTCGTTCAGCCTCGCAGCAACGCTCTCGCCGACAACTCGCGCAAGCTCCGCTGGAACGGCGTTCCCCAGTTGTCGCATGCATTCGGTCCATGCACCGTGGAATTTATACCCATCTGGAAACGTTTGGATTCTAGCGCCTTCGCGGACCGTGAAGTATCGAACCGAGCCATCGGCCCTGCGCAGCATGTTCTCTCCGCCGGGCACGCCGTGAACTCCCGCCTTAAGAGTTTTTGCTGGCTCGTCAAGATAGCTCCCGGTATGGCCTGGATAGGCCTTCGCGTTTGGCTGAAAACGATGATCCGAGACCATTTGCGAAGTTTTGGCTCTCTCCGGGTCCGGCAGATCTCCGATCGCGTCCCGCGTCGTGCGCCACGGCAGACTTTCTGGTTTTTCTTCGACAGATAGGCGCTTCGACAACTGCAGTGCCCGCCCTTCGAGAACCCGGTCTTTCTTGGCAACGCTGTGACGCTCCCAGTAGCCACCGAACATCTGATCCCAAACGAGCGCGTCCTGCGTGAAGTCGCCCGGCCCAAATGACCACCGCGCGTCCACATCGTCACGGAACCCAACAAACAGCACGCGCTCACGTTTTTGCGGCACACCGTAGTTTGCCGAGTTGAGTAGCTTTGTAACCACCTGATAATGGAGTCCCGGACGTCTCGTCGAGGTATGGTGTTGCTCAAGGCGGCAAAGGTGCTCCTGCCACTCCTCATCAGGTCGAGCCACGAGTTCAGGGTGCTCCATCTGGAGTTTCACATATTCAAAATAGCTAAGGAACGATGCCCGGGTTAGTCCTTTCACGTTTTCGAAGACGAACGCACGAGGGCGAGCTTCCCGAAGCGCGCGCACAGCCTGCGGAAACATGTCCCGAGCGTCATCGTATGCACGATGTCGGCCTCCCAAGCTGAACGGCTGACAGGGTGGACCGCCGGAGATCAGATCGAGCTTTCCCGCAAACTGCATAAAATCGACCTTGCGGACGTCGCCCTCGACGACGCGCCATGGACGCTCTCCCTTTGGCCGACCATCATCACCAAGAATTCGGTGGTTGTCGCGAAGAGTATCGCAGCACCATTTGTTGTACTCGACAACCATTTGCGGAACGAAACCCGCCTGCGCAAGTCCTATCCCAAGTCCGCCTGCACCCGCGAAGAGCTCCACCGATTTTCGCAACAAGGGCTTGGCAGGCTGTTTGCTCGACATGATGCTCCTCCTGCAGGGCTTTTCATCGACTTAGAACAAAATCCCCGGCAAGTATCAAGAACAGATTGACAACATCTGGTTAAGGTTCGAGCCGCGACCCCCACAGATTGACTGAACCAAACAGCAGTTTGGCCTTGCCTCAAGGGGGGGGGTGAATTCAGCGTTCTGCCCTGATAAGTAGTAGATAGTTCGCCGGTCCTTCGGCATAGAGTTTGACGTAAAACCAAACCTGCCTTGAATTCATGTATAACCATAAAGGAAAATAGGGGGCTCACGCCCCCTTCTCGAACTTCATAACCGGGATACCCAGCTTCTTGGCCTTGTCGGCGAGGTTTTCCTGGATCCCCGTGCCCGGGAAGACGAGGACACCCACGGGCAGCACATCCAACATCGCGTCGTTGCGCTTGAAGGGGGCTGCTTTGGCGTGCTTGGTCCAGTCAGGCTTGAAGGCGACCTGCGTGACGCCCCGGGCTTCGGCCCATTTGGCCGCGATGAGTTCCGCGCCCTTGGGGCTTCCACCGTGCAGAAGCACCATATCGGGATATTTGGTCTGCACCTGATCGAGCTTACCCCAAATCAGGCGGTGATCGTTGAAGTCGGTCCCGCCGGTGAGGGCGACCTTGGGGCCAGCAGGCAGCATCACCTCGGTTTCCGCGCGGCGCTTGGCGGCCAGGAAGTCACGGCTGTCGATCAGTGCTGCGGTCATGTGCTGTCGGTTCACCATCGAGCCAGTGCGGGGCCGCCAGGCCGAGCCTGTGTGATGGACGAACTCGGTGGCGGCGTGATCGCGCATCATGTCCATGCAATTGCGCCGTTCGATCAGGGTCAGGCCTTCGGCCGTTAGACGTTCGAGCTCGACGGATTTCACCTCGGAGCCGTCCTGCTCGCGTTGGAGGCGGCGCTGCGCCTGCTCGTTCTCATCGAGCGACCGCTCGATACGGGCTGTGGCGCGGTGGAAGAGGTTGACCTGGCCCCAGAGCACTTCTTCAAGGTCGGGTTCCATGCGGGTGTCTTCCAGGGTCGCAACCAGGGCATCGAAGATGTCGGTGACAGCGACGGCAAGGCGCTGCCCGTCGGGCATCGGGCGCGGATCGGGCTCATCAAAGGGTCGGAAGCCGTACAGCTGAAGCTCATCGAGCGCATGGGCGGTCTGGGATGCGGTGTGGGCAGGTTCATACACATCGTCGTGGGTTTGGATCGTCATTTATTTCTTGCCTCCGGGCCTGTCTCGTCCGCGCATCATCCCGCGCGGCCTTCATGGGCTGCGATAGCCGTCACTGGAGGCGCCCCTTCACCCCCTCTTCGGGGCCGGAACGCACGTGGAGGAGGGCGGCAGGCAAGCTATTTGTTTCGCGATGCAAAGCGGGGGCTTGTTCCCTGCGGCGGAAATAGCTTGCCTGCCGCCCTTGAGGGGGCGTCGCCTTTGACGGCCGCCTGCCCATCTCTTGAAGGCCGCTCGGGTGTCGGGTGGATGAGATTCACCCGGGAAGAGGCAAAGGTGATGATCCACACCCGCGACAGGACTGCAGGACCCCTACCCTCTCAGCCCCTGACCGCCCTCTGCGCTATGCAGCTCAGCCCAACAGGCGCTCCCGATCCTCTCGCCCGATCTGCCTCGCCAGATGCTGGCGCAGCGCTTCCTTGCCGTTCGCCAGGAGATCATCGTTGAAATCCCCGAGCAGTGGTTCCAGCACCCGCACCGGTACCCCGGCCTTGGTGGCTCTGGCGCTCAACCTCTCTGCCGCGCGTTGCCCAGCCGGATCGCGGTCGATGGCGATGTAGAGGCGCTGCAACCCCTCCGACAACAGCAGGGCTCCGAGGTGACCTGACGAGAGCGCCGCCCAGACGGGAAGGCCAGGGGCCGCCTCGAACAGCGACAGCATGGTCTCGATGCCCTCGCCGACCACGAGGATGTCCTCATGCGAGGTCAGCTTGACGGCATTGCCCAGGAGGTGACCCATGGCCCGCCGCTGTGTCTCAACTGCTGCCTTGCCCTTGCCGTCGGGCGCAAGCCAGGTGCGATGCACGCCCCGCAAGGCCCCTGCCCCATCGGTGACTGCCGCGATCAGCGCCGGTTTGGGGATGCTTTTGGTCTGACCCTCATCCCGATGCCAGCACTTCGGGTGGAAGCGCAGGGCGCTCGTCACCCCGCCATGGGTGAGGCCCCGGGAGCGGAGGTAAGTTTCGGCAAGCGTGCCTTCGACCGGCACAGAGGCTGCGAAGAGCCGCGCCGCCGCCGCTGGCGTGCCACCGGGGGCCTTGGCTTTTCTCGGCACTGGCGCATCCGGGAGAACCGGTTGCGGACGGCCAAGATGCGCGCGGGCCTCGGCCAGAAGATCAGGAAAGCGTGAGATCCCAGTCCTCTCGCGAATGATGTCCAGAAGATCGCCATGCTCGCCGGTTGCGCCATCCGTATTATGTGGAATTCCACATAACACCGAACATGTTGCGGCGCGGGTTATGTTGCGGTGGCGTGAACTTGCGCGGTTTGGCGGGGGTTTTCGCGGGGCTGGGCAACATAACCTCAGCGCGACGGGGGGATGTTCGTGATGGCTGGCGATGCAGCAGAGCTTTCGCGCCGCCTCGCACGGGACGCTGAGGCCGTGTGTCGGCATTACCTTCCCAACGGGCAACGACAGGGTCAGTACTGGACCGTCGGCGATGCGCGTAACACGCCGGGGCGGTCGATGTTCGTCCGGCTGAAGGGGCCGGAGGCGGGCCCCGGTGCGGCCGGTCATTGGACCGACGCCGCTACGTCGGAGCACGGCGATCTGCTCGACGTGATCCGGGAGAGCTGCGGCCTCGCCTCTTTCGGCGATGTCGCCGAGGAGGCACGTCGCTTTCTGAGCCTCCCGCGGGTCGACCCCGTCCCGACCATCAATCCTGCACCTGCCCGTGCCGCGATGGGATCGCCCGAAGCGGCGCGGCGGCTGATCGCGATGGCGCAGCCGATCCGGGGCACACCGGTCGAGACCTATCTGGCCGGTCGTGGCATCATGCCGGTCCATGGCGCGGGGGCGTTGCGGTATCATCCACGCTGCTATTATCGGCCCGACGATGGCGGATCAGCGCAGCGGCGTCCGGCGATGATCGCAGCCGTGACCGACCTGCAAGGCAGGATCACAGGGGCGCACCGCACCTGGCTCGCGCCGGACGGCTCGGCCAAGGCCGCGGTCCCCACACCCCGGCGGGCCATGGGCAACCTTCTTGGCCATGCCGTGCGCTTTGGGGCGGCAGAGGATGTCCTTGTCGTCGGCGAAGGCATCGAGACGATGCTGTCGCTGCGGGCGGCGCTGCCGGGCATGCCGATGGCCGCCGCGCTGTCGGCAAGCCATCTCGCCGCGCTCAGGCTGCCCCCGTCCGTGCGTCGGCTCTATATCGCCCGCGATGTCGACGCAGCGGGCACCAGAGCCGCCGCGACCCAGGCCGAACTAGCGAGCAGTGCGGGCATCGAGGTGCTGACGCTCTCGCCTCGTCACGGCGACTTCAACGACGATCTGACGGTCCACGGCCTCGACGACCTGCGCGCGGCGATCCGGCCCCAGATCGCGCCCGAAGATGTCGACCGGTTCCTCGGCAGATGATCGTCCACGACCGGGTGAGACGACCACAACGGCGTTACAGGCCATTCAGGAAGGCCATGAGGTCCTTGTCCTCCTTCCACCGCCTTTTCGGTCCCGGAGAGCCGACCTCGCAAAGCGCCACGGCATTTGCCTTCAGCGTGAGGTCGATCTCGGCATAGATGTTCGTGGTGCTGATTGACACGTGGCCGAGCCAAGCACGGATGGTGTTGATGTCGACGCCGGCGAGCACGAGATGGCAGGCCGTCGTGTGCCTAATGACGTGTGGGGTCACCGTCCGACCCGCCAGTCGAGGCACATCGGCAGCGCAACGCTCGACCAGCCTATACACGCCGAACCGTGTATAGGCATGGCCGAGCCTGCTGAGGAACACCGGGGCCTCGGGCGCACGGCCGAGGATCTGTTCCGTCAGGACTCGCTCCGTTTCCGGCCAGAGCGGGCATTGGCGTATCTTGCCGCCCTTGCCGTGCAGAGTGGCTAGATCGTGCCCACCTCTGTCGCGGTTCAGGGTCAGATCCCGAACCGTCAGTTGCGTGACCTCGGAGACCCGGGCTCCGGTATTGTAGAGGAAGAGAAGGAGCGCGTATTCGCTCTGCCCTCGATGGGTCTTGCGGTCCGGAACCGCGAGCATCGCCTCCATCTCCTCCCGCGTCAGCCAGCCGACCGGCGGCGCGATCGCCTTCTTCGCGGCGATCGCGCGGATGTGGCCGCACCATTCGATGTGTGCGGGATCGCGGCTTCCCACAAAGCGGGCGAAGGCCCGGATGGCGGCGAGCCGCTGATTGCGCGTCCTGACGGAACATCCGCGCTCCTGCTCGAGATGGGCAAGGAACTTCAGAAGAAGTGCGGAGGTGAGGTCCTGCATGGCCAGGCGTTCGATGGGCTTCCGGACCTTTTGGCTCGCGAAGGGCAGGAGCAGCTTGAATGTGTCACGATAGCTGGCGCGGGTGTTCCGGGCCAGATTGCGCTCGCTGACGATATACTCGGTCAGGAAGCGCCGCAGCCATGGCCCAATGAGATCACGGTCTGGCATCCGACCCTCCTCCGGCATAGCGCGCAAAGCGCAGCGAGGCCTGCGCGAGGAGGTTCGGCGTCATCGTCAGATAGACCTTCGTGCCTTCGAGGTCGGAATGGCCGAGATAGGTGGAGAGCGCGGGCAGCAACCGCTGCACATCCGCTCCCTGCCGGTACCAGGCCATCAGCCTGTGAACCGCAAAGCTGTGCCGGAGGTCATGCAGACGCGGGTTCTCCCGCCCGCCGGCCCTGCCATGCACGTCCGCAACGCGTCTCAGGCGATCGAAGGCGGTCTGAACGGTACTGCTGGAAAGCCGCGTGCCGTCTCGGTTGGCGAGCAGGAACGACGTGGCACTCTCCGCGACCCCGTTGACGGGCCGAACCGAGAGGTGGGTATCCAGTATTCCCGCAAGCTGCGGACCCACGGGAACCAACCTGCTCTTTTGGAACTTCGTATCGCGGATCGTGAGGATCGCCTCCGCCGTATCCACATCAGACAGGGTTAGAGCAGTCGCCTCGCCGAACCGCAGCCCGGCACCGTAGAGCATCAGCAGCAGGGTCCGGAACGTCGCGGAGTCGAGTTGCCGGGAACCTTGCAAGGCATTGTCGATGTGATCCGGGTCGAAGAGGCGCTGCAGCTGATCCCGGCTGTAGATATGTGGCGGTGCCTGCAATGGTGGGCGCCGCTCGCTTTCAGGAAGCGGCGACGAGAGGGCATAGCCGCGGCTGATCGCGTAGCGCCAGAACCCGGCCAGCGCGTAGTTTTTGTTTTCGCGGTGCCGGGTAACGGGGCCCGTCCCGGCGAGGAAGGCTTGGACCTGCGCGCATGTGACCGCGTCGCATCCGGCGTCGCCATCGGCGTGCTGAAGGAACTGTCGAAGCAGGTTCCGCGCCGTCACGAACTTGACGCCGTGCGCCTGCCGCCATGCCACGTAGTGTTCGATCGCATCCCTCAGCTTCATACGAGACCCTCCAGATCGAGGGCAGCGACCTCCCGCAGGGTCCGGAGGTCGACCTTGGCGTAGATCGCCGTCGAGGTCGGGTCCCGGTGGCCGAGGAAGTCGCCGATGACCTTCATCGCCACGCCTTGGTCCAGAAGGTGCTGGGCGGCGGCATGGCGGAGCGCATGTGGTCCTCGACGACCGGAGACCACGCCGATCCCGGCCAGGCGGTCGCGCACGATCTTGCCCAGAGCCTTCCGCCCAAGGGGGCGGATCGGGGCACAGGATGTGAAGAAGAGGCTCCGCCCGAAGCCGGTGGGACGCCCGTTCCGGATGTAGTCGAGGATGGCGCCGCCGACCTCCTGCGACAGCGGCCACAGATGCGTGCGACCCGGCTTTGGACAATGCACGCGCAGGAGCTCGTTCTCCCAGTCGAAGTCATCGAGGCTGAGACCCGCGACTTCGCCCGCGCGCAGGCCGAAGGAGGCGAAGAGCACCAGGATCGCGCGATCGCGTCTGTCGACGGGGCGCTGACCCTCGGACGCCAACAGACGCTCGACATCCTGACGCTTGATGCCCTTCGGAAGGCACTCATCGGCCCTGTATCCGGGCGCGACGATGCCCGCGGCCAGCCCGGGCCGACACCACCCGCGCTTCTCTGCGAAGCCGACAAACGACCGGACCCGCTGCGCGAAGTCGTGGATCGTTCTCCGGCTCCACACCCCGCGTTGGTGCTCATCGCTGACGATGCGGTCGATATCGGTGATCTCAAGAGTGTCGAGCCGGATCCCCATCTGGTCGAGCTGTTGGAGGAATGTACCGGCGGCGCGCCCGTAGCTTTCGATACTGGCCTTTGCCAGGCCACGTTCGTCGCGCAACCAGCGCTCGTAGGCCTGAAGCTCGGGCGGAGGCGGACTAAATTCGCCTTCGGCGTCTTCGAGCCAGTCGAGATACCGCACCAGTGCGATACAGTGACTAACGAATCGTTGGCGGGCCTTCGACGTGGCCGGCGTAGCGCTTCTGCGGCCCCGCGGCTCCGACCAGAGTGTCGCGGCGGCTTCGATGTTCCGCTGGTGGATCCGATCGCCGTCGCGAATGTCCAGAAGGCGAACGAGGTTGAGGTGGGCGTTGGCCTGTTTGCGCAGGTTGGCGCGGCTCGCGCCGGTTCCCTTCAGGTGGACCAGGTAATCCGCGCGTTGTGCCGCGAGCGGGGCGTCACGATGTTTCGCCGCGGCGGGCGGCAGGAAGATGTCTTGGAACATGGGTGTGTCTCCATAATGTGGAGACACAGGATTTCGCAGGTCAGGACATGATTTGTGGGTTTTTCGGTTCGGACGGTCTCATGAACACGACCTCGCTGCACCCTTCAGCAGGAACCGGTCGACATCTTCGGGCGCGATCTGGGGCCGGATCGCCGCGCGCAGGTCGTCGAGGCCGTGGACCGTCAGATCGTCGTTGAAGTCGCCGTGACGAGGCGAGAGCGTCAGCACCTCGATGCCCGCACTGCTCGCTAGTTCGGCCTGGGTCGCGGCGGCTCTGGTGCCCGCTGCGTCGACATCGCGGGCGATATAGAGCCGACGCACGGACGGGGGCAGCCTGAGCGCGGCGAGATGGCTTGCCGACAGCGCGGCGGCCATCGGCATGCCCGGCAGCGCCGCCCGCAGCGACAGCATCGTCTCGATGCCTTCGCCGACGACAAGGACATCCTCTGCCGCCCCAAAGCGCACGGCATGGCCAAGAAGGTTGCCCATGGCCCGCCGGGGTGTGGGGACCGCGGCCTTGGCCGAGCCGTCCGGCGCGAGCCAGGTGCGGTGCGCCCCTGTGATCCTGCCTTGCAGGTCGGTCACGGCTGCGATCATCGCCGGACGCCGCTGCGCTGATCCGCCATCGTCGGGCCGATAATAGCAGCGTGGATGATACCGCAACGCCCCCGCGCCATGGACCGGCATGATGCCACGACCGGCCAGATAGGTCTCGACCGGTGTGCCCCGGATCGGCTGCGCCATCGCGATCAGCCGCCGCGCCGCTTCGGGCGATCCCATCGCGGCACGGGCAGGTGCAGGATTGATGGTCGGGACGGGGTCGACCCGCGGGAGGCTCAGAAAGCGACGTGCCTCCTCGGCGACATCGCCGAAAGAGGCGAGGCCGCAGCTCTCCCGGATCACGTCGAGCAGATCGCCGTGCTCCGACGTAGCGGCGTCGGTCCAATGACCGGCCGCACCGGGGCCCGCCTCCGGCCCCTTCAGCCGGACGAACATCGACCGCCCCGGCGTGTTACGCGCATCGCCGACGGTCCAGTACTGACCCTGTCGTTGCCCGTTGGGAAGGTAATGCCGACACACGGCCTCAGCGTCCCGTGCGAGGCGGCGCGAAAGCTCTGCTGCATCGCCAGCCATCACGAACATCCCCCCGTCGCGCTGAGGTTATGTTGCCCAGCCCCGCGAAAACCCCCGCCAAACCGCGCAAGTTCACGCCACCGCAACATAACCCGCGCCGCAACATGTTCGGTGAACTTGCCGGCTGCGCCCGGCCCCGACGCAGGCCCGATCAACCTGACAAAGAGCGACCGGCCGGGATTGTTCTGCAGATCGCCGACGATCCAGTAAGACCCTTCCCGCCGCCCGGCGGGAAGGTATGCACGACAAACGCTTTCGGCATTTGCTGCCAGATCGCGGACAAGATCTTCGGTCTCGGAATACATGAATCAATTCCCTCTACGATCATGTAGTCCTGTCACAGAACAACGTGCAAGCAGACGATCAAGCACTGCGATGCCGCTGGAGTCTGCTGGGCAGAACAGGCGCAGCTTCCAGCTGATGATCTCCGAAAAGAAGCCATCGGCCTTGAGCCGGTCCTTGGCGGCGCCCAAAAAGCCCGACAGTTCGATCCGGTTCACCCCCATGACGCGGGACCGGTGCAACTCCATCCCCTCGGCCAGCCGCACGACTGTCTTGCCCTCGAGAACGAGGGCATGAACCTGCGCGCTCGTGAGCTTTGGCGCATCAGTGGCGAGCGTTGTCGCGACCCAAGTCGGCGAGACACGACGACCGATGATACGCTGCCCGTCGTCGGTTTGCAGCCGGTAGACCCGGGTCTCATCCTGCGGCAGTTGCTTCCAGATTGGCAAAAGAAGCCCCGCCACGATGTGCAGCGTGGTTTCCGTGAACTCCGGCACCTCGGCCAGTTCGGCAGTCCAGGCCGCACTGAAGGCCGCGCGGTCGGCCTCGAGCCAATGTGTGTCCTCCATGATCCTGGCCGGGACCGTGTTCGCCTCGGTGGGGCGGATCAGGCGCAGGCGGGGCTCGATGGTGCCATCATCCAGCATCAGGCTGGTCGCGGGCACCTGCACCGCAGCCCGGCCTGAGCGACTGTTGACCAGTAGGTGCGCCTTAGGATCGTCGAGCCAATCCAGCGCATCGGCCAGCGACAGTGGTGTGTTGCGGCGCTTTTCCGCGATGGTGAGAAGCTGAGACTCGGTACCGGAGTCCGGATGAGTGTAGATCACCCGAGCGTCCGTCACACGGAAACTCTCGGCGCGTAGTGTCTCTAACCCGAGGTCATAGACCCCCGCGGTAATGGCCCCTTCGATCCGCTGGTCGAGAAGCTCTTCGAAGGCCGTAAACAGCACGACTTGCATGTCTATTGTCAGCGCAAGCAGGCGATTGAGGAAGGTGGTGATCGGCGGCAGGTCATCCTTCAGACCGTTGTCATCAGTCAGGCTGAGGCCGGTCGCATCCTCAAACGCCCCGAGCGAGCAGCCGGCCACGTCGCCGCGATAGAGGCGCCGGTAAAGCTGACGCAGGGCATCGCGGGCATAGGGGCTCTCGAGGTTATCCTCGGGCCGAAACAGCCCCTGCCCGCCGGTCTGGCGTTGGCCACGCGTGATGGCCCCAAGTGTGTCGAGACGGCGCGCGATGGTCGACAGGAACCGCTTCTCCGCCTTCACATCCGTGGCGACGGGTCGGAACAGCGGCGGCTGCGCCTGATTGGTCCGGTTGGTGCGGCCCAATCCCTGGATGGCGGCGTCTGCCTTCCAGCCGGGTTCCAGCAGATAGTGGACCCGCAGGCGCTGGTTCCTGGCGCCAAGATCGGCGTGATAGCTGCGCCCGGTGCCGCCGGCATCCGAGAAGATCAGGATGCGCTTCTGGTCATCCATGAAGGCGGCGGTTTCCGCGAGGTTGGCCGAGCCCGCCCGGCTTTCCACGACCAGCCGCGCGGCATGCCCCTCGCCCTTGCGCACAATGCGGCGCGACCGGCCCGTGACCTCAGCCACGAGGTCGGTGCCAAAGCGCTGCACAATCTGGTCAAGCGCCCCCGGCACGGGTGGCAATGATGCCAGCTTTTCGATTAGGGCGTCCCGCCTGCGGGCGGCCTCGCGGCATTCCACCGGCTGGCCGTCACGCACCACAGGCCGGGACGAGAGATTACCCTCACTATCGGTGAAGGGCTCGTAGAGTTGCACCGGGAAGGAATGGGCGAGGTAGTCGAGAACGTATTCGCGCGGGGTGATGTCGACACGGATGTCGTTCCACTCGTCAGTCGGGGTTTCCGAAAGTCGGCGTTCCATCAGCGCCTCGCCGGTTGAGACAATCTGGATGACCGCCGAATGTCCCGCGTCGAGATCGGCCTCGATGGCGGCAATGAGGGTGGGGGTTTTCATGGAAGTCAGCAGATGGCCGAAGAAGCGCTGCTTGGCGGACTCGAAAGCCGAGCGGGCGGCGGACTTGGCCTGCCGGTTCAGCGTGCCGGCATCCCCCGTGATGTTGGCGGCCTCCATCGCGGCGGCAAGGTTGTTGTGGATGATGGCGAAGGCCCCGGCATAGGCATCGTAGATGCCGCGCTGCTCAGGGGTCAGCGCATGCTCGAGCATCTCGTACTCGACGCCGTCATAGGAAAGGGACCGTGCAGTGTAGAGGCCGAGAGATCGCAGGTCGCGGGCGAGGACCTCCATCGCCGCGACACCGCCCGCCTCGATGGCCTCGACGAATTCCCCGCGCGTGGCGAACGGAAAGTCGTCCCCGCCCCAGAGGCCGAGGCGCTGTGCATAGGCGAGGTTATGAACCGAGGTCGCGCCCGTGGCAGAGACATAGACCACGCGGGCATTGGGCAACCTGTGCTGCAGGCGCAGTCCTGCCCTGCCCTGCTGCGAGGCGGTGACATCGCCGCGCTCGCCTTTCGATCCGGCGGCGTTGGCCATGGCATGGCTTTCATCGAACAGGATCACCCCGTCGAAATCTGCCCCCAGCCAGTCGACGATCTGGTCGACGCGGGATTTCTTGGCACCACGCTCTTCGGAGCGCAGCGTCGCATAGGTGGTGAAGAGAATGCCCTCGGTCAGCGGGATATCTTTGCCTTGCGCAAAGCGCGACAGCGGTGTCACCAGCAAGCGCTCCTGCCCAAGTGCTGACCAGTCGCGCTGCGCATCCTCCAGCAGCTTGTCGCTCTTCGAGATCCAGAGCGCTTTGCGCCGTCCTTGCGCCCAATTGTCGAGCACGATCCCGGCTGACTGGCGGCCCTTGCCCGCACCGGTGCCATCACCGAGGAAGAAGCCGCGCCGGAAACGGATGACGTCGGGATCATCATCCTTGGCGGCAGAGACCATATCGCCGGTCTCATCGACGCACCACGATCCAGCGAGGTGCGTGCCATGCGCTTCGCCCGCGTAGATCACCGTCTCAAGCTGCGCGTCTGACAGGAGGCCATCACACAGTACAGCGGTTGGCAGCTTGGGGCGATAGCTGGGTTTTGGGGGCGCGACCGAGGCCATAGCGGCCGATTGCACCAGCTTAGTCGGGTGCGGCTCCGCCCCAGGGATGTCGATCGCCTGCAGGCGGAAGGTCTCATAAATTGCATCCGATAGGCGCGCGCTGGCACCGTCCTCGGTCGCGTCGCGCAGGCTATAGGCAAGATCCTCAGCATCGATCTGTGTTGCGGTGCTGGTGGTGGCTGTTGCGGACGTAGCGTGCAACCTGCCATTGGCGGTTCGCGTGGCATGGGCAGAATTTCCCGAAAAGGGGGAAAGAGGAGTTTGCGCGTGCAATACTGGCGTTTCCAGCGTCAGGCGCGGTGGGACATGGGCAGTGATCAGCGAGAGCAGGCTGGTCACATCAGGGCCTATAGGACGCGTCAGATCAGCGGTGATGCCACCTGCCTCACCACCGCGGCATTTGTCGAACACTGAAATACGCGTCTCGAAACTGGTGCCGTGCTTGGCGAAGGCTGCACCGGACACCGCGCCGGTGAAGACCAGATGCGCGGACTCGGTCAGGCTTGCAAATGTCTCTACCCAGGCTGGCACATCGGGCGCGAAACTTGCGCCAGTGATGGCCACAAGTCGCCCACCTGGGGCAAGCCGTGCCAAAGCTGAACGGATGTGCCGGGCCGTAGCCATTGTCGTGCGACCATCGACATTGGCCAGAGCGGAAAACGGCGGATTCATCAGGATCACACTTGGGCGGAGGTGCGCGTCGAGGTAATCGTTGATCTGAGCGGCGTCAAAGCAGGTGACAGGGGATTCCGGAAACAGAAGGCGCAGCAGATCGGCGCGGGTCTCGGCAAGTTCGTTGAGCGCGAGGCTGCCGCCTGCAATCATGGCCAAGATGGCCAGAAGTCCAGTCCCCGCTGAAGGCTCCAAGACCAGATCGCGCGCGGATATCTGCGCGGCCGTAAGTGCCGCGAACCCCATGGGCAGCGGGGTGCTGAATTGCTGGAAGCGCTCCATCTCTTCCGATCGCCGGGTATGAGTTGGCAACAGGTTTGATACCTTGGCAAGGATCGGCAGCAAGGCTGTAGGCGATCCAGCTCGGGCCAACAGCGCGCGACCGAATTTCCGCAAGAAGAGGACCAGCGCCACCTCGCAAGCCTCATAGGCCAGCTTCCAGTTCCAGGCGCCTGTCGCATCTGAGCCGCCAAAGGCTTGCTCCATCTCAAGGCGCAGGCGCAGCCCGTCGATTTGGAAGCCCTGTGCCAGGTCGGGTTGCAGCGCTTCGGCAACGGCGATGATCGCTGCAGCAGTATCTGGGGAGGGAATTGAGGCAACTGGCGAAAGCGCGCGAACGGGTGCAACGGGGGCGAGGTGGGTCATCTGGAAACTCCGGAATGAGGGACAGGATCAGGCCCGGACACCCTCTTTCGGGCACCCTCAGGCCTAACCTTCCCCGGCCCTTCTCTTTCTCTCAAACGCCTTGATCTGGACAGCCAGCTTGATTGTGTTCCCTTTATGTTCTATTTTCAAAACTAAGCCAGGAAGGGAAATCCCAGATGGAAAGCACCACTTATGCCCTGCCTGCGACGCCGAAGCAGATCGCCTATGCGCGATCACTGGCACTGCGCAATCAGACCCTATTGCCGTGGGATGTTCAGCAGGATCGCCGATCCCTCAGCGCCTGGATTGAGGCGCAGGCCAGGCTGAAGCCGGGCACGCAGGACAGCCGCCCGACATCAAAGCAGGTCGCCTTTGCCGAGCGCCTCGCCCGGATCAAACGCCGCAGCGTGCCGGATGAGTGCTTTCGCGACAAGGGGCTCATGTCGAAGTGGATCGACGGGAACAAGTGACTGTATTCTAAGGGATGAAGAAGCAGGAAGCGTACCTGAGTTGTTTCGATTCTAGCTGAGGCCCGTGATGGATCATCAGGCTTGCAATCCGGTAGCATTGCAAGCATGGACTATCCGCCATGCTGTGGCCGATCATAATTGATATATTTGCAAATCTATAGCATTGCATAAATTCACTTTATGCCATACTGTGGAATGGCGGCATGGCCGCAAATGCAAGATCACAGGTTGGCAGATGTCGGTTACTCGAGCGAAGCAAAGACAGGCCCAAGAGAGGATCAACCAGGCTGCCAGCCTGGCGAAGTCGCTTGCAAAGCCGATCGGCGGCTGGATCGCCACCTTCCAGGAAGCGATCGGGATGAATGCCCCGGCCCTTGCTGAACGCCTCGGGATCTCACGAAACAACATCTACGCCGCGATCCAGAACGAACAGGCCGGAACCATCTCCGTGAACCAACTAGAGAAGATCGCCGAAGCCATGGGCGGCCGCCTTGTGTACGCAATCATCCCGCGCGAAGGCCCCGTTGAAGAGATCGTTCTGGCCCAAGCCCGTGCGAAGGCACGACGCACTATCCAGCGCACGCGGGCGCATATGGCTCTCGAAGAGCAGACAGAGGGTTTGCGCAGCGAAGCCGAGATGATCGAGGAACTCGCCGCCGACATTATCCGTGAAGGTCGACGGGATTTCTGGCAATGACGCTCGCGTTTCACGAGCCTTACGGCGCCACTCCCCTGACGCCCGACGAGTTGCTTGGCCTTAAGGCCAAGCACATTGCGACGCGCGGCGAGCTGAACGAACTCGAAGGGGAGAACATCATCTCAGGCCTTACCTGGCTCGACCGACGCCCAAAATCGTTTGACGTCCTGACAGATGCCGCGGTGCGCGAAATCCACAAGCGTCTTTTCGGGGAAGTCTGGGACTGGGCCGGCGTTTTCCGTCTGACCGACAAGAACATCGGGGTGCCTGTCTGGAACATCTCTACCGAGTTGCGCACCTGTCTCGATGACGCGCGGTACTGGCGTGACCATAAGAGCTTCGATCCGCTGGAAGCGACGGCGCGCCTGCATCACCGCCTTGTCTGGATCCATCCCTTTGCGAACGGCAATGGACGTTGGGCGCGGATCATGGCGGACGCCTACTTGGCGAAGATCGATCCGGACATCTTCCTCGACTGGTCTGGTGGTGGAACGCTGAACGCCGAAAGTGCGCACCGGTCAACCTACATCGCAGCACTCAGAGCCGCCGATCAGCACGACTTCGAGCCCTTGGTGGCACTCGTGCGGTCACTCGCAAAGTAGCCGTCCACTCCGATCGGCAAGACAGCGTGGCAGCTCACCCGAACCGACGCCCTGCGTCAGTAAAGGTATATTCGTTAACAATGATCCCTTCCTCGATGGCATCATCCGAGGTAAGTTGGTCATACTCGGCCTGAAGCTGGCGGTAGAGCCAGCGGGCAAGGTCGCGCAGCGCCTCGGTCACGATCTCCTCGGCATCTTCGGTTGGCGGCTGCCAGGTCGGGCTGTGGCGGGTGACTTCCACGGACATGGTGTATTCGTGATAATAGCGGCCGCGGTGACTGGCCTCAGCGACAAGTTGGTAGAAGTTGCGGCGCTGCACCGCCAACAGGCGGTCGGCGATGCCGTGCAGCGTTGGATCCTGCGGGGCATAATTGCGGATGCGGGCGGCCGCGCCCTTGGCGTGGCTGAAGTAGCCCTCGAAGCAAGCTCCATCCCCCTGTGACCAGAACCCTGAAAACCAGATGCAGGGTCTCGCCCGCGTGCCGCCGCCCATCAGACGGACGGGGGTGGTCTTGAGGCGGATGCCCAAGATTTCGCAGATGCGCTCAAAATCCTCGTAGACCGCAGCCCACCAATCGTCATGGGGGCCGAGTTCGCGATACCAACTGCGGGCATTCTCCTTGGCGGCGTCAGAGAGTTCGGGGAATAGATAGACCGTCGTGCAGATCACTTCAGGCATCGACGTCCTCCCCGTTCAAGGCGGCCGCGAGCCATTCGTTGGTGTTGGTCCAACCTATCGTTGTGCGGTTGCCAAGGTCGATGACATGCGCGCCGCCGCCAAAAGCTCCAAGCCGTGCACGCGAGCAGGTGTTGGCATATTCGAACCCCCAGAGGCCGGAGAGATCGAGGTCTTCGGCAAGGCGCAGTACGAAGTGGATGACAGCCTCAATATCACCTTGGTCGTCATCGTGGATCCAAAGGGCACAGCCCTCCGGTGCGTCCTGACGGGAAAGATCAAAGCCCGCGACCTCCGGCTCGTCGGCATCCTGATCTTTGTCGCGACACTGCTGGAACAGCGCGAGCGCGCGGGCAGCATTGTCGGGTGTGCCGACGTCGATCAGGCAAGAAAAATGGGTGAAGTAGTCCGCCATAGGAACCTCCTGAAAATAAGAGTGACCCGGCCAATGGGCCGGACACTGATTGTGATGAATGGGAGCAAGCCCGGCCGATCAGCCGGAAGGCTGTTCGGTCGCGGCCTGGCGCGCAGCATGCTGGCAGAGCATCTGCCGGTAAAACCGTTTGCGCGCCGTCCGAAAACTGCGGACCGCGCGCGTGTCGGGGTGTAGTGCCCGGACAGCCGCGCGGACGACGGCCAAGGGCGAGGCCGTCGATGACAGGCCGAGGCGCTGATAAGCGGGGTCGGTCATGTCAGGATACCTCGACCACGAGCGAAGCCAAATAGGCGGCCATGTGCGGATCGACCAACGCCTCGATCTTTTCGGCTCGGCCCATCCACGGCTCGGGCCGGATCGCCTTCACCCAGTCGGCAAAGCTTGGGATAAAGCCCAAGTCTTCTTTCACGTGCTGTTCGCCAACCCACCGAGTCGGGATGACGCGCCCGGTACACAGGGTGATGGTCGGCCCGAAGATCGTCTCGGCCATGAAGATGCCATCGGCATGTTATCTGGACAGTCAAGCTGTCTCTTAAGGAAAACACCCTGCGATCATTGGGGTTTTCCTGAGTGGCATCGATGAGACAATTCATGGGGGCTCCCTCTCTATCTTATCCCTGTTTCACCCCCACCCAGCTCACCTCTTCCTCTCCCTGATCATGACTTCAGATGCCGCCCTGGGACGGCGGACTGAACGGCAGGACTTTCGGGTCGGCCCGCGCGATCTGTGCTTCAAGAACCGCAATCAGGCGGCGTTGTTCTTCACCCTTCAGCGCGAGTACCTGGATTTGTTGCGCTAGGGTTTTGACGGTCGCGCGCAGCTCTGCCAGTTCGCCGCCGCGGGCGGCCCTCAGCTCGGCTTCGAGTTCACGGATACGGGCTTTCAATCCTGCGACTGATCCCGACCGGAACCGCGCCTCTGCCGCACGAAATTCCGCAAGAACGGCAGTGGCCCGGTTGGCTGTGGCGCGGCTGACGCCGGCCTCGCACGCGAGATTGGCGACACTGAGGCGCCCGTCGGTATGCTCTGAGGCTCCTTCGAGCAGCCGCTTCATGGCGGCGCGCAAGGCGTCTTCGGTCTTCTGACTGACGGGCCATGTCATAGCTTTGGGTCCTCCAAGTGCGCGATCAGTCCGCGCTTTCGATCATTGTCCTGCGCGATTGCGACCTTCTGAAATGCCGACAGGGTGTTGCCCTGCAGGAGGCGCTCGCCCTCCTCGATCGAGGTCCGCCAGGGCGCGACATGGCGCGTGGTCAGGCAGGAATTGGGGCAGCGGTCAGGGCTGCAACGCGAAATCACCGGGGCCTCCGGCTTGTCGTCGGGCCGCAGGCAGAGGGCGCTGGCGGGCTCAAAGAAGCAATCGTTCAGAAATCCGACATGCAGCGTCTTTCCAAGATGCGCCAGCATCGTTCGAAGGCGTTTCTGGTCGAGGATGCGCCCGGGCAGATCACCGAGGGTGTCCCGGACGTGGTCGAACTCCTGCTTGAGACGGGACGAAGCCGGTCCGCCGGGCTCGTCACCCTGCAGGTAGGCCTCATAATAGGCGACCACATCGTCCAATTGGCCAAGGGCGCGTTCCTGCTCGACCGCCCGGCGAAAATCTCCGTGCGGCGCACCGGCATAGCCCTCGAACATCGCCACGGAGGCATGCTTGTACTGGATCTTTCCGGCAATCACGCCGAAAGGGCGGTTCGCGATGTACCATGCGATGGTGCGCCGGAACTGGCGGGTGCTGAAATGCCAGGGGCGTCCGTCGACATGTGGAATTGCGGGCGGGTTTGCGACCTTTGCATCCAGACCGTCGCGGAACATCTTGATGATCGGCGACGCCTGCGCGGCAAGGTAATCCGCCGTCCAGTCCCAAGGCTTCAACGAGACCCAAAGAGATCTCAGGTCGCGCTCGCCGCGTGCGCGCCGTGACAGGACTTCCAAAGCATCGACCGCTCGGGCGACCGGCGCGATAGTGATCCAATCGGCGGAAACACCCGCCGCCTCGCGGTGCTTATAGACGTTGCTGCGTACCCGATAGCGCTCGATCAGGTTGTCAGCACTGCGTTCAACCGAAACGCAGCCCGGCTCCATGTCCTGCAACTCGCTGTCGCGCATCCCCGTCAGATACGCGCAGACGATGTAGCAGGCCGCCTGCAGCATCTGCTCTTCATGTGGCAGGCTGTCCGTGTCGAAACGCTCCCGCCAGGGCAGGCCGGTATCGGGATCGAGGGTGATCGGGGTATCCATTCCGCCGACCTCGGTTCCCATCTCACCCGCCATCTGGTCCAGCATCCTCACGGTCGCGGTGGAACTACTGAGGTTCCCCGTTTGAGGACAGCCGATCTGAAGGCACATCAGCCTGAAATTATACGCGTTGCCTTCCCTAACATCGGGGACACCGCGGGTGGTGTTTGGACGGCGCTCCCAGAGTGGCACGCCCCGCCCTTCCGCCCGACGGGCCTCGAGCCAGGTGCGAAGACGGTAGCGAAACCGTTCGTGGCGGGTCTGGCGCGCATCCTCGGCAATAATCTGGGCAGCGCGGGCTTTAAGGCGATCCAGCTCTTCGCGCGCCGCGAGGATATCCGGAGCGAAGACATCGACGTATCGCATCGACCAGTGGAGCAGTGCGCCGATGACCGGTTCGGGGATGCGCGGCGTGGTGTTCTCCGAGCTCGTCCGGCTCCGACCGCTGACATTGCTTGCCGTGCGCCCACCCCAGGGCAGGAAGGGAATGCCGCCCCCGGTCACCCATGGCCCAAAATGATGGAGGTCGATGGGGACATCGACATAGAGGCGGATCTGTTGCGATGAACGTGCGCCGTCTGCCCCCAGATGCGCCAGATACGCGTCCAGCACTTGCTGGTCGACGCGCGCCAGTTCGACGGAACCGATACGATCGTGCAGGAACTCTCCGAAATGGCGCAGGAACAGCAATGTGCCCTTGGCGGTCGAGGGGCCGCAAGGGCCCCGGTAGCTGCGCAGAGGCGCCTGAAGGCGGGCAAGCATATACTCCTTGGCGAGCCGTCGAAGCGCGGGGTCTTCGATGGCGCCGAAGTCCACGCGAAACGCTGCCGGACGCGCGTTGGCGCGAAACATCGCTGGACTGAGATCCCAGACATCGTCGCCGAAGCGGGACAGCATCGACCGCTCCGATCCCGGTCTGAGCGGTCTGCCTGCGAGGATGTCGGTGTCGTCGGGATGGATTGCCGATGGCAGCGATGGCCTTGCGGTCGTGCAGTCTGGATTTGCTCTCATGCGAGACCCGCCTCCGGGGGAAGGTAGATCTGTGCCGATTGACTGGCCGTGAGGGCACGCGCGGCGGCTAAATCGGGCTCAGAGAATTGCGGCAATATCTGCGCAGAGATCCTGTGGTGGACCCGCCCGAACTTCGCCTGCCAATCTGCTTCGGACAAAACCTTGCGCTGGTCCACCACGAAATCCAGAAACGCCATCAGCGCGGGAAGCTTGCGAGTGGTGATGACGCCGTTGCGGCATTCGAGGCAGCCCCAGAACGGCACCGGGCAGGCCTCTCCCGACGTGGCGAACGGGCTGCTGTAGAAGCCGGAACAGCTTGCCAGCCATACATCCTGTTCGCCTGCCAGCAATGCCGGAACATCGGTCGCCAAGCCCTCCGGAAAACCGGGCTGAGCCGAAGACGGAGCTGCCAAGACTTCGACCTCGGCCTCCGGGGTCAACACGGTAGGCTGCAACGCATCTTCGACAGCGTCCATCAGCGCCTCGGCGATGGTAGCTTCGTGTATCGGCCGCAAGGCGGGAATGTCCCCATAGTGGTTCGCAGCAACCTCGACGGTATGTCCAACCGCAAACCGGCGCAGCTGACCGCCGGTCTTGCGATACCACGCAGCCTTGTGGGTCTTGCGCAAACGCGAGAGGCAGAGCTTCAACGGCTTCCCGTAATCATCCTGCAACCCGTGATGTTTGACCCAGACCTTTCTAGCGGATTGCATCGGCAGAACGACATCGGTCAGGCGCCCGCGGCAGTAAAACGTGAAAAGCTGCTCGCTCTTGAGATGACCGCGCGCCGTTGCGGTCCACTGAATTGCGAGGCGCAGGAGGCCGCCCGGGGTGCCTGACCCTCCGTCCCGAACCCGCAGCCGCTTCCACTCGGCATGACGGGCGCGGCGCTTGCAATACTCGATCTCGACATATCCGCTGGACGGGTTCTTGAGGCAGTCGGCACGCAGGGTCTTGATCGCTTCGATCTCGAGACCGGTCTCCAGCGACAGCAAACAAAAAGGGCAATCAGATCGCCAAGAAGCAGATGCCGCGTGCCATGCATCCTGTCGCTCAGCCCCTCATTCGAAATCCCTGCATAGTTCCGTGCCCCGTAGAGTTGACGAAAAAGGTCGTTCTTGACGGTAATGAAACCGACACGGTCGATCTCCGCGAAGGCGTCCATCTCCAGCCGGTCGATGCGTGTCTCGCACTCCTGTTCAAGCGCCGGACGGAATCGCTGCATGATCGCTGCAACATCGGCACGTGCGGCCACCTTCAAGGCCACCCGGACACTGTCGCTGTAGGCATCGCGCGGGCGCGGTGGAACACCCGGGCGCGTACTGACATAGAATAATCGGCGGGAAGCCTCTTCGGAAAGGCGGCCTGGTTCGCCCGCATCCGCCAACCGCAGCAGCATCACTACATCTCCATCTGGTGGCGGCGATGTTGGGATGCTGCCCGCGCTCATCCATCCAGGCGTCGAGCCTTCGATGGTAGCAACATCAATCTCGGCAAGCGCCTGTACGGATGAGTCTGTCGCATCGAGATAGCGCCAGAACCGATGGATGGGCTTCGGCCAATGACCATGGCGGTGCGGACGGTGCCGGCAGGGCCACCGACCTGACATGCCTGCCAGAGTGCCAGCGTGAAGGCCCGTGCAAGCGAATTGCGACCCGGCAAACGCGTCAGGTCCATCGTCGCAGTCTGTCCGGCCAAGGCAATCTCGAAACGGCGGGCGGTGATGGCAATGGCGGCCGCGGGACCGGGATCGGAAAGATTGTCAGGAAAACTCGCGCGTCGCCCTGGGCGGGGCTGTGAGACGCGGGCTCTGCCGGTCATCGATCCTCCGCCATGAGTTCGTCGGTCCAGCGATCCGCCGCCGCATCGACGAGTTCCTGCGCCTCGGCAAGGCTGTCGAGATAGATGTAGGTGCTAGCGATGTTCGCGTGGCCGAGGAGGTGCTGGAGATGGCGGAGCGGATCGCCAAGCATCTGCCGATAGGCAGCACCGTGCGCATCGGTCGGGTTGAAGATCCTGCCCACCTGTTCGCGGATCAGCATCGACAACATGTTGACCGCAAAGGTGTGCCGCAACATGTGTGCGGTGTGACGATGATATTGAGGCCGAAGGCCTGGCACCGCTGGCTTGCCCTACGAAACGCTACCTCCCAAGTACCCGACGACACGGGCTGGCCGCGTTCCGTGAGCCAGAGCGATGCGTGTTCAGGCATCCCATCAGGCGATCGCAGCAGCCGTTGGCGGTCTTGCGCAAGGAGCCTGGTCAGCGCGATGCGCCGACCACTGTCATCAATGGCGTTGCGGCCATCGGGTGACAATACAAAGGGGACGGCCGGACGAGGCGGCGCCTTGGCGGCGGCAATCCGGCGCTCGATATCGACGTAATCCCCGATCTGCTTGAGCACCCGGCGCGCGGCAACCGGATGCGTCGTCGGGCCCCTTGGTGATCACGGCCGGCAGATCGAAAGGAAGTATCCGTGGGCTGTCGGAGATCAGC